>NZ_JBFANM010000007.1:0-233205 GCF_040674815.1 Nonomuraea sp. NPDC049709
CTGTGGGTGGGCAGGAGCGCCTGCCTCCTGTGGGTGGGGTGGGGTGGTGGGGAGGGGGAGGGGGGTGGGGATCCGGGTGTGGAGGAGGGCGTGTACGCGGGCCGTCTCCGTGCCCCCCGAGCTCGGGATGCCCGTCAACGTGCCGTCCCCCAGCAGCCAGCGGTCCGCCCAGTCCTGCATGCTGATCAACGTCGGCGCCAGGGCCCAGCCCGTGTCCGTCAGGACGTATTCGTGGCGCACCGGCCCCACCTGGTACGGCTCCCGCGCCAGGATCCCGTGCTCCACCAGGTGCTTCAGGCGTTCCGTCAGGACCTTCCTGGAGATGCCCAGCTCCCGCAGCAGGTCGTCGAAGCGGCGGTGGCCGCGCGTCACCTCCCGCACGATGAGCAGGCTCCACCAGTCGCCGATGACCGAGGCCGCCTGGGCGATCGAGCACTGGGCGTCCTGTTCGCGTAGCTCCCTGACCATGGGCGGACTTTACCGCATTGTGAGTCTCTGATAGAAACTCAGTCAGTTCCCAAAGGAGACTTATGGTGGTGACATGGGCGACATTACGACGGTCGTGGCTGGTGACGAGGCGGGCCTACCCCTGGACGTACTTCATCGGCAACCTCCTGCTCGGCGTGTTCACGGTGAGCCTGGCCTACCTCGGGCTGCAGATCCTGGGCCGGGGTGAGGTGTCGGCGGAGTTCCGCGGGAAGTCCGGCACGGCCGACTACCTGGGCTACGTCGCCGTAGGCGCGGCGGCGCTCATGTTCGTCAAGCACTGCATCCTGTGGACCGGCAAGGCCATGATCCAGGAGCAGCGCGAGGGCACGATGGGCGCGCTGATCGTGGCCCCGGCGCGGCGCATGCCGTACCTGCTGGGCTTCTCGCTGTTCTCCTTCAGCGCCGTGGCGCTGGAGGTGGTGGCGCTGCTCGGCTGCGCGGCGCTGTTCGGGGTGCGGCTGGAGCCCACCGGGTGGGGTGACGGCGTGCTGGCCGTGGCGGGGCTGGGGCTGGCCGTGTTCGGGATGTCCGTGGTGCTGAGCAACGTGATGATCGTCGCCGGGGAGGCGCACATCACGCAGAACTCGGTGTTCTACGCGATCGCCCTGCTGTCCGGGTTCACGTTCCCGAGGGAGTACCTCCCCGAGGTGCTCCAGTGGCTCGGCGAGGTGGTGCCGGTGACGGCGGCCATGGACGTCGTACGCGGGGTGTTCACCGTCGGCACCGGCGTCGACGCCGGGCGGTTCACCACCGCCGTCCTGATCGGCCTCCTCTACACGACCGCCGGATTCCTCGCGATGCCATGGGCGGAGCGCAGGGCCATGGAACGGAGTTACTGATGATCGAAACCGTGAACCTGCGCAAGCAGTTCGGCACGAAGGTGGCCGTCGACGGGCTGAACCTGGCCATCCCGACCGGCCGCGTCACGGGACTGCTCGGGCTGAACGGTGCCGGGAAGACCACCACCATCAAGATCCTCACCACGCTGCTCAGGCAGACGTCGGGGACCGTGCGGATCGGCGGGCTCGATCCGGTCAGACGGCCGCACGCCGTGCGGAAGAGGATCAACCTGATCGCGGGTGGCGAGCGGATGGTGTACGCCCGGATGACCGGCCGCGAAAACCTCTGGTACTTCGGGCAGCTGTACGACATTCCCGGAAAGGTGTTGCAGCCCCGCATCGGAGAGCTGCTCGAACTCGTCGGCCTGACCAAGGCGGCCGACACAAGGGTCGAACAGTACTCCCGGGGCATGACCCAGCGCCTGTCGATCGCCCGCGGTCTGGTGAACGACCCCGACTACCTGCTGCTCGACGAGCCCACCCTCGGCCTCGACGCCCCGATCGCCCGCGACCTGCGCAAGGTGGTGGCCGAGCTGGCCGAGCGCGGCAAGGGCGTGCTGCTGACCAGCCACTACCTGGCCGAGGTGGAGCAGCTCTGCAAGCACGTGTACGTGATCGGCGACGGCCGCCACCTCGCCGCGGGCACCCCCGCCGAGCTCATGGCCCTCACCGGCTGCCACCGCACCGTACGCGTGACGGTGACCGGACTGACGCCGGAGGTCGAGGCCGCCGCGCTGGCGTTCGACCCGGCCGTACGGGTGCGCCCCGGCGGGGTGATCGAGCTCAGCCACCCCGGCGACGTGGCCGGAGCGCTGACCACGACGATCATCGAGGCGGGCGGCACGCTGGGCGGCCTGGAGATCGCCGAGCCGTCGCTGGAGGACGCCATCCTGGCCCTGAGCGACCGCCCGGCCCTGGCGGTGGTCGCATGAGGTGGCGGATATTCGGCCGCTGGTCGGAGCGCCGCCACACGGGCGCCGGCCCGATGTGCCCGGCGTGCGCCATGGACCTGCACACCCTGTGCCCCTGCCTGATCGTCCCGTGGCAGGTGACCAGGTGAGGCACGCGGTGAAGGTCCTCCGGGCCGAGGCGCTCAAGCAGCACCGGCAGATCTTCGGCAGCAAGCTCGTCATCCTGTCGATGCTGATCTGGCCCCTGTTGCAGCTCGCCGAGACCTACTACATGCTCCAGCCGCTCGCCGCCACCCCCGGCATCGCCGATCGCTGGCCCCTGGCCGCCGATCCGCAGCGCCTGCTGGCCTTCCTGGCCACCGGCGCGCTCGGGTTCACGTTCTTCTTCTCGCTGGTGCAGTCGGCCTGGCACTTCTCCATGGAACGGCAGACGGGGACGCTGGAGCTGCTGTTCCTGTCCCCGGCCAACCGGCTGGTGATGGTGGTCGCGAACGGGTTCGGGGCCCTGGTGCAGAACGTCTGGTTGTTCGCCTGCTTCTCGGCGGCCATGCTCACGCTGCTCGACGTGGTGCACGTGGCCCACCCCGCCATGTACGCGGTCGTCTTCCTGGCCCTGCTCCTGCCTGCCGTCGCCTGGGGCGCGTTCCTCAACAGCCTGCTGATCTTCTCCAGGGACTCGGCGTTCCTCTACACCCTGCTCGACGATCCGATGTGGTTCGCGAGCGGAGTGCGGCTGCCGACGTTCGCGCTGCCGGGGATCGTCCGGGCCTTCGGGTCCGTGCTGCCGCTCACGGGGAGCCTGGCGATCGTGCGGGGCGCGCTGCTTGGCGGGCAGGGGATCGGCGAGCTGGCCGGGGAGCTGGCGGCGCTGGCCCTGCTGTCCGCGGTGCTGTTGCTGGCGGCCGTCGTGGCGCTCAGGGCCGGTGAGGCGAAGGCGCAACGCACGGGACAGCTGAGACTGTTCTGACCTGGTTTGATGGGAAAAGTCCATGGTCGTCCTGAACCAAATGAGGTCGTAATCCCGTCAAAGGGACGTGATCCCGTTTGAGATGATCGACGAAGATCTGCGCACGGCACGCCGGCGGGCGCGTCGCTGGGATGAGCTGAACGAGCGCCGCACGGCGATCACCGGCCTGATGTGGGAGGCCCGGCGGGAGCTCGACGCGGCCGGGGTGTGGGATCAGGAGCACGTGGCCCTGGAGGAGGCCCGGCTGGGGGCGTACACGATCGTGCTCGCGGCGGTGGAGCGGGAGCTGGCCGAGGTGGGGCCGGCCAAGGAGCTCTACGAGGAACTTCTGGTACGCGAGGAGCGCCGGCTGACCGGCTCGGCCGATCCGCGGGGCGCCGAGCTGCTGGAGATCGGGCGGCTGCTGGCCGAGCTCGACGTGGAGCTGCCGGCCAGGGAGCGCGCGACGGCGGCCGGGCTCGCGATCCTGGACGGCCCCGGGCGCCAGGAGGCGGCGGCCGGAGGCCGGGAAGGGGCCGCGGCCAGGGACCGGGAAGAGGCGGCGGCCGGAGGCCGGGAGGAGGCCGCGGTCGGGTTCGCCCGGGAGGTCCGCGCGCTCGGCATGACCGTGCCGCCGGGAGCCACGGGCGGCGTGGCCGGCGGTGACAGCGGTGGCGAGGTCGCCGAGGTGGTGGAGCGGCTGGAGGAGCGCCGCCGGGAGCTGGGCCGGATGCGGGACAGGTTGTGCGCCCGGCGCGAGGAACTGCTGCTCGGCTGAGAAACCGCAGACGGGAGGGGACGGGGCGGGGCAGTGGCCGAGTGCCTGCCGCCCCGCCCCCTGCCGGTCAGCATGCCGCCCCCGCCCCCAGCCGGTCAGCATTGCCGCCCCGCCCCCTGCCGGTCAGCATTGCCGCCCCGCCCCCTGCCGGTCAGCGGCTGAGGATCCGGCGCATGACGCGGTCCAGCGTCTCCACCGGGTCCGGGTCCGGCTCGGGTGAGCGCCAGGCCACGTACCCGTCCGGCCGCACCAGTACGGCGCCGCCCCCGCTGACGCCGTACCGCTCCAGGAACCGCCCCTCCACGTCCAGCAGCTCGTCGTCCACCAGCAGCCGCGTGAGCTCCACCCCGAGCCGCTCCTTGACCAGTCGCCCAGCATCCATCCACACCTGACCCGACTGCTTGGCCGCCATCAGCACGAAGCCGGTGCCGAACAGGTCGATGGTGGAGATGCGCTGCCCGTCCCAGTCGAGCACCACGTGCGGGGCCCGGCTGCCGGGACGTCCGGTCGGCACGCGGGGATCCTCCAGGATCGACCCGTCGTCGCCGGGTTCGTCGAGGATCGCCGTGGAGTGGTACCGGTGCCCGAGCAGCGCCCCCACCTGGTCCTCGAGCGGCTCCGGATAGCCGACCCGGGCCGCGGGCGGCATGCGCGCCCCGAGGTTGGCGAGCTGCGCGTCGGCCGTCAGCGCCCCGATCGGCCGGCGCTCGGCGTCGTACGTGTCCAGGAAGTCCGGCCCGGCCTGCCCCGTGAGCACCAGCCACAGCCGCCAGGCCAGGTCGCACCCGTCCTGGAGCGCCGTGCTCCCGCCCTGCCCGCCGGTGGGCGGCATGGTGTGGGCCGCGTCCCCCGCGAAGAACACCCGCCCCGCCCGGTACGACCCCGCGAGCACGTGCGCGATCCCGAACGTCGCCTTGTCGAGCACCCGCACGTCCAGGTCGGGCCGGCCCGTCCCCCGGCGTACGAGCTCGACGCAGCGCTCACCGGTGAAGTCGGCCGCGCTCTGGCCCGCCGCGAGGTTGACGCCGAGCACGTGCGCCCCGACCCCGGTGCCGGTCACGATCACGCCGGTGAAGGACTCGTTCTGCAGGTACCAGAGCGTGACCTCGCGCTCCCGGACCAGCCCGGACAGGTCGGCGTCGAACATGATCGAGCACATCTGGCCCACCTCGCCCACGCCCGAGGTGGGCACGCCGAGGGACTGCCGCAGCGGGCTGCGGTAGCCGTCGGCGGCCACCACGTAGTCGGCCCGCACGAGCCGGTCGCCGTCCTTGCCGCGGATCCACGCCGTCACGCCGTCCTCGTCCTGCTCCAGCGAGACCAGCTCGGTGGAGAAGTGCAGGTCGGCGCCCAGCTCCTCGGCCTTGACCCGCAGCACCCGCTCGATCTCGGCCTGGGGCGCGCCGACCATCGCGGCGGGCGTGAGGCCGGCCAGGAAGGCGAACTCCTCCTTCTCGTCACTGATGATCATGTGTGGATCGGGGTCGGCCAGGTCCTTGGCGATCGCGATGCGCATGTTCTCGCCGATGCCCGCCCAGATGCCCGCGAGCTGATCCTCGATCCCCGGCACCGGCCGCAGCAGCTCGACCGCCCGCGGGCCGACCCCGAACGCCTTGGGCTGGACGGAGGTGCTCGGGTGCCGCTCGACCAGCATGACGGGCACCTCGCGCCAGGCCAGCAGGGTCGCGGCGCTCAGCCCCGCGTAACCGCCGCCGACCACCAGGACCGGCACTCGCTCTTGCTCCATTGGACCCCACCTCCGAGAACGCGTACTATCGCGTCAGTGACGATAGACACGATATGTCGCGTCCTCGGAGACGGTCAAGATATATCTCGAATTTGGCGAGAGAGCCCCCGGGGGCAGAGGGTTCAGGGGAGGTGGCGCTCCAGGGATTCGAGCTTGGACGTCATGCCGTCGGTGACGCCCTGCCGCAGGTCGGCCTTCAGCACCAGGCTCACCCGGGGAGCGACCTCCGCCACGGCGTCCACGGCCCGCTTGACCACGTCCATCACCTCGTCCCACTCGCCCTCGACCGTGGTGAACATGGCGTCCGTCCGGTTCGGCAGCCCGCTCTCGCGGACGACCTTGACGGCGCGGGCGACGGGCTCGGCGACCCCTTCGCCGACGCCCAGCGGGGTGATGGAAAATGCGACGATCATCGGATGTCCTCTCGCGTTGGCCGGAGGGTTCCGATCCTAACCAGCGCGATCTTCACCGGCGCGAGGTGTACGGCACCGGGGTCAGGACAGCGAAAAGCCACGACGTAGGAGAACGCCGTGGCCGTCGCCGTATGTCAGTGGTGCTCGTGCTCGTCGTCCTCTTCCTCGCTCGGCCCCTCGGAGGGCTCCACACCGAGCACGGCCTCGCGAGGCTCGATCTCGGTGATGTGGTCGACGAGCTGCAGCACGTGGTCGGGCTCGATCAGCCACTGCAGCGCGGAGGCGCCGCTGTCGTCGGAGGCGACCAGCTCGGCCTGCTCCGTGCGCTCCTCTTCGGTGAGATCGGCGTCGGGGTGCCTGATCTCAGCCAGCGCCGCCGCCTGCAGCGCGTCCATGTCGAGCACCTCGACGGTCAGCTCGACCGTGAGACGCAGGAACTTCGGTTCATCACTCATGGCGACGATGCTAGGGCAGCTTCCACTCGACAGGTGCGGCGCCTTGCTGGATCAGCAGTTCATTGGCGCGGCTGAACGGCCGTGAGCCGAAGAAGCCGCTGCGCGCCGACAGCGGGGAGGGGTGGGCGGACTCGATGCGCGGCACGCTGCCCAGCATGGGCGCCAGGTTGCGGGCGTCGCGGCCCCACAGGATCGCCACCATCGGCTTGTCACGCGCCACGAGGGCGTGAATGGCCTGCTCGGTGACCTGCTCCCAGCCCTTGCCACGGTGGGAGGCCGGCTTGCCGGGCATCACGGTGAGCACCCTGTTGAGCAGCAGGACGCCCTGCTCGGCCCACGGCGTCAGGTCGCCGTTGGCGGGCCGGGGCAGGCCGAGGTCGCTCTCCATCTCCTTGTAGATGTTGACCAGGCTGCCCGGCAGCGGGCGCACGTCGGGGGCGACGGAGAACGACAGCCCGACGGGGTGCCCCGGGGTGGGGTAGGGGTCCTGGCCCACGATGAGCACCTTGACCTCGTCGAAGGGCTGGTTGAACGCACGCAGGACGTGCGCGCCGGCCGGCAGGTATTGCCTGCCTTCGGCGATTTCCTTGCGCAGGAAGTCGCCCATCTGGGAGATCTGCTCGGAGACGGGCTCCAGTGCACGGGCCCATCCGGCTTCGACGACTTCGTTCAGTGGAAGACCGGCCATGGCCGTTGAGCTTAGCCAGGTCTGGTACGGCTTGCGGCCGAAACGTCGGTCCAAGCCGTACCAGAATGATCACAACGACGGCTTGCCGGGCTTGAAGAGCCAGGCGTCGAAGAGGGCGTCGAGCTGCCTGCCCGACACGCGCTCCGACAGGGCGATGAAGGCGGCGGTGTCGGCGTTGCCGTACTTGTGCTCGCCCGCCCACGCCCGCAGGATCGCGAAGAACGCGTCGTCGCCCACCTCGCGCCGCAGCACGTGCAGGGTCATCGCGCCGCGGTCGTAGACGGGGTCGTGGAAGAGGTTCTCCGGGCCGCCCGGGTCGGCGGTCGGGGTCTGCCAGAACTCGTCCTCGGCCGCCGTCGCGTACGCCTGGTCGAAGGCTGCCTGCACGGTACGGGTGCCGAGCTTGTCGGCCCACAGCCACTCGGCGTACGTGGCGAAGCCCTCGTTGAGCCAGATGTCGCGCCACAACGTCGGCGTCACCGAGTCGCCGAACCACTGGTGGGCCAGCTCGTGCGCGAGCAGCGACTCGCTGGGCACCCGCGGGTAGATGGGCCGGGTCTGCGTCTCCAGCGCGTAGCCGACCTCCGGCGCGTGGTCCACGATGCCGCCGGTCGAGGAGAACGGGTACGGGCCGAAGATCGAGCTGAAGTAGTCGAGCACCGGAGGATGCCGATCGGGGAAGCCCGCGGCGTCGCCGGCCAGCTTGGGATCCACGGCGGTGGTCACCCGGTAGCCGCCGATCCGGGAGTCGGCGAGCTCGAACTTCCCGATCGACACCGTGGCCAGGTAGCTGGCCATCGGTTCACGGGAGTCCCACACGTACGTCGTCCGCCCGCCCTTCGGCACCTTGGCCACCAGGTCGCCGTTGGCCACCGCGACCCGGGTGCTCGGCACGGTCACCGTGAACCGGTGGGTGGCCTTGTCCGTCATGTGGTGGTTGCCGGGGAACCAGGTCATCGCGCCCTGGGGCTCGTTGGCGTTGTACACGCCGTCGCTGGTCTTGATCCACCCGTCCACGGAGCCGTCGGGGTCGACGACGTGGACGGGGCGGCCGTCGTACCTGATCACGACCGAGAAGCCGCGTCCCGCGCCGAGCGCCCTGGCGGGGGTGACCACCAGCTCGGAGCCGCCCTGCGTGTAGGAGGCGGTCCGGCCGTCCACCGTCACCGACCGCACGGACAGCGTGCTGACGAGGTCGAGGTTGAAGCGGCTCAGCTCCTGCGTGGCCCGGGCGGAGATCCGCGCGACGCCGGACAGGCGCCCGGAGGAGGGCTCGTAGTCGAGCGAGAGGTCGTAGTGGCCGGCGTCGTAGCCGCCGTTGCCCTGGTCGGGGAAGTACGGGTCACCGGCGCCCGGGGCGCCCGGCGTGCCGTGCGACTGGATGGCGGGGTCGGTGCCAGTGGCGATGGCTGGGGCAGGAGTGAGGGGTAACGAGATGAAGGCTGCTGCGGTGAGGGCGAGGAGACGCTTCATGAAGAATCATCGAATACACGTGACCAGGCGTTACGGCGGGCGCCCGCATGCCCCCCTCGGGAAGGCGGGCGCCCGTCAGCTCACCTACTTCACGGAGCCGGACATCATGCCCTGCACGAAGTACCGCTGGAACGCGAAGAACAGGATCAGCGGGATGATCAGCGACATGAACGCGCCGGACGACAGGATGTCGACGTTCGACCCGAACTGCCGCATCTGAGACTGCAGATACTTGGTCATCGGCTGGTTGCCGGTGTCGGCGAAGACCAGCGCGATGAGCATGTCGTTCCACACCCACAGGAACTGGAAGATGCCCAGCGAGGCGATGGCGGGCTTGCCCAGCGGGAAGACCACCGACACGAAGATTTTCCACTCCGACGCCCCGTCCATGCGCGCCGCCTCCAGCAGCGAGGACGGGATGCCGACGAAGAAGTTCCGCAGCAGGAAGATCGCGAACGGCAGGCCGAACGCCACGTGGAACAGCACCACCCCGGGGATCGAGCCGAAGATCCCGGCCCCTCCGTAGAGGGAGGCGACGGGGATCAGCGCGATCTGGATCGGCACGATCAGCAGCCCGACGACGACCAGGAAGGACAGGTCCCGGCCGGGGAAGTCCATCCAGGCGAACGCGTAGCCCGCCATCGCCGCGATGCCGATCACCAGGAGCGTGGTCGGCACCGTGATCAGCACGGTGTTCCAGAAGGACGCGGAGAAGCCGCTGCCCAGCAGGTTGGCGTAGTTCTGGATGGTCAGCTCGGCCGGTTTGGTGAAGACCGTCCACCAGCCCTCGGCGTTGTTGACCTGCGTGGTGCGCATGGAGACGACCAGCAGGCCCAGCGTGGGCACCAGCCAGAACAGGCCGAGCAGCACCATGATCACCTGGACCGCGCCGCTGCCGATGCGATCGACGATCCTGCTCGCCAGGCCCCTGCGCGGCGTTCCGGACTCCAGCCCGGTCGGCGCCGTAGCCGTTGCCGTGGTCATGTGTCTTCCCTCCTGAACCTGCGGATGTTCATGATCATGAAGGGGAGGACCAGTATGAGCAGGAAGATGGCCAGCGCGCTGCCCAGGCCCTGGTTGTTCCCGCCGCCGAACGACACGCGCCACATTTCCAGCGCGACCACGTTCGCCTGCGGCTGGACCGAGGCCGGCGCGATGATGAAGACCAGGTCGAACACCTTCAGCGTATTGATGATCATCGTCACGAAGACGACGAGCAGCACCGGCGACAGCAGCGGCACCGTGATCCTGCGGAACACCTGCCACTCCGTGGCGCCGTCGATGCGGGCCGCCTCCAGCGCGTCCCGCGGGATCGCCGCGAGACCGGCTGCGATCAGCACCATGGCGAACCCGGCCCACACCCAGACGAACGCGCCGATGATCGCGGGGGTGATGAGCGTCGGGCCGAGCCAGGTCAGCCCGCCGTACGAGGCCTCGAAGTTGGCCTGCGGGAGCCGTACGACGTAGGAGCCCGCGGGCAGGCCGTCGAAGCGGAACGAGCCGTCGTCGGCCGTCGTGGTCGTCTCGGCGACCTGGCCGTTCTGGACCGCCTCGACGGTCATGCCGGGCAGGCCCTTCTCGGTGCCGTCCACCGCGCCGCTCTGCCCGCCGCCTCCCGGTGTGAAGTCGAACCACACGGTCCCGGACAGACCGGCCCCCGTCGCCGGGGGCCGCGCCGTCTGGGCGTTGGGCGGCATGACCTCCGGCTTGACGCCCACGATCGGGATCAGCACCGGCTGGCCCGCCTGGGCGGGTTGCTTGGTGACGACCGCGCCGTCCTGGGCGGCGACCGGCGACTGATCGCCCTCGCGCGGCCGGGCCTCCGGGTAGCCCTGAGAGGAGGAGAACGTGTCGTGGACGGTGGTGAGGACGGCGTTGGCCAGGCCCCGGTCCGGGTTCTCCTCGTAGACGAGGCGGAAGATCACGCCGGCCGCCATCAGCGAGACGGCCATCGGCATGAACACGATCAGCTTGAACGCCGTCGCCCATTTGATGCGCTCGGTGAGCACCGCGAAAATCAGGCCCAGCGTGGTGACCACGATCGGCGCGACGACCACCCAGATGAGGTTGTTGCGGATCGTGGTGAGCATGCCCTGATCGGTGAAGATCGAGATGTAGTTGCCCAGCCCCACGAATCCGTCGCCCGCAGAGTCGAACAGGCTCCGGAAGATGGAGTAGACGATCGGATAGACCACCCAGATGCCCAGCAGCAGCGCCGCCGGGAGGAGGAAGGCGATGGCGACCGCCGGCGAGGGGCCGAGGCGTCTTCTCGTACGGGGGGTATCAGCCGGTCCGGTCGAGGGCCCGCCCGCGGTCTCCGCGGGCGGATCCTGCCGGCCGTCCAACCGTTCGGTCACGGCCTTACCTCTTTACTTCCAGGCCTTCTTGGCCTCGGCTTCGAGAGCGGTCTGGGTGCCCTTGACGTCACTCGGGTCGCGCAGGAAGTCCTGCAGTACCTTCCACTCGCCCTTGCCGTCGGTGCCGCCGAACGCGCTCGGCGCCAGGTCGGACATGTCGTAGCGGACAGCGTCGCCGGCCGAGACGATCGTCTGGCCGAGCTGCTTGGTCAGCTCGTCCGGGTAGTTGTCAGGGGAGACGTTCTTGTTGGGCGACAGGTAGCCGGGGAGCTTGGCCCAGATCTCGCCGCCCTCCTTGGAGGCCAGGAACTGCACCAGCGCCATGGCGCCGGGGGAGTCCTTCATGGCCACGGCCACGTCGCCGCCGAGCACGACCGGAGCGGTGTCACCGGCCTTGGGGAACGGGAAGTACTTCGCCTCTTCGCCGAGCTTGGCGCCCGACTGGTCGGCCTCGACGGCCACGAAGTCGGCCTCGATGACCATGGCGGCCTTGTCCGTGCCGTAGACCTTGCTCACGCAGCTGGGGAAGTCGGTCTGCATGGTGCCCGAGGTGCCGTCGACCAGGAACTCCGGCTTGGCCGCGATCTGCTGGATCTTCTCCAGCGCCGTGGCCACGGTGGGGTCGGTCCACGGGATCTCGTGCTTGGAGAGCTTGTCGTAGTTCTCCGGCCCCGCGGTGGACAGGTAGACGTTCTCGAAGAGGTCGGTCAGCGTCCAGCCGGAGGCGCCGCAGAACGAGAACGGCGGCGTGCCGGAGTCGGCGATCGTCTGCGCGGCCTTGACCAGCTCGTCCCAGTTCGTCGGGGGCTGCACGCCCGCGTCCTCGAACGCCTGTGACCGGTACCAGACCAGCGACTTGTGCGCGGCCTTGACCAGCACGCCGTACACCTGGCCCTCGACGGAGCCGAGCTCCTTCCAGTACGGCGTGTAGTTGGCGTCGATCTCCTTGATCACGTCGGGGGTCAGCGGCTTGAGCGCGTCCTGGTCGACGTACTGCTGCACCAGGCCCGGCTGCGGCAGGATCGCGACGTCCGGCGGGTTCTTGCCCTGGATGCGCGGGCCGAGGTAGGCACCGGTGTCCTCACCGGTGGAGGCGTACGTGACCTCGGCACCCGTCTTGTCGGAGAAAGCCTTGAGCACCTGCTCGAAGTTCTTCTGCTCGGCGCCGGTCCACTTGGCGGCTACCTCGAGCTTCACGCCCTGGAGCGTCTTCGCGGCACCGGACGCCGGCGCCGACTGCGACGCGGTGGGCTCGGTCGTCGTCGGCGCGTTACCGCAGGCGGCGACGGCTACCGCGAGCCCGGCCAGGATCGCTGCTGCACTGCCTTTTCGCATGGCTGCCTCACTGGGTTCTGATGATTTCTTCGAGTTCGGATTTCATGGAGGCCGCGACATCGGCGGCGGCCTCGGGGGTGGGACTGCCGAGCGCCTTGGCGACCGAACTGGCGATCACCAGGCTCAGCTGGTTGTAGTTGGCGCTCACCGGCCGTGCCTTGGCGGCGAGGATGCTCTCCTTGAGCACGGGCAGGTAGGGGAAGCGCTTGATGAGGTCGGGGTCGTCGTAGAGCTCGGTCCACACGGGCGGGAACGAGCCCTCGGTGAGGACCCGGCGCTCGTTCTCCAGGCTCGTGAAATAGCGGATGAACTCCTGGGCGGTGTGCTGGTGCTTGGAGTAGGCGCTGATCGCCAGGTTCGCGCCGCCCAGCGTGCTGGAGCCGGGCCCGTCGAGGCCGGGCAGCCGGGTCACGCCCAGCTTGTCGCCCAGCTCGGCCTTGGCCGGTCCGTACGCGTGCGGCCAGTTGCGGGCGAAGGCCAGCTCGCCCTCCTGGAAGGCCAGGCGAGACTCTTCCTCCTTGTAGCTCAGCGACTCCTTGGGGATCCAGCCCTCGCGCAGCCCCTGGAGCAGGAAGTCGAGCGCGATCTCGGCCTTGGCGGGGTCGAGGGCCACCTCGGTGCCGTCGTGGCTGACGATCTGCCCCCCGGCCGACTGCACGGCCTCGGAGAAGTTGACCGTGAGCCCCTCGTAGGCCAAGAACTGCCCGGCATAGCCTCCTATGTTGTGCTTTTTCCGTATTTCGCGTGACTGGTCGCGAAGCTCGGCCCACGTCTGTGGCGGCTTCCTGACCAGGTCGGTCCGGTAGTAGAGCAGCCCCGCGTTGCTCGTGTACGGGACGGCCCAGAGCTTGCCCTTGTAGATCGCCGTCTCCACGACCGGCGGCAGGAACCTGTCGAGCGGGAACAACCCGCGCTCCAGGGGGATGATCCAGCCGTTCTCCGCGAATTCGGCGGTCCACACCACGTCGAGCCCGAGCACGTCGTAGCGGTTGCTCCGGGCCTGCAGGTTGGCCGCGATCTGAGCGCGTTGCTCGTCCGCGGCCTCGGGCAGCTCCAGCAGCGTCACCTTCTCGGCCGGGTGGGCCTGGTTCCAGCGATCCAGCAGGGGTTGCAGGTACGCCGTGGTGTCGCGTCCGGTGGCGAACGTGATGGGCCCGGTTCCGCCCGTTCCCGTCTCGCCGCCGCCCTCGTCGCCCGCCGCCGCGCATCCGGCCGCCAGGGTTACGGCCAGAAGGACCGGCAACAGGCGAAGCACCCTGTTTCCTCCGTGTTCAGCTCGGTTTACATACGTGTTAGGTAGATGCATTCATGTTATGCACACCTGTAATGTGAAGGTCAACGGAAAACTGCGTAACGCCTACGTAACATGAGCGGGGAGGTGGGGCGGTGCGGCTTCACCTGCTGGCGCTCCTGGCGAAGGAGCCGGCCCACGGCTACGAGCTCAAGCAGGCGCTGGAGCAGACCTTCGGCAGCGCCTATCCCTCGCCCAACATCGGGCAGATCTACGTCACGCTCGGCAGGCTGGAGAAGGACGGCCTGGTCAGGGCCGTGGACGTGGAGCAGTCCAACCGGCCCAACAAGAAGGTCTACTACCTGACCGCCAAGGGCCGCGACGTGCTCATGACCTGGGTCGACGAGCCGACCGAGGGTCCCAGGGTGCGCGACGAGTTCTTCATGAAGCTGGTGCTCGCGCCGCTGACCGGCATCGCCGACCGGATGGCGCTGATCAGCCGGCAGCGCCGCCACTACCTGTCGCTCATGGGCGATCTCAACGACCTCCTCGCCCGCACGCCGCCGACCGACCGGGTCGCGATGCTGCTCATCGAGGGAGCCATGCTGCACCTGCAGGCGGATCTTGACTGGCTCGAGCGATGCCAGGAGGATCTGGCATGAGCGCGGTTGTGAAAACGGTCAATCTGGTCAAAATCTACCAGGATGGTGCGGTCCCCGTGCCTGCCGTGCGCGGCGTGGACCTGCAGGTCGAGCCGGGCGAGTTCGTCGCGATCATGGGGCCGTCCGGCTCGGGGAAGTCCACGCTCGTCCACATGCTGGGCGGTCTCGACGCCCGGACCAGCGGCGAGATCTGGCTCGACGACAAGCGGGTGGACACGCTCTCCGAGAGCGCGTGGGCGCTGCTGCGGCGCAAGAAGATCGGGTTCGTCTTCCAGTTCTTCAACCTGGTCGCCAACATGACCGTCGGCGACAACGTCGAGCTACCTGCGCTCTTGGGCGGGGCCTCGCCCAAGGTGGCCCGCGAGCGGCGGGAGAGCCTGCTGGCGGCGCTCAACCTGACCGACCGGGCCGACGCCGCCCCCGCCCAGCTCTCCGGCGGCGAGCAGCAGCGGGTCGCGCTGGCCAGGGCGCTGGCCAACCAGCCCAGCCTGCTGCTGGCCGACGAGCCCACGGGCAACCTCGACAGCCGCAACACGCGCGATGTGCTGAGCCTGCTCGGCAAGGTCCACAAGGAGGGTCAGACGATCGTCATGGTCACCCACGACGCCCGCGTGGCGAGCCTGGCCGACCGGCTGGTGTCGCTGTTCGACGGGCAGATCGTGGACGACGGGCGCATCGCGCGCCGCCGCACCCGTACGGCCGGCGAGGTGATCGACCTCCGATGAGCGCTTCGCTGGCCGGGAGCCGGTGGATCAAGGCCGATCTGCGGGCCAGGAAGGGCCAGGCGGTGCTGACCGTGCTGGCCGTGGCCGGGATCGTGGCCGCGCTCATCACCGCGGCGACCCTGCTGGAAGACGGCACCAACCCGTGGCGGAGCCTGTCCGCCCAGACCGACGGCGCCCACGTCTGGCTGCACACCAACCACAGCCCCCAGGTGGCCCTGGGCGACATCGACGGCGTGACGCAGACCGCGGGCCCCTACCGGTCGGCGCCCGTGACCGTGGCCCAGAACGGCCGGAAGGACCCGGCCGCGCTGCGCGCGATGCCGGCCGCGCCGCCGCAGGTGGCGCATCCCGTGGTGGCCGAGGGCCGGTGGCTCGACCCCGCCCAGCCCGACGGGGTGGTCGTCGAGCGCTCCTTCGCAGCCGCCCTGGGGCTCAGGATCGGCGCGCCGTTCACGATCATCGCGCTCAGCGGCGAGCGCCACACCCTCTACGTACGCGGCATCGCCGACACCGCCGACCAGGGCTTCTACCCCGAATGGACACCGGGCCTGGCCTACGTGCTGCCCGCCATGCTCGACCGCGTCGAGCCCATGCTAGGCCGCAGCGAGTGGGTGACCGGGCTGCGCCTGGCCGACCCGGAGGCCTCGCAGGTCGTCTCCCAGCGCGTGGTCGTGATGCTGGAGGACCGGCTCCAGCGTGTCTACACCTGGCGCGAGGTCAGGGCCGCCATGGAGCTGGACAACCGGCTGCTGGGCACGCTGCTGGCGCTGTTCGGCGTGGTCGGGCTCGTGGCCGCCGCACTCGCGCTGGCCAACGCGGCCGGCGGCCGGGTGCTCGGCCAGCTCCGCGACCTGGCCACGCTCAAGTCCATGGGCTTCACCAGGGGCCAGGTCGCGCTGCTGCTGCTGGTCGAGCACGGCGCGCTCGGGCTGCTGGGCGTCGCGATCGGCGCCCTGGCCGGGTGGAGCGTGATGGCGGCGATGCTCGGCGCGACCTCGGTGGCGCCGATCCCGGTGCTGGCCATCGTCGCGGGCACGGCCCTGGTGGTGCTGGCCGCCGTCGGGATCCCCGCCTGGCGGGGCGGCCGCACGCCGCCGATCCCCGACGTGCCCTCCGCGCCACCGCGCGGACACCTGTCCAGGCTGGCCCGGCTGGCCCTCCTCGTACGCCTCCCGCCCGCCCTCGTCCTGGGCACCAGAGACGCCTTCACCCGCCGGGTGCCGGCGTTCCTGACGGCGTTCGGCCTGGCCGTGCCGATGATGATGATCACCATCGGGCTCGGCGTGTGGGCCACGCTGGACAACTTCCTGGCCCACCCCGAGCAGGTGGGCCAGCACGCCGCCCTCTACGTCCGGCCGGGCAAGCTGGACGCCGTGGAGGCGGAGCGGGCCGTCCGGCGGGACAGGGACGTGGCCTCCGTCTACCCGGGCACCGACGTGAACGCGCTGGCACCGGGCGAGGCCCGCTCGGTCAGGGTGCGGGCGCTCGGCAGCTCGACGCAGCCGTACCCGTTCCCCGTGGTCGAGGGCCGCATGTACACCCGCCAGGGCGAGGCGGTCGCCGGCCAGGGGCTGCTCGACCTGCTCGGGCTCAAGATCGGCGACCGGGTGCGGCTCACCGTGGGCGGCACCCCGCTGATCGTCCGGATCGTCGGCAGGACCGTCGAGCCCGAGCAGGACGGCGAGGTGCTCTCGGTGGGGCTCGACAGCCTGGCGGCCAAGGACTCGGTGCCGCCGGAGTTCTACGCGCTGGCGCTCAAGCCGGGCGCCGACCGGGCCGAGGTGAGCGGCCGGCTGCTGGCCGAGTCGCGCGAGGGCCTGGACGTGCAGGCCGCGGTCAACCCGGCCGACCGGCTGGCGGTCATCAGGGTGGTGATCGTGGCGCTGATCGTCGTACTGACCCTGATCGGCCTGGCCAACCTGCTCACCGCCAGCGCGCTCGGCCTGCGCGACCACGCCTTCGACCTGGCCGTGCTCAAGGCCATGGGGCTGACCCCGCGCCAGGTCATGGCCACGCTCGTGACCGGCACGGGGCTGCTGGTGGTGCTGGGTGTGGGGGTGGGCGCCGCGGTGGGCGTGTCCGTCGTCACCTGGCTGATCGACCTGCAGGGTCACACCAGCGGCGTCGGCACGGGCATCGGCCGCGCGCCGTCGCCGATGACGCTCACGGTGGCCGTGCTGGTGGCCGTGGGCACGGCCCTCGCCGTCGCGCTCATCCCGGCGCGCCGCGCGGCCCGTGCCCAGGTGCCCGTCACCTCTCGCTGAGGCTCTCCGGCTCCGGCTTCTTCAGCGCGAACCAGTAGAAGCCGTGCCCCGGCAGCGTGAGCAGGTAGGGCAGCTCCCCGATCGACGGGAAGGGCACCCCGCCCCGCGCCTCGACCGGGGTCATGCCCTCGAAGCGGCGCAGGTCCAGCTCCACCGGCTGCGGGAACTTCGACAGGTTGTTCACGCACAGCATCACGTCGTCGCGGTCCTCGCGCACGTACGTGAGCACGCTGGGGTTCGACGACCACATTTCCGTGTACGCCCCGATGCCGAACACCGGGTGCCTGCGCCGGATCTCCAGCATCTTGCGGGTGAAGTGGAGCAGCGACCCCTCGTGGCGCTGCTGGGCCTCCACGTTGACCGCCTGGTAGCCGTAGATCGGGTCCATGACCGCCGGCAGGTAGAGGCGGCCCGGGTCCGCCGAGGAGAACCCGGCGTTGCGGTCGGGGCTCCACTGCATCGGCGTGCGGACCGAGTCGCGGTCCTCCAGCCAGATGTTGTCGCCCATGCCGATCTCGTCGCCGTAGTAGATCACCGGCGAGCCCGGCAGCGACAGCAGCAGCGCCGTGAACAGCTCGATCCGGTCCCGGTCGTTGTCCAGCAGCGGGGCCAGGCGCCGGCGGATGCCCAGGTACGCCCGCATGCGCGGGTCCTTGGCATATTCCTTGTGCATGTAGTCGCGCTCTTCCTCGGTCACCGTCTCGAGCGTGAGCTCGTCGTGGTTACGCAGGAAGATGCCCCACTGCGCGGTCTCCGGCAGCTTGGGCGTGAGCGACATGATCTCGGAGATCGGCTCGCGGGTCTCCTTCTTGACCGCCATGTAGATGCGCGGCATCAGCGGGAAGTGGAAGGCCATGTGGCACTCGTCGCCGCCCGTGGTGGGGTCGCCGAAGTATTCGACCACGTCCTCCGGCCAGCCGTTGGCCTCGGCCAGCAGCACCCGGTCCGGGTAGAGGCGGTCCACCTCCGCGCGGATCTTCTTCAGGTACGCGTGCGTCTCCGGCAGCCCGGCGCACGCGGTGCCCTCGCGCTCGAACAGGTAGGGGACCGCGTCCAGCCGGAAGCCGTCGATGCCCAGGTCCAGCCAGAACCGCAGCACCTCCAGCATGGCCTCCTGCACCGCCGGGTTGTCATAGTTCAGGTCCGGCTGGTGATGGAAGAAACGGTGCCAGTAGTACTGCTTGCGCACCGGGTCGTAGGTCCAGTTGGACTCCTCGGCGCCGATGAAGATGATCGGCGCGTCGGGATAGCCACCGGGGTGGTCGGACCACACGTAGAAGTCGCCGAACGGCCCCTCGGGGTCGTGCCGGGACGCCTGGAACCAGGGGTGCCGGTCACTGGTGTGGTTCATCACGAGATCGGTGATGATCCGCAGGCCACGCTCGTGCGCCGCCTCGATCAGCTGGACGAAGTCTCCCAAATCCCCAAAATCCGGGAGGATCTTCATGTAGTCCGAAATATCGTATCCGCCGTCGCGCAGCGGCGACTCGTACAAGGGCAGCAGCCACAGGCAGTCCACGCCGAGCCACTCGAGGTACCCGAGCTTCTCGATGAGACCGCGCAGGTCGCCGGTGCCGTCGCCGTTGGAGTCCTTGAACCCCCGGACGAGAACCTCGTAGAACACCGCCCGCTTGTACCAGGCCGGGTCTTCCGAGACGAAGGCCTCGGAGATCGGCTCCGGCGTTGGGGATGCGTTGATCATGATGTCGCTCACAGGAAGAGATGTGGGCAGGACGAAGTCACCGGTTGCCCCGGCGTTGTTATCTGGTGACCGCGCCGCGTGGAGTCGTCATCCCTGCGAACTCCATGCCCTCGAACGAGACCGGATTTGTGATCTGGTGCCCGTTTGTGCGGCGCTTACGGGCCGAACACTACCAGCCCGTTGGCTTTCCGGAACCCGCTTCTGCTGTGCGACGGTTAATACCCGCGAGATCCGTATGTAATCGCCCTGTTACCCAGAGTTCACTAAAAAGGTGTGGCCAGGTCCGAGAGGTCGTTCTCGAAGTCGCTCAGCCAGAGCCCGAACAGCACCAGACCGCGCACCCAGAAGCGGTCGTTCCACCCGTTGAACCTGGTCAGCGCGTCCGGCCCGCCGGCGACCACCTCATGCAACTCGTCCGACAACAACCCCGGCACGCGGTTCACCAAGGTCTCCAGCATGCGGTGCGAATAATTTCGGGCAGGCCCCGCAGTTGACCGCAGCGGCACGCGCTGAAGGGGCTGCTTGATGACATTCGTGGACGGCAGCGCGGCGACGCGGGGATTGGCCGCGTGCAGCACCTCGCGGTAGAAGCGGCCCTTGTCCTTGCGCGCCACACCGACGGAAAGCGCGGCGTCGAAGAACTCCGGATGGATGAACGGCGCCGCGAACGACGCCTCCGGCCCCACCAGGTTGACCGCCGAGCGCGCGATGCCCCGCACGGTCCTGGTGTGCAGCACCGACAGCGACAGCTCGGCCCGGTGTCCGTGGAGCATGGAGGTGGCGGCCGCGAACTGCTCGCGTACGGTCTCCTCCATCCACTGCGCCGCGGCCTTGGACAGGAACGGCTGCGCGGGCTGCCCGAGCGACAGCGAGGCCAGCACGGCCGCGGAGCGCTCGGCCTGCGTCCTGGCCTCCAGCGCGGCCCCGCTGACCATGAAGTTCTTCAGCAGCGGCCCGCCGGCCAGCCCGTCCACCAGGATCCGGCCCGCGCCGTGCACCTCCTTTGCGAAGGGGGCGTACCAGGCGTGGTGCGGTGTCAGGTATTCGAGCCGGCGCGCCACCTCCACCGCGTCGGCCGGGTAGTCGGCGGCGTCCTGGGTGATCACCCGGTGCGGGATGCCCAGCTCTCTGGTGATCGACCTGGCGAACGCGATGTCGGTGTCGGTGCCGTCGTCGGGGCTGGTCGTCCACGACTCCACGTCCGCCCCGCGCGCCTTGGCGACGCTCGCCAGCAGCCGCGAGTCGTAGCCGCCGCTGACCGGCACCAGCAGCTTGCGCCCGTCGTAGTCCTCGTAGACGCGGTGCAGCAGCTCGACGATCTCCCCGGGGCTGATCCACGCCTCGTAGGGCTCGGTACGCAGCCAGCGCGGCAGCCTGCGCTCGGTGGCCACCCGGTCGTGCTCGAACACCAGCGCGCTCGATCCCGGCAGCCGCTTGACCCCGGTGTACGGGGTCGCCTCGCCCAGCGGGAACGTCACCTGCAGGATCGAGGCCCACGCCGACCAGTCGATCTCGATGGGCACGAGGCTCAGCAGGGGCTGGATCAGGGACGAGAAGTAGACCGCGTCGCCGTGGTGCACGTAGTAGACGTCCACCAGGCCCAGCGCGCCCGTGTGCAGCGTCACCCGCCGACCGTCGCCGATCAGCCCCGGCGTCTCGTACGTCTCCGCGATCGAGATCCACTCGTCGGCGGCCTTGGGCCTGCGCTCGCCCCAGGCGAACGCGAACGACCCGTCGGCCCGCTGGTAGGGCGGCAGCGGCGTGGAGCTGAACAGCGCCGCCTCGGCCGTCTGCAGCGCCGGCCGGACCTTTGGCCCGGCGGCCGTCAGCTTGCCGAGCATGGCGGTGTCGATCCGGCCGAGAGCGCCACAGATGTAGGGCCTTACGTTGAACTGCACCGGATCTCATCCCTTCGAGACGCTTCCCGCAAAAGAGTATCCTTTGCCGGGCTGAGAGAGCGGAGGTCCACTTGTCTACAGAGCTTGAGAGCACGCGTCGGGCGTTGCGGGAGGCTATCTCCCAGGCCGGGCGTGCCGCGGAGCTGGCCAGGCTGCTGGACGCCGCGCAGGCCAAGCTGGCCGCGGCCGAGCAGAGCGCGGAGGAGGCCAGGACCCTGGCCGAGCAGCTCAGCGAGGCCGAGGAGCGGCTCGAGGCCGAGCAGGCCGCCGCCGACAGGCTGCGCAAGGAGCTGGCCGAGCAGCGCTTCCAGGCCGAGGTGGCCAACTGGAAGCTGTCCTCCATCAAGGTCGCCCGCTGGAACCGCCTCGGCGACGCCATCAAGAGCGGCAAGAGCAACCCGGTGCGGCTGGCCAGGGGCCTCAGGGGCGCCGCCAAGCCGGTCAAGCGACCCACCGCGCCCAAGCGCAGGCCCGTGGCCGCCGCCAAGGCCAAGGAGGAGCGCCCCGGGGCGGCGTTCCAGGCCACCAGTACCACCAGGACGCTCGGGGGCGCCTCGTTCAAGCTCAAGCCGTTCCGGGTGCCGACCGGCCCCAACACGCGCCCGCACCTGACGGCCGCGGTGATCGCCGACCCGCACGTCGAGGCGCTGCTGCGCTACGAGTGGCGGCAGACGACCGGCTTCACGCCCCGCGACTTCTTCAGGGTGCTCCCTCTTGAGGTGCCCCACCTGCTGGTCGTCGAGTCCGTCACGCAGGGCCCGTGGGCCGAGGAGATCACCGGTGAGCCGGGCGAGGGCCTCAGGGCGCTGCTGGCCTGGTGCGCCGAGCGCGGCATCCGCACGGTCTTCTGGCACACGCAGGGCGACGTGGCCGCGTACGCCGCGGCGGCCGAGCTGTTCGAGCACCGCTTCACCACGGACATGACCGTGGCCTGGCCGCGGCTGCAGTTCGGGGTGCAGCCCCGGGTGCACAACCCGCTGCCGCTGGCCGGGGGGCGCATCGACCGGGTCCTCACGCTCGACCAGCTCCTGCCCGGCCACCTGTCCTACCCCGACGTGCTGACCTCCTACCGCTGGCCCGCCGCCGCCGACTGCCCGCCGGGCACGCCCCAGTGGCGGCTGACCGAGATCGCCGCCTGCGGCACGCCCATCGGCACCGAGGCGGACTCGCGGCGGGCGCACGTGGCGCTGCGGCGGGCGTACTCGATCGGGACGATGAGCGAGCGCATCGACGAGCTGCTCGACGCGATCGGCCTGCCCAGCGCGCGCGCCACCCTCAACACCTCCGTCATGCTGCCGATCCTCGACCCCTACCTGATGGAGCACGCGCTCGCGCAGGTCGCCAGGCAGTCGGGCGTCGACCAGCTCATCGTCATCGGGCCGCCGGAGGCGGAGCTGCGCGCCCGCGACGTGCTGCCGGACGTGGAGGTCGTCTACCGCCGCCCGCCGGCCGGGATGACCGAGGGCGCGATGCTCAACGCGGGCATCGACCTGTGCGAGGCCGACCTCGTGGCGGTCATGGACCCGCGCGACGTCTACGGCCCCCACTACCTGTCGGACCTGCGCCGGGCGTTCCTGTTCAGCACCGCCGACATCGTCGGCAAGGCCGCCTTCTACGCCCACCTGCGCAAGCCGCAGGCCACGCTGCTCAAGCAGCCGGACGCCGAGTACGCCTACCTCCCGGAGATCGCCGGGGCGACCCTGCTGGCCAGGCGTAACGCCCTGCGGGAGCTCGGCTTCGCCGACCTCACCGAGGGCTGGGACGAGGTGCTCATGCGGCAGTGCCGCACGGACGGCATCAAGGTCTTCTCGGCGGACCGGTTCGGCTACGTACGGGTGCGCGACGAGGACCGCTGGCTCCTGGGCGCGGCCCACCTGGTCGAATACGGTTCCGCGGAGCCGCACGCGCTCATCTAGGGTCGTCTCCGTGACGCCTGGGGAGCTGGCCGAGGTGCTGGGGGAGCCGCCCGCGCCCGACGGGACGTGGGAGCGGGAGGCCCGGTACGTGTCGGCGGTCCCCCTGCGGCGGCGCGTCCCCGCCGAGCCGCTCGCCGAACGGCTGCGGGCGCTCGACGGGGTGGCCTCCGTTGAGGTGCGGGGCAAGGGGTTCCTGCGGATCGTGGTGACCGAGCCCGGGGACCTCCTGGAGGAAGAGCCCGTACGCGTCCCCTTCGAGCCCGGGTGGCCGGACTTCCCGCGCACCTGGGACAACCCCGGGTTCGTGGTGCGCTACGGGCACGCGCGGGCCCGCGCCGTGCGGCGGTGGGCGCGGCAGCTGGGGGTGCCGGAGGCCGGGTTCCGGCCCGGGTTGCTGGACGATCCGTGCCACCGGCGGGTGCTCAGGGTGCTGGCCGAGCTGCCGGGGCGGCTGGGCAGCAGGGAGCCCGGCTGGGAGAGTTACCTCCTGCGGCTGGCGCTGGCGTACCACGACGCCCATGAGCGGGCCTCCGCCGTGCCGGTCGGGGACGAGGAGCCGGGGCCCGTGCACACCGCGCGCGTGCGGCTGGCGCAGGTGGTGGGCGACGTGCTGCCAGGGCCCGATCGCTTGTGATAGATCACAAAATATTCGGCCAAACGGCGAAAAAGCGTAAAAATATCCCTTCGCGGGCTTGATCGCGTCTCGATACGTGGGCACGCGGTCATGGCGTACTGGCGCTTCCGATAGCCTCGATCGGGTGAGTCGATTCGCCCATCCCGCCGGGGACCGGCACGCCGAGATGCTGCCCCACGAGCGCCCGCCGCTGGCGCCCGCCGACCTCAACCGGATCAACCCCGCGATCTGGCCCCGAACGTCGACCCGGACCGATGGCTCGCTCACGGTCGGCGGCGTGGACGTGCGCGACCTGGCCCGCGACCACGGCACGCCGCTCTACGTCGTCGACGAGGACGACGTGCGCTCGCGCATGCGCGACTACGCCACGGCGTTCGCCGGCTCCGAGGTCCACTACGCCGGCAAGGCGTTCCTGTGCAAGGAGATCGTGCGCTGGCTGCAGGACGAGGGCCTCGGGCTCGACGTGGCCAGCAGCGGCGAGCTGGCGGTCGCGCTGAGCGTCGGGTTCCCGCCCGAGCGCATCACCATGCACGGCAACAACAAGTCGGCGGCCGAGCTCCGCAGGGCGCTGGAGGCCGGCGTCGGGCACATCGTGGTCGACTCGTACGACGAGATCGCCAGGCTGGGCTACCTCGCCGAGGAGCACGGCAAGCGGCCCAAGGTCATGATCAGGGTGACCACAGGGGTCGAGGCGCACACGCACGAGTTCATCGCCACGGCTCACGACGACCAGAAGTTCGGGCTGTCGCTGAGCGCGGGGGCGGCGGCGGAGGCCGTGCGCCGGATCCTGGCCCTGCCGCAGCTCGAGCTCGTCGGCCTGCACTCGCACATCGGCTCCCAGATCGTCGACACGGCCGGGTTCGAGGTGGCCGCGCGGCGGCTGGCCACGCTGCTCGTCCAGATCAAGCAGGAGCACGGCGTGGTGCTGCCCGAGCTGGACCTCGGGGGCGGCTACGGCATCGCCTACGTCGAGGGCGACGAGGCGCCCGACATCAAGGAGCTGGCCGACGGCCTGCGCGAGATCGTCACCAAGGTGTGCCAGGACGAGGGCCTGCCCGTGCCCCGCCTGACCGTCGAGCCGGGCCGCACGATCGTCGGCACCGGCGGCATCACCCTCTACGAGGTCGGCACGATCAAGGACGTCGAGGGCCTGCGCACCTACGTGAGCGTCGACGGCGGCATGAGCGACAACGTGCGCACGGCGCTCTACGGCGCCGAATACACCGCCGTGCTGGCCAGCCGCGCCAGCGACGCGGCGCCCATGCTCAGCCGCCTGGTCGGCAAGCACTGCGAGAGCGGCGACATCATCGTGCGGGACTTCCACCTGCCCGCCGACCTGGCCCCCGGCGATCTCATCGCCGTGGCCGCGACCGGCGCCTACTGCCGCTCGCTGGCCAACAACTACAACTACCTGCCCAGGCCCGCCGTGGTCGCCGTCTCCGGCGGCGTCTCGCGCGTGATCGTGCAGGGTGAGACCGAGGACGACTTGTTGAGGGGGCAGCTGTGAAACCGCTGAAAGTGGCCCTGCTGGGCTGCGGCGTCGTCGGCTCGCAGGTCATCAGGCTCATGCACGAGCAGGCCGACGACCTGGCCGCCCGCGTCGGCGCTCCCCTGGAGCTGGCCGGGGTGGCCGTGCGACGGCTGGGCCGCAAGCGCGACGTCGAGGTCGACCCCGCGCTCCTGACCACCGACGCCGAGTCCCTGGTCACCCGCGACGACATCGACATCGTGATCGAGGTCATCGGCGGCATCGAGCCCGCCCGCACGCTCATCGTCGCCGCCCTGTCCAGGGGCAAGTCGGTGGTCACCGCCAACAAGGCGCTGCTGGCCGAGGACGGCGCCACCCTGCACGAGGCGGCCAGGAACGGCAAGGGCGACCTCTACTTCGAGGCCAGCGTGGCCGGGGCCATCCCGCTCCTGCGTCCCCTGCGCGAGTCGCTGGCCGGCGACCGCGTCAAGCGGGTGCTCGGCATCGTCAACGGCACCACCAACTACATCCTCGACAAGATGGACTCCACGGGCGCGTCCTTCACCGACGCCCTGGAGGAGGCCCAGACGCTCGGCTACGCGGAGGCCGACCCGACGGCCGACATCGAGGGCTTCGACGCCGCCGCCAAGGCCGCCATTCTCGCCGGGCTCGCCTTCCACAGCCGCGTGCGCGCCGAGGAGGTGCACCGGGAGGGCATCACCGAGATCACCGCCACCGACGTGGCCTCGGCCAAGGCCATGGGCTACGTCATCAAGCTGCTGGCCATCTGCGCCCGCTCCGACGACGGCCGCTCGTTCGGGGTGCGGGTGCACCCGGCGATGATCCCGCGCTCCCATCCGTTGGCGGGGGTGCGCGAGGCGTACAACGCGGTCTTCGTGGAGGCGGAGTCGGCGGGCCAGCTGATGTTCTACGGCAAGGGCGCCGGCGGCGCCCCAACGGCCTCGGCCGTGCTCGGCGACCTGGTGGCCGTCGGCCGCAACCGCCTGGCCGGGACGCGCGGTCCCGAGGAGTCGACCTACGCGGACCTGGCGGTGCACCCCATGGGCGAGACCGTCACGCGCTGCCACGTGGCCCTGGACGTGACCGACAAGCCGGGCGTGCTGGCCCGGGTGGCCGACCTGTTCGCCAAGCACGACGTGTCGATCCAGACCGTCCGCCAGGAGGGCCACGGCGACGACGCCCAGCTCGTCATCGTCTCCCACCGCGCCACGGACGCCGCGCTGTCGGCGACCATGGAGGGCCTGCGCGAGCTGGACATCGTCCGCGCGGTGGCGAGCGTGATGCGCGTGGAGGGCGACGAATAGCCGATTGACTTCGGAATTAGTTCCGAAGTAACGTTTGCCGCGTGACTACGCCGACGGTTCCCTTCAGCGATCTCTCCAAGCATTCCAAAGAAGTCGCCGAGACCGTCTCGCGCGTGCATCGGGTGCACATCAGGCGGCGTGACGGCGAGGACCTCTACCTCACGACCGCCCAGCACGACCGGGAGAGGGAAGAGACCGCGAGCGTCGTGGCTCACCTGCTTTCGGCGCTCGTCATGAGCGACGAAGGAGCGCGGACGGTGGAGCGCGCGCTCCCCGCCGTGTTCTCGTGGACCCGGCACCTCTCGGCCGAGGAACGACGGGAGTTCGTCCAGGATCTCGTGGACGCCACGAGGGACGCCGTGGATCTGGACGTCCATGCCACCCTGCACAGGGTCGTCGCGGAATGGCGGGCCACCGCCCGCATCCTGGCCGATCCCGCGCTGACCGCCCGGCTCACCCGGCCGCTGCCGGACGAGGACCACGGCGAGGTGCTCGCGCCGTGAGCCCGAAGCGAGGTGACGATGTGGCGCCTCCTTCGATCGGTGACGAATGGCGTCTCCGATTCGCCACGAACGAGGCGGCCAAAGGCTGGGCGGCGCTGTGCGCGGAGGCCTCCGGAAACACCCGCCGGTGTTTCGAGGCTCTGCGGAGCGACCCCCTCTCCACGGACAATCCGGACCGGCAACATCGGCTCCGCGGCCGGCTGGCCGTGGCGAACCTCGGCGGACGCGATCTTCCGCAATGGGAGTACGAGGTGACCTCCGGCGGGCGTGTGAGGTATCTGGTCGATGCTCAACGGCGAACCGTGCATCTCGTCCATGCGTCCACCCGGCACCCGAGGGACACCGACGTGTCGGGCTAGTTGTCGGGGAAGGCCAGGTTGCGGACGCGGCGGACGGCTCGTCTGAGCACCGTGCGGTTCTGCTCCCTGGCCAGCCGCACCGCCTCCCGGCGCCAGGACTCGGCCTTCTCGCGCCACCGAGCCGCGTCCCGGCCGTTCTTGCCCGCCTCCCGGCGCAGTTGCGCGAGCTCGGCCCTGAGCGCGGCCGTGCGCTTGCGGTAGAGGGCGATCTCCTTCTGGTGCGCGGCGGTGAGCTGGGCCAGCTCTGAGGGGGGCCGCTTGCGCGGCGGGTACAGGGCCGGGCGGCGCTTGACGCCCCAGGTCTCCCCGTCCACCCATTCCAGCCCGAACACGGCGTCGATGACGTCGTCCGGGTGGTCGCCGGGCCCGGAGACCAGTGCGGCCCGGGAGAGGGCCGCCGTGCGGTCCAGGCGGGCCGCGGTCACGCCGGCTTCGGCCGTCTCCTCCAGGGCGACGCGGAGCGTGCCCAGGTCGTGCTCCTCCATGTGCTCCACCAGTCGCTCCACCGTGTCCTTCGCCACGACCCAGCCGGGCGGGACCGACAGGCGGAACGGGGCCGTGCCGGGGAGGGGGCCGGGGGATGTGCGGAGGTGGACGCGGGGGTCGTGGTCGAAGGAGGCGTGGACGAGGCGCAGGTCCAGGAGGGGGTCGGCGAGCGGGGAGCGGCGGGCGGCGGTCAGCGAGTCCCACGGGCCGATGACGGTGACCCGGACGTCCGGGAGCGAGCCGGCCAGCAGGGAGTCCACCGTCGCCCGCACGTCCTCGTACGAGCCCGCGGGCACCGTCACGTCCACGTACGGCACCAGCCACTGCCGCCCCGGGTCCGTACGCAGGTAGCGCCGGTACGGCACCCGGTCGGCCACGTACGGATCGTTGTACCGCTTCAGCGCCTGGAAGTCGCGCATCGCCGTGGGCAGTCCCACGTGCCACGCCCTGGACTCCGGGTCGGGGACGTACACCGCGCCCGCCTGCGTGAGCCGATACCCCAGCTCGGTGTCCTCGGCCAGCACCAGGGACGTGTCCATGCCGCCGATCGAGCGCAGCAACGCCGCCGGGTACGACACCGTGGCCCCCACGTGGATCCGCGTGGCCAGGGAGCTCGGGGCGGTGCGCAGGCCGTCGTGGTCGTGGATGATCTGCTCGGCCCAGTCGTGGCGGTGCGGTGCCAGGGGGAAGAGCTCGCCCTCGGTGCCCGACTCCAGCGCCCGCACGACCCGCTCCTGCGTGGGGAGGGGCCCGTCGGCCGCGGTGAAGTCGATCCAGCCGAGCGCCACCACGTACGGGGCCAGGTGGTGCCACCGGAGCTGGGCCTCGACGTGCTGCCGGTGCGGCACCATGTCGGCGTCCAGCACGAAGACGACCTCGCCGGTCGCCGCGTCGAGCCCCGCCTGCACCGCCCAGGCGCGCCCCCATCCGCCCGGCGGGCTGGAGATCAGCTTCGTCCGGGCGGGGACGATCTCGGGCAGGCGCAGCGGCGTGGTGCTGCCGTCGTCCACGACGATGACGTCGAGGAGGTGCTCGGGATAGCTCTGCGCCGACAGCGCCGCCAGCGTCAGGTCCAGGGTCTCCTGGCGGTCGTGGGCGGGGATGACGACGGTGACCGTGAGCGTGGGCTCCCAGCCGCCGAGGGCGGGCGGGATGAGGATGCCGTAGTCCTGGCGGCGGATGCGTGGCATGCCGGTCATGCTCGCCGGCTCCCGTCCAGGGCCATCAGGGCGTTGGGCCGGAAGCCGCGCCACTGCCGCCTGTTGCGCTGCAGGAACGTCCCGATCGGCTCCTGCCAGGTGTGGTTGGCCGCCGGCCCCCTGCGCAGGATGTAACCCAGCCCGTGCGTACGGTAGATCTGCCCGCCAGCCGCCTGCAGCGCCTCCTGGAACTGCGTGTCCACCGAGCGCCGCAGCGGCCGGAACCCGCCCACCGCCTGGAACGCCGAGCGCTCGACCAGGATCGTCCCGCCGGCCACGAAGCTGGTGATCTGCTCGGTGACCTGGCTGCGGTGCACGGTGACGTCGATGGAGGACAGGTAGACGAACTCCGGCACCGTGCCGACCACCTGGGCCCCCGAGTATGAATGCGCCAGCAGCAGATCGGCCAGGAAGTCGGGCCCGTACCAGTCGTCGTCGTCCATCTTCAGCAGGAACGACCCCGAGGCCTTGGCGGCGGCGAGGTTCAGCACCTCGCCGAAGACGTCCTGGCGGTCGGCCTCGAACACGGTCAGCGGGCCGTCGTGGGCGGCGATCGCCGCCGCCACGTCCGGATGCCCCTTCGGCACGCCGTGCAGGGCGAGGATGACCTCAAGACGGGCGTCGCGCTGCCGGGCGACCTGCTCCAGCGCGAACGACACCATGTCGGTGCGCCGGGTGGCCAGCAGCACGGAGGTGAGCGGGGGAGCGGGGGCCGGGGCGCCGAGCTGTTCCCAGCGGGCCGCAACCCCGTGGGTGCGCAGGGCCGCGCGGCGCAGGCGGATGCTGTGCTCCTCGCGCCGGAGCTCGTCGGAGAGGTCGGGGGTGAGCGTGAGCAGCTTGACCAGGTCCTCCCCGAGCGCGCCCGCCCATCGCGGCACCTCGTCCGCCACCAGCGGCACCCCGGCGGCGGCCAGCCCGGTCAGCACCCGTACGGCCGCCAGCGGGCCGCTGTGCGCGTGCCGCCAGTCCACCTCGACGCCGCGGATCTGCCGCAGCCTGGCCACGTCCGCGTCGGTGACACCGCCCGACTCGGCGAACGACGTCACGACCTTCCCCTCCAGCAGCACCGACCAGCGGCCGTCACGCTCGGCCAGGGACGCCATGCCCCGGGAGGGCGTGGTCACGAAGCCCTGGGGGTTCACCAGCCGCTCGTCCACGGGAGGGATCATGGAGGGTTCGCCGAGCACGTCGGGATCGGCCAGCGGCGAGCCGGCCATCCCGGGCCGCCCGAGGCGTTCCCAGCTCGCGGCCTGCAACGTCGGCCGCTCGATGGGCGTCTCGTCCCCGGCCCACTCGACGTCCCCGTCGGCCGGCTCGCCGCCGGTGGACTCCCCGGCGTCCGGCGGGACGGGCAGAGCGTCAGGGGAGGACGCGAGGGTACGCAGGACCATGTCGCTGCCCGGCGCGCCCACCCGCTCGGGAACGGGCCCGCCCACCTCCGAGGGCGTCGCGTTCGGGTCACCCGGCCGCCAGTCGGCCGCCCCCACGCCCGCGATCGCCGCGGCCGGGGCCGCGATGACGTCCAGGCGGTGCCCGGCGAACGCCCGGGCCGTGGCGGTCACCGTACGCCCGGCGGGCGTTTCCGCGGAGAAGCGCGCGTCCACCACCCAGACCCGGTTCTTCGGCCGGTACACCCGCAGATCCGTCAGCGACCGCCACCGGTGCGCCGGGGTGGGCGTGGGCACGGGCGCCGGGTGCGAGGCCGGCGTGTCGAGCACGGCCACCACCACCCGCTCGGCCTGCGGCAGCAGCTTGTGCAGCGTGGCGATCCTGCGTAGGTCGGCGGGGGTCTTGGCGAGGACGAGGACCTCGCGGGAGCGCTCGGGCTCGGCCGGCGGCTCCAGCAGGTCGCGGTCCAGGTCCACCACGTCGGCCCGGTCGCCGGAGTACAGGGGCGCGACGTCGTCGATCCCGGCGAAGAACACGCGCGCCGCGGGCAGCTCCGCCAGCAACCGGCTGATCACCCGGTGCTCCGGAGATGGCGGATGATCGAGCTCAGGGCGCCGCCGCGGTCCTGGTCGTCCGGCTGCTCGGAGGCGGCGGTGAGCCGTTCGACCTCGGCCGTCAGCTGTTCCACCCGGGCCCGCAGCTCCTTGACCTCGCCCAGCCGTTGCCCGGCCAGCGCCCGCCACTTGGCGGGCTCGCCGGCCAGCGGCTCGGCCTCCTCCGCCACCGCGAACTCGTACTCGGCGCCGCTCACCCACTCCGACCCGAACAGCTCGTCCACCAGGTCGTCGGCGCTCCCGGGGAACAGCGCGGCGCGGGCGAAGGCGGCCGTGCGCTCCAGGCGGGCGGTCTCGACGCCGCCCGGGCCCTCGGCGAGCGCCACGGAGACCAGGCCGAGCAGGTCCTTGTCGGCGTGCCGGACGAGCTTGGCGAGCGTGTCGGCGCCCAGCACCCATCCGGCGGGCACGGTCAGCAGGAAGGGGGCGGGCGCGGCGGAGACGGGTACGCTCTCCGCGAACTCGACCCGGGGCTCGTGAACGTAGTGATTGTGCAGGAGCCGCAGCTCCAGCATGGGATCGTCGAGGTTGGCGCGGCGCTCGCCGGTCAGCTTGCCCCAGGGGCCCACGAGCGTGACGGCCGCGTCGGTGAGCGTGCCCGCGAGCGCGGAGTCCACGGTCGCGCGTGTCTCCTCGTACGTGGTGGCGGCCACCGCGACCCGCACGTACGGGACGAGCCAGGTGCGGCGGGGATGCCTGCGCAGCCAGCGCAGATCCGGGATCAGGTCACCGAGGTAGGACCAGTTGTGCCGGTGCACCTCCTTCTCCCGCAGCATCACGGTGGAGGGCCCGACGTGCCACGCCCTGGCCTCCGCGTCGGGGATGAACACCGCCCCCGCCTGGGCCAGCCGGTATCCGAGCTCGGTGTCCTCGGCCATGTTGAGCGAGGTGTCCACGCCTCCGGCCGCGCGCAGCAGGTCGGCGCGCACGGAGGAGGAGGCTCCCGTGTGCTGCAGGTACGCGCTCGTCCCGGCGTCCTTGAGCCTCCTGGTGGACTCCAGGGTCTTCCTCGTGTACTCGGACTGGACGCCGTCCTCACCCGGCGCGTCCACGAACCGGGTGTCGCCGATCACCACCGCGTGGTCGATCAGGTGGTGCCAGCGCATGTGCGCCTCGAGGTGGTCGTCGGCCAGGATCATGTCGGAGTCGAGCCAGTGGATCACGTCCCCGGTGGCCGCGAGCTGGCCGGTCTGCCGGGCCGCGCCGCGCCCCCATCCGTCGGTCACCCGTACGACCCGCGCCCCCGCGATCTCGATCGGCGGCTCGCTGCCGTCGTCGGCGACGATCACTTCGACCAGCTCGGCCGGGTACGTCTGCCGGGCCAGCGCCGGAACCGTACGCCGCAGCGCGTCCGCGCAGTCGTAGGCCGGGATGACCACGGACACGCGCAGCGAGGGCTGCCACGCGCCCAGCGCGGGCGGTCGCAGCACGCCGTAGTCGTTGTGCCTGACCCGCGTCATACGCGGTCCTTGGCCAGGGCGCGGACCTCCTCGCGCAGCTCCTCCACCTCGCGCGCCCGGGCCATGGCGTTCACCCGGTCCTCACCGAGGGAGGCCAGGATGGCGCCGAGGTCGTCGGCCCGCCGCGCGGCGGACTCCTCGACGGCCTGCACCAGCACGTCCAGCCGGGTCTCGATGTTCTTGAGCACGGTGGTGGTCCGGACCAGCTCGGCCTCGTGCTTCTTGATCCGCAGGTCGATCCGCTGGGTCTTCCCGTCGAGGCGGCGCACGGTGAGGAAGAGCAGGGCCAGTGCAGCCAGCGAGACCAGGAACGCCACCGCGGTCGCCGCCGCGCCGAACGTGATCAGGTCGGCGAGCACGAGGAGCGCGAGCACGCCGAGGGCCAGTGCTGCGAGGGGTGCGGCGGTCGCTGCCAGTCGGCGGGGCGAGAGCATCCGCGCATACCTTTCGTAGATCACGACGAGTAGGACATTGGAGGCGTCACGGACATCTGGGGATTATTGACAGCTTAATAAACATCGGCAACTACCGTGCCATAAGTTCCTGAAGGATCGCCGGGAATCTTGAGCCCCGCGACCTGCATTGCCGGGCCTGCCGAATCTGGCGCCCGCGCCTACCAGTCAGTAAAACGGGCGTAAGGTAGGCGCCGGTCGAGTCCCAAGCGATCGAGGAGCGCACCCACCCATGTCCGTCACCCCTTGCGGCTTCGCGCGCACGCCGGGGAAGGGGCTGGCCCGGCTGCACTGGGCCGGCGCCGGCTGGGCGGTCGACGGCCGGCCGCCGGACGTGTCCGAGCTGCGCCCGCTGCGCGGCCTGGAGATCGAGTGGCCCGACGCCCGCGTGCCGCTCGACGGCCTGCTGGCCCTGGCCGCCGCCGGAGTGCCGATGACGGCCGACCGCGCCGCGCCCTGGGTGCCCGGCGACCTCGCCGCGGTGCTCACCGACCGCGACTGGCTCGGCCACGCCGCCGACGGCACCGCGCGTTCGGTGGCCGACTTGCGCCGCGAGGAGCACAGCGTACGGCTGCGCCGCCTGGCCCACCCCGCCGCCACTCCGCAGGTCAGCATCGTCATGGCCAGCAAGCGGCCGGGCCTCGTCGGCACGGCCCTGGCCCAGATGGAGCGCCAGCGGGACGTCGCGGCCGAGGTGCTGCTGGGGCTGCACGGGGTGGCGTTCGAGCAGGTACGCGCGGCGGTCGAGTCCTGTTCGCTGCCCGTGAGGTGGGTCGAGGCGCCCGCGTCGGTGCCGTTCGGCGAGGTGCTCAACCGGGCCGCGGGGCTCGCGAGCGGCGACTGCCTGGTGAAGTGGGACGACGACGACTGGTACGGCCCGCGCCACCTGGCCGACCTGTTCATGGCCCTGTCGTACGCCGGGGCCGACGTGGTGGGCACGACCGCCGAGTTCTTCTACCTGGAGCCGCTGAAGGCGACGATCAGGCGGACGACGTTCGCGAGCGGGGCGAGCTATCCGAGCGAGGTCTGGGCTGATCACGTGGCCGGCGGAACGATCATGATTCCCTTGGCGAAATTTCGTGAAATAGGCGGATTTCCTGGGTTGCCGCGGGCAGTCGATCTCGAATTCCTGAAAGCGGCGAAAAAGGCGGAGGCCCGCATCTACCGGACCCACGGACTCGGCTACGTCCTGCGCAGAGGGCTCAGCGGCGACCACACCTGGCAGCTGCCCCTGGCCCACTTCGTCAAGGTGGCCGCCAACCAGTGGCGCGGCTTCCGCCCGAGCCTGCTCATGGAAGCCGCATGACCACAGGCGGCGGCCACCCCAGGGTGCGCGGCAACGACTACCGGCCGCTCGCACCCGAGGAGCGCTTCACCCCGCGGCTGACGGTCAGCGTCGTCATCCCCGCCTACGGGGGCCAGGACAAGCTCGACCTGGTGCTCGCCGCGCTGGCCAGGCAGACGTACCCGGCCGAGCTGGTCGAGGCGATCGTCGTCGACAACGGCACCGAGCCCCCGCTGCGCCTGCCCTCCACCCGCCCGGCCGCCACCCGGCTGATCGTCTGCCCCGTGCCGGGCCGCGCCGCCGCCCGCAACGCCGGCCTGGCCGAGGCCACCGGCGACGTCATCCACTGGCTCGACTCCGACGTGGTCCTCACCCCCGGCGCGATCGAGGCCCACATGCGCTGGCACCACGCGGCCCCGTACCTGGTGGTGACCGGCTGGATCCGCTTCACCGACGCCGACGTGCCCGCCGAGCTGCCCGGCGACCTGGAGAAGGCGTTCGAGCCGGCCGAGCCGCACTCCTGGATCGTGGACCTGGTCGAGCGCACCGACGGGCTCACCGACAACCCCCAGCGCCCCTTCAGCCTGCACGTCGGGGGCGCGACCTCGGTCAACGCGCGGCTCGTCGAGGCCGCCGGGCCGATGGACGACGAGCTCATCCTCGGCCAGGACACCGAGATGGGCTATCGGCTGTGGCAGGCGGGGGCGGTCTTCGTGCCCGAGCCGTCGGCCCGCGCCTACCACCTCGGGCCGACGATGCGCATGCGCGACAAGCAGCCCATCGACCGGGTGAGCCACGCGTTCGTGGCCGACCGCATCCCGGCCTACCGCTGGCTCCGCGGGCATCCCGGGCGGCAGTGGAAGGTCCCGTACGTCACGGTGGTCGTGGACGGCACGACCGGCTACGACGGCGTGCGCGCGACGGTGGACGCCGTGCTGGCCTGCACCGTCCCCGACCTGGACGTGCTCCTCCTCGGCCCCTGGGACGCCCTCGACCGCGACCGCCGGGCCCCGCTCAAGGACCCGGCCCTCGACCTGGCGCTGGTCCAGGGCCACTACCGGCACGAGGGCCGGGTGCGCCTGGCCGGAGCGGAGGACGTGGACCCGGCCGTGCCGTTCGTGCTACGCCTGCCGGCCGGCTGGATCCCCGGCGAGGACAGCCTGGCCCGCCTGCTCGACCTGGCCCGCGACGAGGGGCTGGGCCTGGTCAACGTGCTGCTCGACGAGACGCCGAAGGGCGTGGTCGCGGCCCGCCTGGAGCGCGCGTCCGCCTTCGCCAGGGCGCGCGTCGTGGTGGACCCGGGTGAGGACCTGGACGACGTGGTGGACGCGGTGTCGGGCGTGTCGTGGGTGGAGGCCGAGACCTACGACTTCACCGCGTTCACCGGCGGCCCGGCGGCACCGCTGCTGGGGCGGCGCGGCGCGTACCGGGCGCGGGTGGAGGCGCAGGCCGAGGCGGCCAGGCTGGCCAAGGAGGCCGAGCGGCTGCGCGCGCAGGTGGCCAAGTGGCGCGAGGAGGCGGGTCGCTGGCGCAAGTCGACCGTGGAGCTGCGCCGCGAGGTCGGCACGCTCCGCCGCCAGCTCGCCGCCGCCGGCCGCGCCCAGCAAAGCCTGCGCACCCTGATGTCCGCCACCATGAAACGCGCCCTCCGCAAACGCCTGCGCGACTGACGGCGCCTCCTGCGCCTCCCGACCGGCGGCCGGCGCGCCGTCAGTTGGGGCGCCGTCAGTTGGGGCGCAGGGCCGACTTCAGGCGTCGGAGCAGCGTCTTCTCGGGCGCCTCCACCGAGGCGTCCGCCGGCACCACGACCGGCGCCGGGATGGTGACCGGCTCCGGTTGCGCGGGCGCGGGCCAGAAGCGATCCGGCGGCTCGTGGCGTACCCCGTGCGTGGCGTCGATGACGTCGTCCAGGTCGTCGCCCGCGTCGGCGAGCAGGGCGGCGCGGCCCAGGGCCGAGGTGCGTTCGAGGCGGGCCGTGCGCCCGTCCGGCAGGTCCACGACCAGGACGCCCGCGAGATCCTTCTGCACCGACTCGATCATCCGCTCCAGCGTCGCCCGGTGCAGCGGCACGTCCACCGGTCCCCGGTAACGGAACGGCGTGGGCGCGGGCGTCGGCGCGGCCTCGTCGATGAGGCGGATGCGTTCGTCGTGCGCGAACAGGTCACGCATGAGACGCAGCTCGAAACACGGGTCCGACAGGCCGAAACGGCGCGAGGAGTCCAGCAGCGACCACGGCCCCACCAGCGTCACCACGACGTCCTGCAGCTTGCCGTCCAGCGCCGCCGCCACCGCCTGCCGCACCACCGACTCGGAGGTGTCCGTGACGTCGAGCACCACCTCCACGTACGGCACCAGCCACCGCCGTCCCCGGTCCTTGCGCAGGTCCCGGCGCAGCGGGATCCGGTGCGCCAGGTACGGCTCCACGGCCCGCACGGCCCGCTCCCGGTCACGGTGTTGAGCCGGCAGCCCCAGGTGCACGGCCTGGGCAGCCATGTCGGGCACGAACACGACCCCGTGCATGGCCAGCCGGTAGGAGAACTCGGTGTCCTCCCCCCGCGCCACGTTCGGGTCGAGCCCGCCCACGGCGTGGAAGACCTCCCGGGGAAGGGCGAAGGTCGGGCCGGTGCACACGTGGTACGGATTGCGGCTCTTGCGCAGCCCGTCGGTCTTGGCGATCGTCGCCTCGGTCGAGCTCGACACGGCCGCTTCCAGGTCGAACAGCTCTCCCAGGTGTTCGGCCCGGTAGACCTGCTCGGCGGTGACCGGCGGCGCGTCGACGAACTTCTTCATCCCGATCGTGACCAGGTAGTCGGTCACGTGGTGCCAGCGCGCCAGGGCCTCGATGTGCTCCCGGCAGGCCACCATGTCGGCGTCGAGCCGCTGGATGATCTCGCCGTCGGCGGCCTTGGCGCCGGTGTTGACGGCGTTGGAGATGCCCCACCCGTCCCGTACGGGTACGAGGCGCGTGTTGACCGGCCGGATCTCCGGCAGCCTGATCGGCGGCCGGCTCCCGTCGTCGACGACCAGGACCTCCATGAGATGGTCCGGGTACGTCTGCGCGGCCAGCGCCGCCAGCGTCAGGTCGAGCTTGTCCTGCCCGCCGTGCGCGGGTATCACCACGCTCACGGAAAGGGCGGGTGACCAGGCGCCGAGCTGCGGTGCCGCTACTGGTGAAAAGTCGTTCTGCCTCAAAGCAGGACGCGCGTTCATGGTCGTGACCCCCTTCCGCGACCTTATCGGGAGATGCTGAGAATTTCCTGAATAGTGCCCCTGTCCAATGGATGAGTCCGACCTGTGGACGCGGCTCCTCGCCGGTCGCCCGCACCCCGTACACTCGGTGCCCAAGAGCGCAGGTAGGGAGTCATCATGAGCAGGTCGTGGCGTGGCCTCATCGAGGAATACCGCGAGCGTCTTCCGGTAACCACGAAGACGCCTGTCATCACGCTGCTCGAAGGCGGCACGCCGCTGGTGCCCGCGCATCGCGTCTCGGCCCTGACGGGGTGCGACGTCTACCTGAAGGTCGAGGGGGCCAACCCGACGGGCAGCTTCAAGGACCGCGGGATGACCATGGCCATCAGCAAGGCGGTGGAGGAGGGGGCCAAGGCGGTCATCTGCGCCTCCACCGGCAACACCTCGGCGTCGGCCGCGGCCTACGCCGTCCGCGCTGGGCTGACCTGCGCCGTGCTGGTGCCGCGGGGGAAGATCGCCATGGGCAAGCTGGCCCAGGCGCTCGTTCACGGGGCCACGCTGCTGCAGGTCGAGGGGTCGTTCGACGACTGCCTGGAGATGACCCGCAAGCTGTCGTCCAGCTATCCGATCGCGCTCGTCAACTCGGTCAACCCGTTCAGGTTGCAGGGGCAGAAGACGGCGGCGTTCGAGATCGTGGACACGCTTGGTGACGCGCCCGACATCCACTGCATCCCGGTGGGCAACGCGGGCAACATCTCGGCCTACTGGATGGGTTACCAGGAATACTTCGACGACGGTGTGTCGGCGAAGCGACCGCGCATGTTCGGCTTCCAGGCCAGCGGTGCGGCGCCCATCGTCGAGGGCGCGCCCGTCGCCCATCCGCACACGATCGCCACCGCGATCCGCATCGGCAACCCGGCCTCCTGGTCGCTGGCCACCACGGCCCGCGACGAGTCGGGCGGGACCATCCAGGCGGTGACCGACCGGCAGATCGCGGCGGCGTACAAACTGCTGGCGCAGGAAGAGGGCGTGTTCGTCGAGCTCGCCTCGGCCGCCAGCGTCGCGGGGTTGCTGCAGGCCCACGCACAGGGCATGGTGGAGGCGGGGCAGCGCATCGTCTGTACGGTCACGGGCAATGGGCTGAAGGATCCTGACTGGGCCATCTCGGGGGCACCGGCGCCAGTGGTCATCCCCATCGACGTACACGCCGCCGCGGCGGCGCTCAACCTCGCCTGACGGGGAGTGACGAGGGAAAAGTGAACGAATGAGGACCGTTGACATTCGCGTGCCCGCGACGTCGGCGAACCTTGGGCCGGGGTTCGACGCGCTCGGGCTCGCGCTGAGCCTCCACGACGAGGTCGAGGCCACGCTCACCGGGGAGCGCGTGCACGTCACGGTGGAGGGCGAGGGCGCGGGGGAGGTGGATCTCGGCGAAAGGCATCTCGTCGTCAAGGCGATGCGTGCGGCGTTCGACCGCATCGGTGTGCCTCAGCCGGAGGGCATACGCCTGCGCTGCCGCAACAGGATCCCGCACGCACGTGGTCTCGGATCGTCGGCGGCGGCTGTGTGCGCGGGCATTCTCGCCGCGCGCGCTTTGGCCGAGAGCGAACTCACCGACGACGACGTGCTCGCCCTGGCCACCGAGATGGAAGGCCATCCCGACAACGTCGCCCCCTGCCTGGCGGGCGGGCTGACCGTGGCGTGGTCCGACCACACCGGTGCGCCACATATGGTGAAACTGGCTCCCGACCAGCGCATCCGTCCAGTCGTCGTCATCCCATCGACGCGGCTGTCCACGGAGGCCGCACGGGGGCTCTTGCCGAAGGACGTGCCCCACAAGGACGCCTCCTTCAACGCCGGCCGGGCCGCGTTGCTGATCGCCGCGCTGACCCAGCGGCCCGAGCGAGGGCTTCTGCTCGCCGCCACCGAAGATCGGCTCCATCAGCATTACCGCGCGCCTGCCATGAGGGAGAGCGCGAGTCTGGTAGAACGTCTCCGTGCAGTGGGCGTGCCCGCGGTCGTTTCGGGAGCGGGTCCCACGGTTCTTGCGTTTTCGACATCGGATACGCAGGATTTGATCGCGCCAGAAGTGGGTAATGACTGGCACATCCAGCTAATGGACGTCGACCCGGTTGGTGCGAACGTTCAGTTCCCCGAGACACGCTGATGCCTCTTTAGACCTTCAGGGAATAGCCGTGTGCGCTGGTGATGTTAGGCTGATAGCCGCACCAGATGCCCCCTTGGTGGGTGCGTGCTTGTCAGCCATACATCGCTGCATCATGCTTCACGTCGCGAGGCGTGGGCAGCGCGGCTGTCTCCCCGGAATCCGTTGCCTCCGGTTGGCCCACACCCGGTTGGCTCAACGCGAGGTGGCGACGACGGGGACCTGCGCGTTCGAATCATCTCGACATCTGGTTGGCGACAGCAATCTGGGGGGTGTCAGCCACGCGCCAAGGGCCATCGGCGGCGTGACGAACCCCTCCCCAAGAGTGGCGGCCGTCTCCAGCGACAGCCGAAGATCGCAAAGTGCACCCCGACCCGGTCTGTCCCGCCGGATCGCAAGCACCTCCGGGACGCCCGGAAGAACAAAACCGGCGCCCGACCCCTGGGAAGGACCTTTTAGTTGAGCGACACCACCGAACTCCTCTCCGACGCATCAGGCGCTGAGCCGGCGTCCGGCGACACCCCCACCCGCGCCGCGGCCAAGCCGCGTGCGCGTCGCTCCGGCACCGGCCTCTCCGCCAAGGTGCTGCCCGAGCTGCAGAAGATGGCAGCTGAGCTGGGCATCAGCGGGACCGGGCGCATGCGGAAGAGCCAGCTCATCGCGGCCATCCAGGAGAAGCAGGGTGGCGGTTCCGGAGACGGCGCAGCAGCTGCCGCACCCGTGGCGGAGGCGCCCGCCCCGGCCACGACGGAGGCGGCCCCCGCAGCCGAGCGGCCCACCCGTGTACGCAGGGAACGTTCCCGCGCCAAGACCACCGAGGAGCCCGCCCCGCAGCCCGTCGCGGCACAGCCCGCCGAGCCCGTGGCCGCAGCGCCCGAGCCGGTCGTGGCCGCCGCGGAGCCGGTCGTGGAGCAGCAGGCCCAGCCGGTCGAGGCCGGGCAGGGCGAATCGCGCTCCGACCGCGGCGAGAGCCGGCGCGAGCGCCGCAGCCGCGGCGAGCGCCGCGAGCGTGGCGACCGCGGTGACCGCGGTGACCGTACCGGCGACCGCTCCGGCGACCGCGGTGAGGGCGGCCGCGCCGAGAGCAGCCGCGACGGCGGCCGTGACAGCGGTCGTGACAGTGGCCGCGACGGCGGTCGTGACGGCGGCCGCGACAGTGGTCGTGACGGCGGTCGTGACGGCGGTCGTGACGGCGGTCGTGACGGCGGTCGTGACGGTGGCCGCGGCGAGCAGCGCGATCGCGCTGCCGACCTCGGCAGCCGTGGTGACCAGCGGGGCGACCAGCGGGGCGGCGTCGACGACGACGACCGCGGCGGGCGCAGCCGCAGGGGCCGCTTCAGGGAGCGCAACCGTGGCCGCGGCCGCGAGCGCTTCGAGAGCGGCGAGCCCGTCATCGGCGACGACGACGTGCTCATCCCGATCGCCGGCATCCTCGACATCCTCGACAACTACGCGTTCGTCAGGACCAGCGGCTACCTGCCGGGCAGCAACGACGTCTACGTCTCGCTGGCCCAGATCCGCCGCAACGGCCTGCGCAAGGGCGACGTCATCACCGGCGCCGTCCGGCAGCCGCGCGACGGCGAGCGGCGCGAGAAGTTCAACGCCCTGGTCCGCCTCGACACCGTCAACGGCATGGACCCGGAGCAGGCCCGCAACCGGCCCGACTTCAACAAGCTGACGCCGCTCTACCCGCAGGAGCGTCTGCGCCTCGAGACCGAGCACAACATCCTCACCACGCGGATCATCGACCTCGTGTCGCCGATCGGCAAGGGTCAGCGCGGCCTCATCGTCTCGCCGCCCAAGGCCGGTAAGACGATGGTGCTGCAGGCGATCGCCAACGCGATCACCCACAACAACCCCGAGTGCCACCTGATGGTCGTGCTCGTGGACGAGCGGCCGGAAGAGGTCACCGACATGCAGCGGTCGGTGAAGGGCGAGGTCATCCACTCGACCTTCGACCGTCCTGCCGAGGACCACACCACGGTCGCCGAGCTCGCCATCGAGCGGGCCAAGCGCCTCGTGGAGCTGGGTCACGACGTCGTCGTGCTGCTCGACTCGATCACCCGCCTCGGTCGCGCCTACAACCTGGCGGCCCCGGCCTCCGGCCGCATCCTGTCGGGTGGTGTCGACTCCACGGCGCTCTACCCGCCGAAGCGGTTCTTCGGCGCCGCCCGCAACATCGAGAACGGCGGCTCGCTGACGATCCTCGCCACGGCCCTGGTCGAGACCGGGTCCAAGATGGACGAGGTCATCTTCGAGGAGTTCAAGGGCACCGGCAACATGGAGCTCAAGCTCAACCGCTCCCTGGCCGACAAGCGGATCTTCCCCGCGGTGGACGTCGACGCGTCCGGCACGCGTAAGGAAGAGATCCTCATGGCCAAGGAAGAGCTCCAGATCGTCTGGAAGCTGCGGCGCGTCCTGCACGCGCTCGACATGCAGCAGGCGCTCGAGCTGCTCCTGGAGAAGATGAAGGAGACCAAGTCGAACGCGGAGTTCCTCATGCAGGTCCAGAAGACCACGGTGAGCAACGACCGCGACTAGCGGCTCCCTTCGGAAGGGGCGGCAGGGTTCTCTCCCTGCCGCCCCTTTCGCATGGCTGGGGCTCACGGGTGGGACGGGCGGGGGTTATCCCCACCCCGGCGACGGCCGCCTTCCGTATTCACCGCGGGGCCTCGCGCGTGCAGTCTTGAGGGCATGCGATCAGTGGCGTTGAAGGACCGCGTGCCGCTCGGGCCCAAGGGCCCGCTGGGTGTTCTGGTGGATCCGATGACCTGGCGGGCGGCCCCGTACCTGCTGGTCACCGGGTTTCTCGGGTTCGGCTGGTTCTTCGTGCTGGGCGTCGCGGTGCCGGTCTCGCTCACCCTGTCGGTGATCTGGGTGGGCGTGCCGCTCATGATGGCCACCGTGCTGATGTGGCGCGGCGGGGCGATGCTGGAGCGGCGGCTGATGTACGCGGCGTTCGGGCTGAAGATCGCCGACCCGTACCGTCCCAGACCGGAACGCGGGCTCGGCGCGCACCTGCGCTGGCTCCTGTCCGACCCGGCCACCTGGCAGGACCTGGGTTACCTGCTGATGCTGCTCCCACTCGGCGCGGTCGAGGTGATCCTGTCGTTCGTCGCGTGGTTCATGTCGATCGCGCTGCTCATCCAGCCCCTGCTGATGACCATGTACGAGCTCGGGGGCGTCCACAGCGAGCTGATGATCGGCGACTGGGTGGGCTCCTGCGTCGCGGCCGTCTTCGGCGCCCTGGCGCTCGTGCTGACGGCGTACCTCGCGCGGGGCATGGCCTGGTTGCACGGCACGCTGGCCACGGTGCTGCTCGGCGGCAGCGAGGAGGAGCGGCTGCGGGCCAGCAGGGCCAGGGGGATCGACGCCGCGGAGGCCGAGCGGCGCAGGATCGAGCGCGACCTGCACGACGGAGCCCAGCAGCGGCTGCTGTCGGTGGCGGTGGACCTCGGGCGGGCGCAGGCGAAGTTCGACACCGAGCCCGAGGTGGTCAGGACGCTGATCGCCCAGGCCCACGCGGGCACGAAGGCCGCCATCGCCGAGCTGCGCAACCTCGCCAGGGGCATCCATCCGGCCATCCTCACCGACCGTGGGCTGGACGCCGCGCTGTCAGGACTGGCCGCGCGGGCGCCGATCCGGGTGGACGTGTCCGTCGAGCTGGAGGAGCGGCCGCCGCCTGCGGTGGAGAGCATCGCGTACTTCATCGTGGCCGAGACGCTGGCCAACATGGCCAAGCACTCCGGCGCCACCGAGGCGTCGGTCACGGTGATGAGGGACCATCGCGGCGTGGTGGTGGACGTGTGGGACAACGGCATCGGCGGCGCGGTCGTCACCCCCGGCGGTGGCCTGTCCGGGCTGGCCGACCGGGCGGCGACCATCGACGGCGTGCTGGTCCTGCACAGCCCCGTGGGCGGCTCCACTCTCGTACGCGCCGAACTGCCCTGCGAGTGGTGACCCACGTACGCTGCCTGCAGTGGACAGCTGGACGCTGTCCACTGTAGTGATGTGGCCATGCGTGTCGTCATCGCCGAGGACTCCGTACTGCTGCGCGAAGGGCTCGCGCGGCTGCTCGCCGACGGCGGCATCGAGACGGTCGCGAGCGTCGCCGACGGGCCCGGGCTGGTGGCGGCGGTGGCGGAGCACGAGCCCGACCTGGCGATCGTCGACGTGCGCATGCCGCCGACCCACACCGACGAGGGGCTGAGGGCGGCGCTGCAGGTCCGTTCGGCCCGGCCGGACTTCCCGATCCTGGTGCTGTCGCAGTACGTCGAGGAGCAGTACGCCGGTGACCTCATCGGCAGGGCCGTCGGCTACCTGCTGAAGGAGCGGGTGGCCGACGTGGCCGAGTTCCTGGAGACGGTGCGGCAGGTGGCGGCCGGGGGCACGGTCATCGACCCCGAGGTCGTCGTGCAGTTACTCAGCCGCCAGCGGCGCGGCGCGCCGCTGGACTCCCTGTCCCCCCGCGAGCGCGAGGTCCTCGCGCTCATGGCCGAGGGCCGCTCCAACACCGCCATCGCCGCCCGGCTGGTCGTCACGGAGGGCGCGGTGGAGAAGCACATCTCCGGCATCTTCGCCAAGCTGGCCCTCGGGCCGGCGCCCGAGGACCATCGGCGGGTGCTCGCCGTGCTGACCTACCTGGGCCGATGAGCCCTACCGCACGTCCACGAACTCCTGCGGCGACAGCGCGCTGCGCGTCTTGCTCGTGCCCGGCACCTTGACCTGGAAGTAGCCGTCCTTCCTGGCCTTGAACGACTTCGTGTACTTGCCGGTCGAGGTGGCCTTGGCGAAGCCCATGAACTGGTACGACTTGGTGCCCTTGGCCTTGAAGTAGACCTCGACCTTCTTGCCCGGATACGCCTTCGAGCCGCGGTAGACCTTGCCGTACACCTTGAACGTCTTGCCCTTGCGCACCTTGTTCACCGCGGCGATCGTCACCCGGCTCTTGGCCTTCTTGGTCGACCCGCCCGCCGCCGCCTCGACGGTGAACGCCGCCTCGGCCTTGAGCGTCTGCCCGCCCTTGTGGGCGTAGACCTCGAGGGTCCAGTCGCCGGCGGGGGTGTCGTCGGCGAAGTATGTGACGCCGCGGTAGTAGCCGTCGGACTCCTTGGCCAGGTCGCCGAGGTCGTAGTACTCGCGGCTGGTGTCGCTGACGAGCTTGGCCGACACCGTGGTGGCGTCCTTCACCGACGCCTCGACCGAGACCTTGACGTCCTTGCCCTTGACGAGCTTGACGGGGTCGGGGGTGACCTTCGCACCGGAGATGCCCTGCTTGCCGGAGACCTTGACCACGAACGGGGTGGTGCTCGCGCCGGTGTCGCGGGTGACGACGACGTTCATCTTCCAGTCGCCGGCCGGGTCGTCCTTGGTGATCGGCCACCGGCCGGTGATGGTCTGCTCGGCGGCCGTGTCGCCCGTCCTGAAGTTGAACGTCACCGTCTTGGCCGCCTGGCCGGGCGGCTCGATGGTGGCGGTGACGCTCGAGACGTTCGACGGGTTCCTGAGCGTTAGCGTGACGGTGCCCTCGACGTCGCTCTGCAGGGGGACGAAGGCGTTGGCGGAGCCGCTGCCGGTGAAGTCGTCGGCCATGACGTGGGCGTACCGGGCGGCGTGCGCGGCCGTACCGGTGCCACCGAGGAGAACGGCGGCCCCCGTGGCGGCCGCCAGGAGCAACCGCGCGCTTCTCTTCATGTGAATCGGGTCATCCTTATCGGAAAAGTGACGGCTGGTGTGATCGGAGCCTAATGTGGCAGGAGTCGCGACGTCACGAAGATCTGCGGGAATGCCCGATGGCCTGGGATGGTTGCACGATCTGGCACACTGGTAGCTGACCATTTTGCGGTTCCGGTTCACGCCATGCGTGAAGGCGACCCGGCGGCCGCACCCCGAAAGGACAGCGATGAAGCGCGACATCCACCCTGACTACAACGTGACGCAGGTGTCCTGCTCCTGCGGTAACACGTTCACCACTCGTAGCACCGCCAAGAACGGCGTGATCCACGCCGACGTGTGCTCTGCCTGCCACCCGTTCTACACGGGCAAGCAGAAGATCCTCGACACGGGCGGCCGGGTGGCTCGCTTCGAGAAGCGCTTCGGCAAGAAGGCCACGGGCAAGTAGCTCCACCCACGCCGGCCCGGACGCACCCCGGTGCGCCGGGTCGGCGTTGTTGGTGAAACGGCCATACTTCTGGAAAAGGACCCACGGTGAATCTCGACGAGTTGCTCAAGGAGTATTCCGAGCTGGAGCTGCAGCTCGCCGATCCCGCCGTGCACGCTGACCAGAACAAGGCACGCACGCTCGGCCGCCGCTATTCCCAGCTCACCCCGATCGTCGGCACCTACCGCGAGCTGGAGTCGGCCCGCGAGGACCTGACGGCCGCCAAGGAGCTGGGCGGCGAGGACGAGGCGTTCGCGGCCGAGGCCGTCGAGATCGAGGAGCGCATCCCCCAGCTGGAGGAGAAGCTCAGGCACCTGCTCATCCCGCGCGATCCCAACGATGACAAGGACATCATCATGGAGATCAAGGCGGGCGAGGGCGGTGAGGAGTCCGCCCTGTTCGCGGGCGACCTGCTGCGGATGTACCTGCGCTACGCCGAGCGGCTCGGCTGGAAGACCGAGGTCATCGACAGCCAGCCCTCCGACCTGGGCGGATACAAGGACGTCACGGTCGGCATCAGGGCCAAGGGCGACGAGGGCGTGTGGTCCAGGCTCAAATACGAGGGCGGCGTGCACCGCGTGCAGCGGGTGCCCGTCACCGAGTCGCAGGGCCGCATCCACACCAGCGCCGCGGGCGTGCTCGTCTACCCGGAGGCGGAGGAGGTCGAGGTCCAGATCGACCCCAACGACCTGCGCATCGACGTCTACCGCTCCAGCGGCCCAGGCGGCCAGAGCGTCAACACCACCGACTCCGCGGTCCGCATCACCCACCTGCCCACCGGCGTCGTGGTCTCGTGCCAGAACGAGAAGAGCCAGCTCCAGAACAAGGAGTCGGCCATGCGCATCCTGCGCGCCCGGCTGCTGGCCGTGGCCCAGGAGCAGGCCGACGCGGCGGCGCAGGCCGAGCGCAAGTCGCAGGTGCGCACCGTCGACCGCTCCGAGCGCGTACGCACCTACAACTTCCCGGAAAACCGCATCTCCGACCACCGCGTCGGCTTCAAGGCGTATAACCTCGACCAGGTTCTCGACGGTGAGCTCAGCGCCGTCACCCAGGCACTCATCGACGCCGAGATGGCGGAGAAGCTCGCACAACACTCATGACATTTCTGCTGGACGAGATCGCGCTCGCCACCGCCCGGCTGGCCGAGGCAGGTGTTCCTTCACCGCGCACGGACGCGGAGGAGATCGCGGCGTTCGTCCACGGCGTGCGCAGGAGCGAGCTCCACACGGTCAAGGACTCCGACTTCGACGCCCTGTTCTGGGAGGGTGTCGCCCGCCGCGAGGCCCGCGAGCCGTTGCAGCACATCACCGGCCACGCCTACTTCCGCTATCTGGAGCTCGCGGTCGGGCCCGGCGTCTTCGTGCCGCGGCCGGAGACCGAGGTGATGGCCGGCTGGGCCATCGAGACGCTGCGGGAGATGGACGTCACCGCCCCGCTCGTGGTCGACCTCGGCACCGGCTCGGGCGCGATCGCGCTCTCGATCGCCCAGGAGGTGGCCCTGGCCGAGGTGCACGCCGTGGAGGTCGATCCGGAGGCGTACACCTGGGCCAAGCGCAACATCTCCGAGCTCGGCCAGGGCCGCACCCACCTGCACCCGGAGGACCTCGCCGAGGCGTTGCCCGAGCTCAACGGCAAGGTCGACCTGGTCATCTCCAACCCGCCCTACATCCCGCCCGGCGCGATCCCGCGCGACCCCGAGGTGCGCGACTACGACCCCTCAAGGGCTCTGTTCGGCTCGGGCGACGACGGGCTCGGCGAGGTGCGCGCGGTGGAGCGCACGGCCCGCCGCCTGCTGCGGCCCGGCGGCTGGGTGGCCGTGGAGCACGCCGACGAGCAGGGCAGGGCCGTCTACCTGACCTTTCCCGAGGACAGCGGCTGGCGGGACGTGCGCCTGCGCCAGGACCTCACCAGAAGAGACCGCTTCGTCACGGCCAGGCTGGGCCAGGACTAGGATGCACGCGAGCGGCGCGGCCTTCTCCTGATGACGAAAGTGGGAGCGCGGCGACCGTACGAGGAGGAAGGAGGAGGCCTCAGCAGCGCCGCTCGCCGCCGAGCGGAGTGAGGCAACGAGATCGTGGGAAGAGTTTTTGACTGCTCCGACGCCGCACAGCGGGCCGAGGGCCTGACGGAGGCCGCGGCCGCCGTACGCCGTGGGGAGCTCGTCGTCCTGCCGACCGACACCGTCTACGGCATCGGCGCCGACGCCTTCATGCCGGCCGCCGTCACCGGGCTGCTCGACGCCAAGGGCCGGGGCCGCGACATGCCGCCGCCCGTCCTGGTGGGGACCGTCAGAGCCGCCACAGCGCTCGTGGACGACCTGGGGCCGTACGGGCAGGACCTGATAGACGCCTTCTGGCCTGGGCCGCTCACGCTCGTCTGCAAGGCCAACAGGGCCCTTTCCTGGGACCTGGGGGACACCAAGGGCACGGTGGCCGTACGCATGCCGCTCCATCCGGTCGCGCTCGACCTGCTCAAGGAGACCGGGCCGATGGCCGTCTCCAGCGCCAACCGCTCGGGCGCGCCCGCCGCGACCACGGCGCAGGACGCCGAGGAGCAGCTCGGCGAGTCGATCGCGGTCTACCTCGACGGCGGCAAGACCACCGACAACACGCCCTCCACCATCCTCGACCTGACCACGGCCGTGCCCCGGATGCTGCGGCGCGGGGCCATCCCGGTGGAGAAGCTGCGCGGCATCATCGGCTACGTCGCCACCGACGACTGACGTATACCGGCTGCTTATTCCGGCTGCGATCGCGCTCGGGCCAAGATTACGGTGAGGCCCGGAGCGGCGATACGTCCGGGAGTGGCCCATGGGCAAGTACGACGGCATGGATCCCAAGCTGGTCCGTGACCTGCTGACCGAGGTGAAACACGCGGCCACGCAGATGCGCGCGGTCGAGGACCGGGTCAGGGCCGCCATGCACCAGGCCGGGCTGCCCACCCAGGCCACCCACCGGCCCGTCCAGATCGCCGACGCGGTGGACGAGATGGTCAGGGACGTCAACGTCCGGCTCGGGGTGCTGGAGAAACGCGTCGACCCGCCCAGAGCGGGTGGCGGCGGGGCCGGGGACGAGTCCAAGGAAGTGCGCGGGGATCACGACCGGTACGACAATCCGCGGGCCGGCGAGGAGACCCCCCGGGATGACGGGGGCGGGACCGGCGGCGACGGGACGAAGACCGGCACCGACGGGGAAACGGGGTCGGACGGCAAGACGGGGTCGGACGGCAAGACGGGGTCCGACGGTCAGACCGGTTCGGAGGGCAAGACGGGCTCGGAGGGCAAGACCGGCTCGGAGGGCAAGACCGGCTCGGAGGGTCGGACGGGGTCCGATGGGACCACCGGCTCGGACGGGAAGACCTGCGACGACGGCGACGACACGGGGACCGGCAAGGACACAGGGACCGGCAAGGACACAGGGACCGGCAAGGACACAGGGACCGGCAAGGACACAGGGACCGGGACGGGGACGGACACAGGTACTGGTCGGGACGGTGGGACCGGTTCTGGTACGGGGACGGACACCGGGACCGGGACCGGGGTCGATGGCGGGGCCGGGGAGCAGCCGGTTGACCAGCCCAAGGACGACGACCTGGACAGCAGGCGCGATCGAGGCACCGAGCCGGACGGCGGGGCGGCGGACACACCGGTCAAGGACGGGCAGGACGCCACCAAGCCGCAGGTCGTGGTGGTCGATGGCGTCAAGGTCCTGCAGGTGCCGCTGGACCCGCCCACGGCCGCGGCGCTGGAGGACATGCTCGAGAACAGCGACGACGTGCAACCGGCAGAGATGCCGAAGCTTCCCGCCGACGGCAGCAGCGCTACCGGCGTCAACGCCTGGGCCAACGACGGCAGCGACGTCGTCTCTTCAGAGGCGAATCCTCCCGACCTGGACGCGCTGAAGACGGTGATCGAGGACCATCGGGAGATCGCGCCCCAGGACATGCCCGGTGTGGAGGTCCCGAAGGGCGAGTACGGCAAGGGCGAGTGGGCCGAGCGCGACATCCGGCCGGACGGTCCGGCCGGCTCGATCGACGCGGGCAGGCCGGGCACGGGCGGGAGCGAGTCGGTGACGCTCCCGCCGACGGACGCCACCTCAGGCGGCGTCTCGAACGGCGTCTCGAACGGTGCCCCGGACAGTATCTCGGACGGCGGTCTGGGCGCGGGCTCCACGGCGGAGGTCTCGGGCGCCGCCACGACCACGACGCCGACGGACGACACGGGCGCCGATGCGGCTTGCGGCTCGGACAAGGACACGACGCCGGGCGACACCACTCCGCGCGACCCCGCACCGGGCGGCAAGGACACGACGCCGGATCAGCCCACGGGCGACCGGCCAGGCCAGGACGCCGGCGACGGCCAAGGCACCGGCGACCGGGGAACGGGCGAGCAGGGCACGGGCGACCGGGGAACGGGCGAGCAGGGCACGGGCGAGCAGGGCACGGGCGACCGGGGAACGGGCGAGCAGGGCACGGGTGACCGGGGAACCGGGACCGGCGACCAAGGTGCCGGGGACCAAGGCACCGGGGACCGGGGAACTGGAGACCGGGGAACTGGAGACCGGGGAGTTGGTGAGCAGGGGGCGGGTGGCCAAGGGAAGCCGGTCACGATCCCGCCGACCAACCCTTCCGCCGAGACCCCCAACGGCACCGCCGCCGGCGCGCCAGGCCCGGCGACGGGAGCCGAGGCCGCCCCCGGAGCTCAGGGTGGCGGCGGATCCGGGGCGGACGACGGTTATGGGACGGGTCCTGGGAGCCAGGGCGCCGGGGCTGGGGGCCAGGGCGCCGGGGCGGTGCCCGGGTTGCTGATCGCGTACGACGTGGAGCCCGGTTACCAGGCGACGGCCGGCCCGGACGGGTGGGCGGACGACGGGAGCGACGTGGTCTCCGCCGAGACGGATCCGCCCGGCCTGGAGGCGCTCGGGACCGTGATCGAGCACCACCGCGACATCCAGCCCCAGGACATGCCCTCCGTCCAGATCCCGCCCGGCGAGTACGGCAAGGGCGCCTGGGCACCGGAGGACGTCGGGCCGGACGGTCCGCCGGGTGCGGTCGATCCCGGCCGGCCGGAAAGGAGCTCGTGATGTACGTCGACCCGCCGGCCCCCCGCCCCAAGGGACGCAACGAGGAACCGCCCCACAGCACCCCAGGAGCCCTGGAGACCCCGCAGCGTGCCTGGGAGTTCAACCCCGACTACGAGCGCCTGGTGGTCGCCTGGAAGACCGTCATGCTCCAGCTGGACACCCTCAGAACGGTCCTCGACAAGGCGTACGGCCTGGCCAAGAGCCCTCAGACGTGGGACGCCCCCGTGGGGGAGCGCTACGTGGAGGACATCCGCGAATGGCGCACCAGGCTGGCCCTCTACCGCCATTCCGTGCTCACCGCGATCAGCGACGAGGCGGCCGACACGCCCCGGTGGGTGCAGACGACGGCCAACGCGCCGCACGCCTTCCCAGGTTGAGATGAAATTTCTGGGAACTGGCGGTGTATGGGAGAAACGGACACTGGGTCGTACAGTGGGGAAATGGGTGCGGAACCCTACTACGGACCGGACTTCGGGCTGCTGCAGCGGCGGGATCCCGAGATCGCGCAGGTCCTGATCGACGAACTCGACCGGGTGCGCGGCGGGATCCAGCTGATCGCGAGCGAGAACTTCACCTCGCCGGCCGTCATGGCGGCCCTGGGCTCCACGCTGACCAACAAGTACGCCGAGGGCTACCCGGGCAGGCGCTACTACGGGGGCTGCGAGGTCGTGGACCGGGCCGAGCGGCTGGCGGTCGAGCGGGCGCGCGAGCTGTTCGGGGCCGAGCACGCGAACGTCCAGCCCCACTCCGGCGCCTCGGCGAACCTGGCCGCGTACGCCGCCCTCCTCCAGCCCGGCGACACCATGCTCGCCATGGCGCTCCCGCACGGCGGTCACCTGACCCACGGCTCCAAGGTGAACTTCTCGGGAAGATGGTTCGACGTCGTCTCGTACGGCGTGCGTCGTGACACCGAGCTCATCGACTACGACGAGGTGCGCGACCTGGCGCTGCGGCACCAGCCGAAGCTCATCGTGTGCGGCGCCACGGCGTACCCGAGGCTGATCGACTACTCCGTCTTCCGCGGCATCGCGGACGAGGTGGGGGCGTGGCTGCTGGCCGACGCGGCGCACCCGATCGGGCTGATGGCGGGCGGCGCGATCCCGTCGGCGGTGCCGTACGCGGACGTCGTGACGTTCACCACCCACAAGGCGCTGCGCGGCCCGCGCGGCGGCGCGATCCTGTGCACCGGCGAACTGGCCAGGAGGATCGACCGGGCGGTGTTCCCGTTCGTCCAGGGCGGGCCGCTGATGCACGTGGTGGCGGCGAAGGCGGTGGCGTTCGCCGAGGCGATGCGGCCGGAGTTCGCCGGCTACGCCAGGCGGGTGATCGTGAACGCGCGGGCGCTGGCGGAGGCGCTGGCGGTGGAGGGGATGCGGGCGGTGTCCGGCGGGACCGACACCCACCTGGCGCTGGTCGACCTGCGCGGAGTGGGCGTGTCAGGGGCGGAGGCGGAGCGCAGGTGCGCGGCCGCCGGGATCACGCTCAACCGCAACGTCATCCCGTACGATCCCGAGCCCGCCGCGATCACGTCCGGGATCCGGGTCGGGACGCCGTGCGTGACCACCCAGGGGATGGGGCCCCAGGAACTCAAGGAGGTGGGCACGCTCGTGACCCGGGCGGTGCGGCATCCGGGCAGCGCAGGGGAGGTTCGGGAAAGAGTCTCGGCGCTTCTTGCCATCCATCAGCCATATCTCAGCGAATATTAAGCTGGTCTGTGTCGTTTTCCGGTCACAGCTGGCCGGAGCATCCGGGAAACTAGGTCCGTGCGCGAATACCTGTTCATGGCGCTCATCTCAGCGGCGGTGACCTATTTGCTGGTCCCGCTGGTGCGTCGCTTCGCCATCCGCATCGGCGCCATGCCCGAGGTTCGCGAGCGCGACGTGCACACCACGCCGACGCCCAGGCTCGGCGGCCTGGCGATGTACGGCGGCCTGGTCGTGGGCCTGCTGACCGCCGGCCAGCTCACCCACACCGGTGAGGCGCTGGCCGCCTCCGACGCCAACGCGGTCACCGCGCTGATCGTCGCTGGCGGGCTCATCACGCTGACCGGGTTCCTCGACGACTGGTGGGGCATGGACGCCTTCATCAAGCTCGGCGGGCAGATCGCGGCGGCGGGTGTGCTGGTCTTCTTCGACCTCCGGTTGCTCTACATCCCGCTGCCGAAAGACTGGGGCGGCTCCACCAGCCTCGACTACACCCTCAGCACGATCATCACCATCCTGATCGTGGTGGTGACCATCAACGCGGTCAACTTCGTCGACGGGCTCGACGGTCTCGCGGCCGGCATCGTGGGCATCGCCGCCATGGCCACCTGGGCCTACTCCATCTTCCTGGCCCAGAGCATGAGCGTCGGCAACATCACCACGACCGCCGCCATCGCCGCCGTCCTCATCGGCACGTGCCTGGGGTTCCTGCCGCACAACTTCCATCCGGCGAAGATCTTCATGGGTGACACGGGCGCGATGCTGATCGGGCTGGTGCTCGCCTCCTCGATCGTGACCGTGACCCCGCTCGACCCGGCGGCCATCGAGGACATGAACAAGGTCCCCGTGCTGCTCCCGCTGATGCTGCCCGCCGCGGTGCTGGTCCTGCCGTTGATCGACCTGATCACCGCCGTGGTGCGGCGCACCTCCCAGGGCATGTCGCCGTTCGCGCCCGACCGCGGCCACCTGCACCACCGGCTGCTGGACATCGGCCACTCGCACCGGCGCTCGGTGCTGATCATGTACGCGTGGGCGTTCCTGTTCGCCTTCGGCATGGTGCTGATGTCCCGGCAGGGTGTGCCGGTGCTGATGTTCCCCGTCGTCATCGTGCTGGCGGTGGGCGTGCTCGTGCTGATGGCCGCCCCGCGCTGGCGCGGCCGGGGTGGGGCGCACTCCGCGCCCCGGGGCAAGCAGCCCGACAACGACGACGGCCCCCCGACCGGCCCGATGCCGCCGATCCTGCCGGACACCCAGGTCAGGCGGCAGATGCCGCCGGCCGCGGACGGGCCTTCGCAGGAGCGCGCCACGGCCGAGGGCAATCCGGTCATACCTGTCTTTCCGAGCCGTTCTTGATCGGGAACTAGAAAGGGCAGGTAAAAGCGGTCTTCCGTGAGCTTGTGATATCTTTCACGAGCAAGGACTCCAGACGCACCGGTTCTGGAGGTAGCAAACGCTCGCTTGATAACACGCTGATGGAGCACCGATGCAGGCCAACGACGTGCGCGTACTCAAGAGCGCCGCGATTCCGACCTTCGCGGTTGGAGTGGCCGCCGTGATCGTGGCGCTTCTGATGGCAGGTGGCAAGGGAGCATTGGGTGCGGGCATCGGCACCTTGCTGGTCGGGGTTTTCTTCAGTATCAGCGTGGTAGCGGTGTCCTATGCCGCACGCGTCTCACCGCAGATGATGGCGATCGCCGCGATGCTCAGCTACCTCGTCAAGGTCGTCGCCATCATGATCGTGCTGAGCGTTTTCGGCGACACCACGGCCTGGAATCCCAAGGCCTTCGCCTGGACGGTCGTGGTCTGCACGCTGGTGTGGACGGGCTTTGAAGTGCGCGCCTTCATCAAGACCAAGATGCTTTACGTCGACCCCGAGGCCAGGGTCCCCGGAAAGGGTGACTCATGAGGCTGGTTCTCGGACGGGGTCCGATATGACTAGTCCTCTACTCGCCTGCTATCGTCGGGGCCGCGATGAGCGCACAGGAACGCCGACCGGAAGAAGACGGTCGCGACTTCGCCGACGCCATGTGGTCGATCCCCAGCTATCTGCTCGCTGGGATGGCGATCTACGGAGGCGCCGGGTGGTTGCTGGACCGCTGGCTCGACATGTCCGCGTTCTTTCCCATAGGCACCGTCCTGGGGCTGGTGCTTGCCGGATATCTGGCCTACCGGAAGTTCTCTCGCTAGCCCGACGTAGCGAAAACTTCGCCGAGGAAACCCTTGTGATCTACTACGACGTTGAAGGGAACGCCGCGTGATTACGCTGACGGCCCCAGCCCCTGGCGGAGAGTTCCAGGCGCCGACGCCAAACGAACTCTTCGACCTGCCCCCGATTATCGCGGGGGTCGAATGGTTCACCAAGCCGGTTCTGCTGGCGGCACTCAGCGCGATCCTCGTGATCGGCCTGACCTGGGCGGCATTCTCCAAGCCCAAGCTCGTGCCCCGAGGCATGCAGAACGTCGTCGAATACGGCTACATGTTCGTCCGTGACCAGGTCGCCCGCCCGTTCCTGGGCAAGGACGCTGACCGGTTCATGGGCCTGCTGGTGACCCTGTTCTTCCTGGTCCTCGTCTGGAACCTGGCCGGCGTCGTCCCGTTCGTCCAGTTCCCCGTGGCCTCGCACATCGCCTTCCCGGCGGTGCTCGCGATCTCGATCTACCTGCTCAAGATCTACCTCGGTATCAAGCACCAGGGCGCGGGCGGCTACTTCAAGAACATGATGTTCCCGCCGGGGCTGCCGAAGCCCATCTACGTGCTGCTGTCGCCGATCGAGTTCCTCTCGAACATGATCATCGCGCCGTTCACGCACGCGGTCCGACTGTTCGCGAACATGTTCGCGGGGCACATGCTGCTCGCCTTCTTCAGCATGGTCGGGTTCTGGTTCCTGTTCGAGAAGCTCACCCCCCTGGGCGCCGGCGTCGGCGTCGTCGGTGTGATCATGACGATCGTCTTCACCGGCTTCGAGATCTTCATCCAGTTCCTGCAGGCATTCCTCTTCGCGATGCTGGCATCGATGTACATCGGTGGCTCCTTGCACGCAGAGCACTGAGAACCACATACCGGAATATCCATGACCGGTGAGACTCCACGTCACCGGCCGTCCAGTAAAGGAATAACAGCAATGAGCGTTCTCGCTGAGGTCTCCGGCAACGTCACCGCCATCGGTTACGGTCTCGCCGCCATCGGCCCCGGCATCGGCGTCGGCATCATCTTCGGTCAGGGCGTGCAGGCCATCGCGCGCCAGCCCGAGGCCTACGGCCTGATCCGCCAGAACATGCTCCTCGGCTTCGTCCTCACCGAGGCCCTCGCCCTGATCGGTCTGGTCGCGCCGTTCCTCTTCGCGAACCTCTAAAGGCCAGAAGAATCCCTGACGAAAGGCTGCACCCATGAAGTTGGCAGCTACGCTCCTCGCGGCGGAGGAGGGTGAGTTCAACCCCCTCATGCCGCACATGTACGAGCTCGTCGTCGGTATCTTCTCCTTCCTCGTCGTCTTCTTCGTCGTCGGCAGAATGCTCGTCCCGCGTATCCAGAAGACGCTGGCCGAGCGGACCGACGCGATCGAGGGCGGCATCAAGAGGGCGGAGGAAGCGCAGGCGGAGGCTCAGGTCCTGCAGAAGCAGTACGCCGAGCAGCTCGAAGTGGCCCGTCGCGACGCGGCCCGGCTGCGCGAGGAAGCTCGCGAGCAGGCCGCGCAGATCAAGGCCGAGCTTCGCGAGGAGGCGCAGGCCGAGGCCCGCCGTCTCGTCGAGGCCGCGCACGCCCAGATCGAGGCGGACCGCCAGGCGGCGTTCGCCCAGCTCCGCACGGAGATCGGTCGCCTGTCGACCGAGCTGGCCGGTCGCATCGTCGGCGAATCCCTCGAGGACGAAGTCCGCCAGACCCGCATCGTCGACAGGTTCCTCGACGAGCTGGAGAGCTCGAACGCGCAGGCGGTGCGCTGATGCGCGGTCTGAGCAGGGCCTCGCTGGCCGAAGTCGAAGAGCGGTTCAACGCGGTCGCCGGTAGCGCCGACCTCGGTGAGCTCTCCGACGAGTTGTTCGCGGTCGCGGATCTGCTCGACCGTGAGCACGGCCTGCGCCGCGCCCTGTCCGACCCGGCCAGGGCGACCGAGCAGAAGGCGGGCGCCGTGCGCTCGCTGCTGCAGGGCAAGGTCAGCGAGTCGGCCCTGGCCACCGCCGAGGCCGCGGTCTCGGCGAAGTGGTCGCGTGCCGGTGACCTGGCCGACGTGCTCGAACGGCTCGGCGTCGTCGCCGCGGCGGCGGAGGCGGAGAGCCAGTCCAGGCTCGACGAGGTGGAGGACGAGCTCTTCCGCTTCGGCCGCATCGTCGCCGCCAACCCCGAGCTGCGTCGTGCGCTCGCCGACGCGGCCGCGCCCGAGGCGGGCAAGCGCGACCTGCTGCGCGACCTGCTCGAGGGCAAGGTCGGCCCGACCAGCCTGCGCTTGATCGCGCAGCTGGTGGTGCACCCGCGTGGGCGTAGCCTGGAAACAGGTCTGGATGAGGTCGGCCAGCTCGTGGCCCAGCAGCGCCAGCGCCTGGTGGCGGTGGTCCGCAGCGCGGTCGAGCTGACCGAGGCGCAGAAGGAGCGCCTGGCGGCGTGGCTGCGCACCTCCTACGGCCGTGACGTGCACCTGAACGTCGAGGTGGACAAGCGAGTGCTCGGTGGGTTCTCGGTCCGCATCGGCGACGAGATCATCGACACCACCATTGTGGGACGAATCGAAGAAGTCCGCCGCCGGTTGGCCGGCTAGGCGAATAGGGAGACAGAGTAGAGATGGCGGAGCTTACGATCCGGCCGGACGAGATCCGGGACGCGCTTGAGCGCTTCGTCCAGGCGTACGAACCGGAAGGCGCCGCGCGCGAGGAGATCGGGACCGTCGTCGACGCCGGCGACGGCATTGCCCATGTCTCCGGCCTTCCCTCGGCGATGGCGAACGAGCTGCTCGAGTTCGAGAACGGCACGCGCGGCCTGGCACTTAACCTCGACACCCGCGAGATCGGTGTCGTTGTCCTGGGCGAGTTCAGCGGCATCGAGGAGGGCCAGACGGTCCGCCGGACGGGCGAGGTCCTGTCCGTGCCCGTCGGCGACAACTTCCTCGGCCGCGTGGTCGACCCCCTGGGCAACCCGCTCGACGGCAAGGGCGCCATCGAGGCCGAGGGCGTTCGCGCCCTCGAGCTGCAGGCCCCCTCGGTCGTCCAGCGGCAGCCCGTGAAGGAATCGCTGGCCACGGGCATCAAGGCGATCGACGCCATGACGGCGATCGGCCGCGGCCAGCGTCAGCTCATCATCGGCGACCGCGGCACCGGCAAGACCGCGATCGCCGTGGACACGATCCTCAACCAGCGCGAAAACTGGGCCTCTGGCGACCCCGCCAGGCAGGTGCGCTGCGTCTACGTCGCGATCGGCCAGAAGGGCTCGACCGTCGCGCAGGTGCGTGCCCGCCTGGAGGAGGCCGGCGCGATGGAGTACACCACCATCGTCGCCGCTCCCGCCTCCGAGGCCGCCGGCTTCAAGTACATCGCGCCCTACGCCGGCTCGGCGATCGGTCAGCACTGGATGTACCAGGGCAAGCACGTTCTGATCGTCTTCGACGACCTGACCAAGCAGGCGGACGCCTACCGCGCCGTCTCTCTGCTGCTGCGCCGTCCCCCGGGCCGTGAGGCGTTCCCCGGTGACGTCTTCTACCTCCACTCCCGGCTGCTGGAGCGCTGCGCCAAGCTCTCCGACGACATGGGCGGTGGCTCGATGACGGGTCTGCCGGTCATCGAGACCAAGGGCAACGACGTCTCGGCCTTCATCCCGACCAACGTCATCTCCATCACCGACGGCCAGGTCTTCCTCGAGACGGACCTGTTCAACGCGGGCGTGCGCCCGGCCATCAACGTCGGTGTCTCGGTGTCCCGAGTCGGTGGCTCCGCTCAGTCCAAGGCCATGCGGAAGGTCGCGGGCACGCTGCGTCTGTCGCTGTCGCAGTACCGCGACCTCGAGGCCTTCGCGGCCTTCGCCTCCGACCTGGACGCCGCCTCCAAGGCCCAGCTCGAGCGCGGGCAGCGTCTGGTCGAGCTGCTCAAGCAGGCCCAGTACAGCCCGTTCTCGCTCGAGCGCGAGGTCGCCTCGATCTGGGCGGGCACGACGGGCGAGCTGGACGAGGTGCCGATCGAGGACATCCGTCGCTTCGAGCTCGAGTTCCTGGACTACATCCAGTCCTCGCACAAGGGCATCTTCGACACGATCCGTGAGACCAGGGAACTGGTCGACGACACGGTGACCGCTCTCAAGGACGCCATCACGGAGTTCAAGAAGGGCTTCACCACCTCCTCCGGCGAACTGCTGGTCAAGGACGAGCCGGTGGCGCCCCTGGGCGCGGACGAGGTCGGCCAGGAGAAGATCAAGAAGGTCGTCCGTCCGGCGGCGGAGAAGTAGGACATGGGTGCCCAGCTAAGGCTGCTGCGGCGGCGGATCAACTCGGTCAAGTCGACCGCGAAGATCACGCGCGCCCAGGAGCTCATCGCCTCTTCACGGATCGTGAAGGCGCAGCAGCGGATGCAGGCGGCGCTGCCGTACGAGCGTGAGATCACTCGCGCCGTCACCGGCGTCGTCAGCAACGCGGCCAGCGTCGACCATCCGCTGACCGTGGCGAAGGAGAACCCCGCCAAGGCGGGCGTCCTCATCGTCACCAGCGACAGCGGGTTCTGCGGCGGCTTCAACGCCAACGTCCTGCGCGAGGCCGAGGCCCTGCGCGGGCTGCTGGAGAGCCGCGGGCTGACCGTGGTGCCGTTCGTCACCGGGCGGAAGGGTGTCACCTGGCACACCTTCCGCAACCGGGAGATGGGCGGCAGCTGGGTCGGTTTCTCGCGGAAGCCGGCCTACGCCGACGCCAAGGAGATCGCGACCACGCTGATCGACTCGTTCAAGGACGACAACGGGATCGACGAGATCCACATCGTGTCGACCGAGTTCGTCTCGATGCTCACGCAGAACGTCGTGGTCAAGCGGGTCCTGCCGCTGGAGGTCGAGGAGACCGAGGCGACAGAGACGACCGTGATCCCGCCGTACTTCGAGTTCGAGCCGACGGCGGGTGACGTCCTGGAGTCGCTGCTGCCGCGTTACGTGGAGTCGCGCATCTTCACCGCGTTGCTGCAGTCGGCGGCCTCCGAGGAGGCGGCCCGACGGCGCGCGATGAAGTCCGCGACCGACAACGCCAACGAGCTGATGCGGGTGCTCACCCAGCAGATGAACCAGGCTCGCCAGGCCGAGATCACCCAGGAAATCAGCGAGATCGTCGGTGGCGCCAACGCGCTCGCTGACGCCGCAGCGGGGAAAGAGTGAAATGACTGCAGAGGCTGTTGAAACTGTAGAAGCCCCCGCGGCCGGCACTGGCCGCGTGGCACGTGTCACCGGCGCCGTCGTCGACGTGGAGTTCCCCGTCGAGGCGATGCCGGAGATCTATAACGCGCTCAAGGTCGAGGTGACCCTCGGCGGCGAGACCAAGACCCTGACGCTCGAGGTCGCCCAGCACCTGGGTGACAACCTCGTCCGGGCCATCTCCATGCAGCCCACCGACGGCCTGGTCCGTGGCCAGGCGGTGGCCGACACGGGTGCGCCGATCTCGGTGCCGGTCGGCGACGTCGTCAAGGGCCACGTGTGGAACGCGCTGGGCGAGACGCTCGATGTCCCGACCTCCTCGCTCAAGATCGAGGAGCGGTGGGGCATCCACCGGCCGTCCCCGGCCTTCGACCAGCTCGAGTCGCGCACCGAGCTGCTGGTCACCGGCATCAAGGTCATCGACCTGCTCACCCCGTACGTGCAGGGTGGGAAGATCGGCCTGTTCGGTGGCGCCGGTGTCGGCAAGACCGTTCTGATCCAGGAGATGATCCGCCGGGTCGCCCGTAACTTCGGTGGCACCTCGTGCTTCGCCGGTGTGGGCGAGCGCACCCGTGAGGGCAACGACCTCTGGCTGGAGATGGAGGAGGCGGACGTCCTCAAGGACACCGCGCTCGTCTTCGGCCAGATGGACGAGCCGCCGGGCACCCGTCTGCGGGTCGCCCTGTCGGCGCTGACGATGGCGGAATACTTCCGCGATGTGCAGAAGCAGGACGTGCTGCTGTTCATCGACAACATCTTCCGCTTCACGCAGGCCGGTTCCGAGGTCTCCACCCTGCTCGGCCGTATGCCGTCGGCCGTGGGTTACCAGCCCACGCTGGCCGACGAGATGGGTGTGCTCCAGGAGCGCATCACCTCGACGCGTGGTCACTCGATCACCTCCATGCAGGCGATCTACGTGCCCGCCGACGACATCACCGACCCGGCCCCGCACAACGCGTTCGCGCACCTCGACGCGCAGACCGTTCTGTCGCGGCCGATCTCGGAGAAGGGCATCTACCCGGCGGTGGACCCGCTCGACTCCTCCTCCCGGATCCTCGACCCGCAGATCGTGGGCGAGGAGCACTACCGGGTGGCCCAGGAGACCAAGCGGATCCTGCAGAAGTACCGCGAGCTCCAGGACATCATCGCGATCCTCGGTATCGACGAGCTCTCCGAGGAGGACAAGGTCACCGTCCAGCGGGCCCGCCGCATCGAGCGCTTCCTGTCGCACCCGATGTACGCGGCCGAGGCCTTCACCGGCCAGCCGGGCGAGACCGTCCCGCTCGACGAGACCATCGCCTCCTTCAAGGGCCTCTGCGCGGGTGAGTACGACCACCTGCCCGAGCAGGCGTTCTTCATGGTCGGTGGCATCGAGCAGGCCATCGCGAAGGCCAAGGAACTCGAGCGTCGCTAATCGCCTTATGGTGGTGGTACGGCTCTTCGCGGGTCGTACCACTACCTGATCGGAAAGGAACCTACACAAGTGGCGAAGCTACGCGTAGGGGTTGTCTCACCCGAGCGTGAGATCTGGTCGGGCGAGGCCGACATGGTGATTGCCAAGACCGTGGACGGCGAGATCGGTATTATGCCGCAACACGCACCTGTGCTCGGCGTCCTCGTCGAGGGCGGCGTGCTGCGCGTGAAGCGGGAGGGTGAGCCGGAGCTGGTGGCGGCGGTGCACGGGGGCTTCATCTCCGTGGCCGACGACGAGGTGTCCGTGCTCGCCGAGGTGGCCGAGCTCGGTTCCGAGGTCGACGTCTCGGCTGCCCGTGACGCTCTCGACCGGGCCCAGGCCTCGATCGAGGCCAACCAGGAAGACGCCGACGCGGCGGTCGAGGCCAAGCGTGCCAGGGCCCGGCTGCGTGCGGCGGGCGAAGAGGTTTAATACCGGTAAGCGGGGCTCAGGGGGCGGCATGGTAGCAACGGTAGTGATTGTCCTGGTGCTGCTGGCCGCCCTCATCGTGGTCCGGGGGGTGACGCTGACCCGCTCGCGCGGGAGCGTACCCTGTCGGCTGCGGGTGGGTGACCGTGGCTGGCAGAGCGGGGTGGCCCGCTATGCCGACGGGGAGCTCCACTGGATCCCGCTCTTGGGCGTCCGACTCAGGCCGCGCCACGCGATCGCGAGGCGCGGCCTTGTCGTATCCGCTCGTCGGGAGATCGACGGCGGGCTGTACGCGGTCGACTGCGAGGGGAGCACGCGGGGGATCTCCCTGGCGATGAGCGCTGACGCGCTGACGGGGTTCCTGGCGTGGCTGGAGTCGGCGCCGCCCAGCGCCTACCTTGACGTCGCCTAGGGCCCTTCCGGAAGTAGGAGGCGCTGTGGGGGCCCTGCTGAGCTAGCTAGCGGGTGCCGCCGGGCTTCCAGACGATCTCGTTACCGTCGTGGGCCACGCGGCAGGCGATGAAGAGCAGGTCTGACAGGCGATTGAGGTATTTCGCGGTCAGCGGGTTCATGTCCTCGTGGGCCTGCAGGGCCGCCCAGGTCGTGCGTTCGGCCCTGCGGACCGTGACGCGGGCCACGTGGAGGGCGGCCGTCGCCGGGTCGCCACCGGGCAGGATGAAGCTGCGTAGCGGTTCGAGGCCCGCGTTGAGGCGGTCGCACTGCTCTTCGAGGCGGTCGATGTACGACTGCTCCACCCGCAGCGGCGGGAACTCCGGGCTCTCGACGACCGGCGTGGCCAGGTCGGCGCCCAGGTCGAACAGCTCGTTCTGGATCCGGATCAGCAGCGCCACGAGATCGGCGGGCAGCGTGCCGTGCGCGAGCGCGACGCCCAGGTGGGCGTTGGCCTCCTCCACATCGGCGTAGGCGGCCAGCCGGGGATCGGTCTTCGAGGTGCGGCTCATGTCGACCAGCGCTGTGGTGCCGTCGTCGCCGGCCCGGGTGTAGATGTGGGAAAGGACGACCGGCTTGTCCTTGTCGGCGCGCGTCATGGCCTCAGCGTAATGACAAATGTCATCCGGATCGTACGCGGGATCCACATCGGGCCGATGATTTCCACGACTACCTGGGTGAACGCGGCTAAAGCCACTATTGACCCATGACGAAGGAGATGACCTGATGCTCGAGATCAACGAGCTGCGCAAGCGCTTCGCGGGTGGCCCCGACGCCCCCGGCGGGAAGGTGGCGCTGGACGGGATCAGCTTCGCCGTGCGGCCGGGTGAGATGTTCGGTTTCGTAGGGGCGAACGGCGCCGGCAAGACCACGACGATGCGCATCGTGATGGGCGTGCTCCAGGCGGACTCCGGCTCGGTGAGCTGGCAGGGCGAGTCCCTCGGCTACGACGCCCGGAAGCGGTTCGGGTACATGCCCGAAGAGCGGGGGCTCTACCAGAAGATGCGGGTCGCCGAGCAGATCGAATACTTCGGCCGCCTGCACGGCATGAGCACCCCGGCCGCGAAGAAGGCCACCGACGACCTGCTGCAGCGGCTCGGGCTGACCGAGCGGCGGAGCGACGCCGTGCAGGCGCTCTCCCTGGGCAACCAGCAGCGCGTCCAGCTCGCCGTGGCGCTGGTGCACGACCCCGAGGTCCTGGTCCTGGACGAGCCGTTCTCCGGGCTCGACCCGATCGCGGTGGACGCGCTGGCCACGGCGCTGCAGGAGCGGTGCAGGGGCGGCGTACCGGTGATCTTCTCCAGCCACCAGCTGGAGCTGGTCGAGCGCCTGTGCGACTCCGTGGGCATCGTCTCGGCCGGCCGGATGGTGGCCGCCGGCACCGTGGGGGACCTGCGGGCCGCCGAGGGCAACACGCTGCGCGTGGTCGTCCGCGAGCCGTCCCCCGGCTGGGCCGACGGCCTGCCCGGCACGGTCACCGTGCAGGGCGGCCGGCACATTCTGCGTACGACCGACGGCGACGACCAGGAGATCCTGCGTCGCGCCATGAAGGCGGGCCACGTCGAGCACTTCGGCGTCGAGCAGCCGACCCTCACCGAGATCTTCAAGGAGGCCGTGGCGTGAACGGACTGATGCTGATAGCCCGGCGCGAGGTCACCACGCAGATCCGGACCCGGGCCTTCGTGATCGGCCTGCTGGTCACGGCCGCGCTGGTCGCGGCGGTGTCCTTCCTGCCCAAGATCATGGGCGGCGGCGACTCGTACACGATCGGCACCGTCAACTCCCAGCAGCTCCCGTTGCACACGGCGGCGCCCGAGGTGGAGTTCGAGTGGCGCAAGTTCGCCGACGAGGCGGCGGCCAGGCAGGCCGTGCTCGCCGGGGACGTGGACGCGGTGCTGGTCAACGACAGCAAGGTGCTCACCGACGGTGAGATCGAAACCGAGCTCGGCGTGCTCATGCAGAGCGTCAACCGGGAGTTCAAGCTCGGCGCCGCCGGTGTGGCCATCCCGCCGCTGGAGATGCAGTCCGTGGGGGCGGACACCCGGTACGAGTCCTCGCGCCAGGCGATCGCGACCGTGCTCGTCCTCGTGCTCTTCATGCTGATCATGGGACAGGTCGTCATGGTCGCCATGGGCGTGGTGGAGGAGAAGGGCAGCCGGATCGTGGAGATTCTGCTCGCCTCCGTACGGCCGTGGCAACTGCTCGGCGGCAAGATCCTCGGGCTGGGCGTGCTCGGCCTGATCAACCTGGTCACGATCGCGGTGGTCGGGCTCGGCGCGGCGGTGGCCTCCGGCGCCGCCTCGGACTTCCCGCCCGGCATCCCGGGGCTGGTGGCGGCGGTGCTGGTGTGGTTCGTGCTCGGCTACGCCTTCTTCGCCACGCTGGCGGCCGCGCTGGCCTCCCTGGTCTCGCGCCAGGAGGAGGTCAACAGCGTGCTGACCCCGCTGACCATGGGCATCATGGCCACGTACTTCGTGTCCTTCTACGTGACCAACGAGCCCACGGGCACGCTGGCCATGGTGGCGTCCTACATCCCGCCGTTCTCCTCCATGATCATGCCGGTGCGGATGGCCGCGACGGACGTGCCGATGTGGCAGGTGGGCGTCTCCATGGTGGTGATGGTGGCGGCCGTGGCCGCGGTGCTGGCCTTCGGGGCCAAGGTGTACGAGCGGGCCGTGCTGCGGACCGGGGCCAGGGTGAAGCTCGGCGACGTGCTGCGTACCCGATAGGCGAGAAACAGACGGATGGCGATGGAACCGGTCGAGCGGGCGCGGCGCACCACCTGGAAGATCCTGGTCTTCAACCTCGTCGCCATGTGGCTGCTGATCCTCATGATGACCGTGGGCGCGGTCGGCGAGGGGAAGCTCGGCTGGTGGCGGGCCGCTCCCGCGTTCGCCGCCGCGGTCTGCTTCACCTGGGTCAGCCTGAGAGTCATCAACGCGGTGCTGGACCGCCGTTACCCCACCAGGCAGGTGGTGGTGGCGGCGGTCTTCGCTGTGGTCGCGGCGGGCCTGGGCGGTGCCGAACCGTTCGGCTGGGGCTGGGTGCTGGTCTGCTGGCTGTCGATCGCCTCGCTGGAGATCCCCAGGCGCACGGTCGTGCTGCTGCAGGTGGGTACGTGGCTGGCCGGCGTCTCCCTCAGCGCCCTGGGCGGGGAGGCCGGCGTGGGCGCCTGGAGCCTCGACCTGTCGGTGGATCAGGCGCTGGTGCTCAACATGGTGAGCTACGCGGTCTTCTGCGCGCTCGTGCCGCCGTCCAACAGGGTCTGGATATGGATCTGGACGCTGGCCGTGGAGGCGCACAAGGGCCGTGAGGCGCACACGCGGCTGGCGCTGGCCGAGGAGCGGCTGCGCTTCGCCAGGGACCTGCACGACCTCGTGGGGCACCAGCTCTCGGCCATCGCGGTCAAGACCGAGCTGGCCGTACGGCTGTCGGACGTGGACGCGGCGCGGGCCAAGGCCGAGATGACCGAGGTGAACCGGCTGACCAGGCAGGCGCTCAAGGAGCTGCGTCAGGCCGTGCGCGGCTACCGCGAACTTGACTTGCCCGCTGAGCTGAATAGCGTGAAAGGTGTGCTCGAAGCGGCGGGGGTCCGCTGCGAGGTTCACCTGCCCTACCGCGAGCTGCCGGACGGGGTGGCGCCGGTGTTCGCCTACGCGGTACGCGAGGCGGTGACGAACGTGCTCAAGCACAGCGCCGCGACCTTCTGCGACATCACGCTCCGCTTCACCGCGCAGGAGGCGGAGCTGACGGTGCGCAACGACGGGGCGGTCCGGCGGGGGGCCGACGACCTGGGCAGTGGCCTGGCGGGGCTGGCGGAGCGGCTGGCCGTCGTGGGCGGCGTCATGACGGCCCGTCCGACGGCGGACGGAGAGTTCCTGCTCAACGCGGTCGTGTCATTGCCGATAGATGGGTAGGGGAGTTGTGCGAGGGTCACCTCGGCGAGCACTTCGCGCAGGGGAATGACTACGCTACGTGCGTGACTGAGGAGGTGGCATGCGCGTCCGGGGCAATCCGAGAGCCCAGGTGGTACGGATCGGTGCCCGGCTCGACGCCGGCACGTCCGCGGGAGTGCGTGAGCGGCTGCACAAGGCTCTCGACTCCGGTGAGGGCGACCTGATCCTCGATCTCTCGAAGCTGGAGATGATCGACGCCACCGGTCTCGGGGTGCTCGTGGGTGCGCATCGGCGCGCGCTGAGCGTGCAACGCCGTCTCGTTCTTCGGGGGGTGCCACCGAGGATCATGCGGATACTCGCGGTCACCCGGCTGAATCGGGTGCTGCACGTGGAGGTTCCGGCGGCCGCGGTGGCCTGATGACATATCGAGCGGGTGACGATCAGCCGTCACCCGCTCTTTCCTTGCTTAGACAAAATGTAGATTTCGGTTGTCCGTCTACCGGCCCCGAAAAGATCGCGTTTTCACCGGCGTTTGCATATCGCGATCAACCCGGGGCGAGGCTCCGGCTGAAGATGTGCACCGCCACCGCGACGAGTTCGTCGATCGCCGGCTGCTCTTCGGCGAGCAGCCATTCGATCAGCAACTCTTGTAGCGCTCCAATTACACCGAGTGCCACCAGTCGCCGATTCAACGGGGTGGCCTGCGGGAAATCCGCGGAGGCCTCCTCCACGAGCCGCGCGAACGCGTCCACCGCCCGCTGACGGGACAGTGTCAGGACGTCCCCTGATCTGCGGACCTCGACGTGCATGATGCGGGCCCGCCGCCAGTCCGCCGTTGTGAACTCGATATAGGCGCGAATCCCGGCCTTGACTCTTCCGTCAAGCGTCTCAGGCGCCTCCTGTAACGCTTTGGCCACAACCGCAAGGCTTTCCTCCACGCAGCGCTCGTGTAACGCCTGCAGGAGCTCCTCGCGGCCGCCGAAACATTCGTAGAAGGCCCGGTTGGAGATCCTGGCCTCCGAGCACAGCCTTTCGATGGTCGTCGCTACGAACCCCGGTTTCGCGTATAGCGAGTACGCGGCCGTCATCAGCCGCTCACGTCTGTCCGCCAGCCTTTGCTCAGCCGACATTCCCCGGTAAGACCGGTTCACATTCCACCCGTCCAACATGATCGTGGCCCCCAGAGCACACAATTATGGACGGGTGATCGGATTTGGGAAAGGGCAAGAAGATTATCTTTTACGTCGTCCGTGCAAGAACGTGACAAGCCTGAGCAGTCGCTCAAGTTCGGCGGGGCCCCTGGTGAACGACGTGAGGTTCATCCCGGGTATCGCGAAGCGCTGTCGGGAGATGGCTTTCGGCCTGGCGAACTCGCGCAGGCCGTCGGCTCCGTGGATCCTGCCGAATCCCGAGTCGCCGACTCCGCCGAACGGCAGGGCGGGGACTCCGGCGAAGGAGATGACCGAGTTGATGGCGGTCATGCCGGAGCGCATGAGGCGGGCCAGCTCCGTCGCGCGGCGGGCGTTGCGGCTGAAAATCGTGCCGCCCAGGCCGTACGCCGAGGCGTTGGCCAGCTCCAACGCCTCCCGGGCGTCCCGGGTGCGGCGCACGGTGATGGTCGGGCCGAACGTCTCCTCGCGCACGGCCGGCGAGTCCTCCGGCACGTCCTCGACGATCACCGGGTCCACGTACGGGGCGCGTACCGAGGCGGCGCCGCCGGTCACCGTCCTGCCCGCCTTGACGGCGTCGTCGATGTGCCGCTTGATGATGTCCACCTGGCCGGGCATCGTGATCGGGCCGTAGTCTTCACCGGCCTTCACTTTTGTCACCCGATCGGACAGCTCGCGCATGAAACTTTCATAGACGGCGTCCACGACGTAGACCCGCTCGACTCCCACGCAGGTCTGGCCGGCGTTGGACAGGGCGCCCCAGAGGCAGGCGTCGGCGGCCGCCGGAAGGTCGGCGTCGGCGTCCACGATGAACGCGTCCTTGCCGCCGCACTCGGCCACGATCGGCGTGAGGTTCTCGGAGCAGGCGGCCATGACCCGCTTGGCCGTGGCGGTGGAGCCGGTGAAGGCGACCTTCTTCACCCTGGGGTCGGCCGCCAGCGCCGCGCCGGTCTCGCCCAGACCCGTCACGGTCTGGAACACCTTGTGCTCGGGGACGGACTCCTCGAAGAGCTCGGCGAGGCGGACCCCGATGCCGGGGGTGAGCTCGCTCGGCTTGAACACGACGGCGTTGCCGGCCGCCAGGGCGTAGGCGATGGAGCCCATGGGGGTGAAGACCGGGTAGTTCCACGGGCCGATGACGGCGACGACGCCGAGGGGGAGGTATTCGAGGGTGGCGGTCAGGTTGAGGCCGATCATGCCGGTGGCCACGCGGCGGCGGCCGAGCACCTTCTGGGCGTTGCGGGCGGCCCAGTCGATGTGGGTGACGGCCAGCACGATCTCCAGCGTGGCGTCGCCCACCGGCTTGCCCGTCTCCTGGTGGACGAGGGCGGCCAGCTCGCGGATGTGCTGGGTGAGCACCGCCTTGTAGTCCAGCAGGCGGCGCCGGCGCTCCGCCGCGGGCAGCGCGGCCCACCACGCGGCCGCCTCCTCCGCCCGGCCTACGGCCTCGTGGACGGCGGCGGGAGTGTGCTTGGGATGACTGCCGACGACCTCGCCGGTAGCCGGATTGAGTGAATCGAAGGTCAGCGTCGTCATGGCGTCACGATAAACCGGTAAGCCATCGCTTACTAGAGTCGGGGCGCCGGTGCCGGGCAGGCAGGGCCTCAGAGCGCGCTGAACGCGCCCTGGGCCGCCGGAGGACCACTCAGGGGGCCCAGCGGGCGCTCCGTGACGGCGGGCCACCACTGAAGGGTCAGAGGCCGTTTCCCTGGAGGGCCCTCAGCCGGAGTGCGGCGGGTGGGGAGCCACGGCAGCGCGTAAACCTAGAAAAGGGTCGGGTTCTCCGGCTCGATGCCGCGCAGAGCGTCGTAGTCGAGGGTGACGCAGTTGATGCCGCGGTCGGTGGCCAGGACGCGGGCCTGGGGCTTGATCTCCTGAGCCGCGAACACCCCGCGCACCGGAGCCAGCAGCGGGTCGCGGTTGAGCAACTCCAGGTAGCGCGTCAGCTGCTCCACCCCGTCGATCTCCCCGCGGCGCTTGATCTCCACCGCCACCGTCGACCCCGCCGCGTCCCTGCACAGGATGTCCACGGGCCCGATCGCCGTCATGTATTCGCGGCGGATCAGCGAATAGCCGTCGCCCAGCGTCGTGATGTGCTCGGCGAGCAGCTCCTGCAGGTGGGCCTCCACGCCGTCCTTGATCAGCCCGGGGTCCACCCCGAGCTCGTGGCTGGAGTCGTGGAGGATCTCCTCCATGGTCAGGACCAGCTTCTCGCCGGTCTTGCCGTGGGTGACCGTCCAGGTCTCGCCGTCCTCTTTGAGCTTGCACGGCGGGTTCATCCAGTTGAGCGGCTTGAAGGCGCGGTCGTCGGCGTGGATGCTCACGCTGCCGTCCGCCTTGATGAGCACGAGTCTCGGCGCCATCGGCAGGTGCGCCGTGAGCCGTCCGATGTAATCCACGCTGCATCGCGCGATGACCAGCCGCATGACCGTCCACCTTAGTGCCTCTGGAAAACTGGACGCATGGCGTTCGAACGGGTGGGAGTGGTCGGTCTCGGCACGATGGGTGCCGGGATCGCTGAGGTGTTCGCGCGGGCGGGGCTGCGCGTGATCGGGGTCGAGGCCGACGCCGAGATGCTGGCCAGGGGGCGCGGGCTCATGGAGAGATCCACCGGCCGCGCCGTCGACAAAGGCAAGCTGACCGGCGCGGAGCGGGACGAGATCCTCGGCCGCGTGACGCTGACCACCTCGCGCGCCGACCTGCGCGACGCCGACCTGGTGATCGAGGCCATCCCGGAGATCCTCGACTACAAGGTCTCCCTGTTCGAGGACCTCGACGGCATCTGCAAGCCCGAGACCGTCCTGGCCACCAACACCTCCTCCCTGTCCGTCACCGCCATCGCCGCCGCCACCGGGCGTCCGGGACGCGTGGTCGGCCTGCACTTCTTCAATCCGGCGCCGGTGATGCGGCTGGTCGAGGTCGTGAGCACGGTCGTGACCGAGCCCGGGGTCGTCGGTGCGGTTTCGGAGCTGGCGGGCCGGCTGGGGAAGACGGCCGTGACGGTGGGCGACCGGGCCGGATTCGTGGTCAACCGGCTGCTGCTGCCCTACCTCAACCACGCGGTGGCGCTCATGGAGCAGGGCGTGGCCGGGCGCGACGACATCGACCTGGCCATGAAGCTGGGCGTCGGGCTGCCGATGGGGCCGTTCACGCTGCTGGACCTGATCGGGCTCGACACCTCCTACGAGGTGATGGAGGTGCTGTTCGACGAGACGCGCGAGCGCCGGCACGCGCCGTCGCCGCTGCTGCGGGAGCTGGTCACCGCCGGGTTGCTCGGGCGCAAGTCGGGGCGGGGCTTCTACGGTGAGGAGCGGGTTCACCCCTCGGAGGCCGGACGCTCCGGGGCGATCACGTTCGACGTGGCGGGGCCGGGCTCCGAGGAGCTGGTAGCGCGGCTGGCGGCGGCCGGGTTCGAGCGGTCCGGCGAGGGCGCCGACGTCGTGCTGCGGCTCGCCGACCGCCCGGTGGTCGAGCACGCCGTACGCCTGCGCGACCCCGCCACGATGGTCGGCGTGCACCTCGTCGGCGACCAGGTGGCCGAGCTGGCGAGCACGGCGCTGACCTCCGACGCGGCCGCCGCCGCGGCCGCGGACCTGATGAAGGTCGTGGGCCTGTCGCCGGTGCCGTGCAAGGACCGGGCGGGCTTCGTGGTGGACGCGCTGCTCTACCCCTACCTGAACGACGCCGTCCGCATGCACGACGCCGGCTACGCCTCGATCGACGACATCGACGCCGCCATGCGCCTGGGCTGCGGCTACCCGGCCGGCCCCTTCCAGATGCTGGAGTCCCTGGGCCTGGCGCGCGTACGCGACGGCCTGAGGGCCCTCTACGCCGAATACCGTGAGCCGGCCTTCGCCCCCGCCCCCCTGCTCGACCAGCTCGTCACCGCGGGCGCGAGCGAGTTCCCCCGTCGATGAGCCCCCGCCGCGCCCGCCGCAGGGAGTCCTCCCGCCCTTTCGGCTTCCCGACCGGCCTGGACAAGGTGGAGGAGTGGCCCGACGGCGAGTGGAAGGTCCGCATGCTCACCGGCGCCTCCTCGGCCAAGAACTACCGGTGCCCGGGCTGCGACCAGGAGATCGCCGGCGGCCGGCCGCACCTCGTGGCCTGGCCCAACTGGCCGGGCGGCGACGAGGAACGCCGCCACTGGCATTCCGCCTGCTGGCGTAAGAGACTCGACCGCGGCCCCGGCCGCAGCCGTTACTGAAGGGACCCATGGTGGACATTCGCGCGGCGACGGTGCTGCCCGCCCGGCGGGAGCCGATCGAGCTGCACACCGGCGACGGCCTGACCCTGGTCGGCGAGCTGGCCCAGCCTCTCGACCGGCCCCCCGTGGCGACGCTGGTCACGCTGCACCCGCTGCCCACCCACGGCGGGTTCATGGACAGCCACGTCTACAAGAAGGCCGCCAACCGGCTGCCCGCGCTCGCCGACCTGGCCGTGCTGCGCTTCAACACCCGGGGCACCTCCTCCGACCGCGGCACCTCGGAGGGGACGTTCGACGGGGGCGAGGGGGAGCGGTTCGACGTGGCCGCGGCGCTGGAATACGCCGAATACCACGACCTGCCGCACGTGTGGGTGGTCGGCTGGTCGTTCGGCACCGAGCTGACGCTCAAGTGGGCGCACGATCCGCTGGTGGAGGGCGCCATTCTGCTCTCGCCGCCGCTGCACAGGGCCACCGACGCCGATCTGGACGCCTGGGTGCGGTTCGGGCGGCCGCTGGTGGCGCTGGTGCCGGAGTTCGACGACTACCTGCGGCCGGAGGAGGCCCGGTCCCGGTTCGCGCGGGTGCCGCAGGCGGAGGTCATCGGGGTCGACGGGGCCAAGCACCTGTGGGTGGGGGAGCCGTACGTACGCATCGTGCTGGACGAGATCGTCAAGCGCGTGAACCCGGCGGCCTGGCCGCTGCCGGTGGAGGTATGACGGATATTTCCGGATATTTTCCTGCTCTGAAGGTTTTTTTGAGCAGAATGAGCAGAACTCTGGACCTTCTGATTGGCGAGGATGAGAATCCGATCGTCAACCGAAGATCGTGGAGACGCCGGGCGATCGCTGTCCGCGCGTAATCCCTGCTCTGCATGGGCGAGGCACGTATGCGGGTAGTGCATGGACTGGTCGCGGCGGCGTTAACGATCTCGACTCTGGGGGTCCCGCAGCAAGCGGCCGCACAGGAGTCTCCACGGGAGGTGCACACCGTCGCGCCGCCCTCGGAGGCGGAGACGGAGCGGGCCGCCCTCGCACTCGCCCGCAGCGCGGGCAAGCCGGTCGAGGTCGAGTCGATGCGCAGCGAGACCCGCCAGGTCTTCGCCAAGCCCGACGGCACGCTGACCATGGAGCTGAACGTCCGCCCCGTACGCGTGCGCCAGGCCGGCCGCTGGGTCCCCGTGGACACCACGCTGCGCGTGCGCCCCGACGGCGCGGTCGAGCCGGTCGCCGCGGCGATCGGCCTCACGCTGTCGGGCGGCGGCAGCGCCCCGCTCGCCCGCCTGTCGCGCGGCGCCAAGACCCTGGAGCTCGGCTGGCAGGGCACGCTGCCCAAGCCGGTGCTGAGCGGCGACACCGCCACCTACGCCGAGGTCATGCCGGGCGTGGACCTCCAGGTCACCGCGGACGTGGACGGCTTCTCCCACATCCTGGTGGTCAAGTCGTGGGCCGCCGCGGCGCAGCTGACCGAGCTGTCGTACCCGCTCACCGCCGGCGGCGTCGGGTTGAAGTCGGACAAGGCCGGCAACCTGGAGGCCGTGGACGAGGCCGGCGGCACGATCTTCGTCGCGCCCACCCCGAAGATGTGGGACTCCGAGGGCATCACGAGCCCGCAGGCGCTCAAGGAAGGCCGCTCGCCCGAGGCCCGCGAGGCCACCATGGGGGTGGAGCTGGCGGGCGGGAAGCTGCGGCTGCGGCCGGACCGGAAGATGCTGGCGGACCGGAAGACGAAGTACCCCGTCTATCTGGACCCGTACTTCTCGGCCGCGCGCGGCTCGTGGACGGCCGTCTGGAGCAACTGGCCCAACTCCAACTACCTCAACTCCAGCGACGTCGCCCGGGTGGGACACGTCGAGTCGCAGAAGAACCGCTCGTTCTTCCAGATGAGCACCGGCTCGACCATCCACGGCAAGCAGATCATCAAGGGCACGCTGCGCACGTACGAGACGTGGTCGTACTCGTGCAGCGCCCGCCAGGTCGAGGCCTGGGGGACCGGGGCGATCAGCAAGAGCACCACCTGGAACAGCCAGCCGTCGTGGACGAGGAAGCTCGCCACGGTGAACGTGGCCAAGGGCTGGGGCTCGTCCTGCCTGCCCGGCGGGGTGGAGTTCGACGTCACGACCTGGGTGGCCGACGCCGCCGCCAAGAAGTGGTCGCAGGCCACCATCGGCCTGCGCGCCACCAGCGAGACCGACGTCTACGCCTGGAAGAAGTTCAAGAACAACCCGAGCCTGGTCATCGAGTACAACTCCATCCCCACCGACCCCGTGGCCGCCGACGTGTGGTCGGACCCGGGCGGCCCGTGCGTCTCCGGTGACGGCCGCCCGGTCATCAGCACCGCCACGCCCAAGCTGTGGGCCAAGCTGAAGGACACCGACAACTCGGTCAAGGGCCGCTTCGAGTGGTACAACGCCGCCGGCACGAAGACCGGCGAGTACGTCACCGCGCTCGGCTCCTCCGGCACCGCGTTCTACGCCACGATCCCGCAGAGCCTGTACGCAGACGGCGCGCTCGTCCGCTGGCGGGTGCGAGGCGAGGACGGCAAGGCCACCAGCGCGTGGAGCCCCTTCTGCGAGGCCACCGTGGACGCCACCGCCCCCGGCAGGGAACCGGTCGTGACCTCGCCCCAGTTCACGGAGAACGCCTGGAGCGACGGCGTCGGCCTGGAGGGCACGTTCACGTTCGACCCCAACGGGGTCACCGACGTCGCCGCCTACGTCTACGGCCTCGACACCACGCCCAAGACGGAGGTCCCGCCCGGCCCGGACGGCAGGGCCACGATCCGGCTCACCCCGCGCCACGACGGCCCGAACGTGCTGTCGGTCCGCAGCAAGGACCGCGCGGGCCAGCTCGGCCCGATCCGCACGTACGTCTTCAACGTCAACGGCGGCTCCGCCCCGGCGGGCCACTGGACGCTGGACGACGGCCAGGGCGGCACGGCCGCCGACGCGGCCGCCGCTCACCCGGCGACGCTGTACGGCGCCACGTGGACGACCGGCAGGACCGGCAGCGGCCTGCGTCTGGCCAGTGCGTACGCCCAGACCACGGGCCCGGTCGTGGACACCGGCCGCAACTTCACCGTCACCGCCTGGGCCCGCCTGACCGGCAACGCCGCCACCGCCACGGTCGTCACCCAGGAAGGCACGAGGACCGGCGGGTTCGCCCTGCAGTACTCGAAGGCCGACGACCGCTGGGCGCTCACCCGTCCGGGCACGGACGCCGACAACACGGCCACCGTGCGCGCCCTGTCCGCCGCCGCCCCGAGGCTGAATGAGTGGACCCACCTGACCGGTGTGTACGACTCGGCGGCCGGCCAGATCTCGCTCTACGTGAACGGGCGGCTGGAGGGCACGGCCGCCGTCACGCAACCGTGGAACGCCACCGGCCCCCTGACGATCGGCCGCGGAAGGGTCAACGGGGCGGCTTCGGACTACTGGCCCGGGGACGTCGACGAGGTGCGGGTCTACGGCCGCGCCATGTTCGCCGACGAGGTCGCCGACCTGGTCAACAGCGCTGCCACGCTGGTCGGCCACTGGAAGCTGGACGAGGAGTCCGGCTTGTCGGCCGCCGACTCCTCGGGCCGGGCGACCGCCGGGACGCTGTCCGGAGCCGCCTCGTGGACGTCCGGCTGGCTGGACGGCGCCCTCGCGCTCGACGGCGTCAACGGCCACGCCCAGACGGCCGCCCCCGCGGTCAACACCAGGACGGGCTTCACCGTCGCCGCCTGGACCCAGCTCGACTACCTGCCCACCCGTGACACGGCGGCCGTGGCCCAGCCGGGCAGCCGGGCGGCGGGCCTCCAGCTCGGCTTCGACAAGGAGCAGGGCCGGTGGACCCTGGGCATGGCGGCCGCCGACACCGACACCGCCGCCCTCGTACGGACCCGGTCGGACGCCATCCCCAACCCGCTGGAGTGGACCCACATCGCCGGTGTGTACGACGCGCTGGCCGGCCAGCTCCGGATCTACGTCAACGGCCGCCTGTCCACCACCACCGTCACCGATCACCTGAGCGCCTGGAATGCCACAGGCCCGCTGCAACTGGGCCGGACCAAGAGCGCGGGCGCGTTCACCGGCTACTGGCCGGGGAGCGTGGACGACGTCCGCACCTACGACGGCGTGCTGAGCGCCGAGCAGATCGCCCAGCTGGCCGCCCAATGAGTCCGCAGCCGTAAGTCCACCGAGTAAGATCCAGCGGGCACGGCAGCGCCCGGCGCAGCGGCCGACCAGCCACCGCGCGCAGCAGCGGCGGACCCCGCCCAGGGACAGCCGGCAGCCGACGCAGCCGCGGCCCGGCCAGGTCTACCGGAACGACGGCAGCATCCAGCCGACCCAGTCCTACACCGTCTACCGGGACGGCCGGATGTACCCGGACGGCCCGCCGCCGCAGATCCGGCCCGGCGGGTCCGGCCAGGGTGAGAAGCAGATCTTCCGGCCGGAGAAGATCGAGCCGGAGAGCACGCGGACGGGCACGGTCGCCGAGGCCGGCGCGCGTGTCACCCGATGGATCGACCAGAGCGGGCTGGACGACTTCTTCGGATTCCTCTTCTGATCCCCCAGGTGGGCACTCGGCGCGGGGCCCTCGTGGTCCCGCGCCGGTGGCGTTCCCGGGCCTCCAGTCCATAGAATCTTGTTCGGTTCCAGGGTCGTCAGAGGAGGCGGTGTGGGCGCGTTCGATCTCACGGGGAAGCAGGCTCTGGTCACGGGGGCGTCGAAGGGCATCGGGCGGGCCATCGCGCTCGCGTACGCCGAGGCCGGGGCCGACGTGGCGCTCGTGTCCCGCTCGGCCGAGACGCTCGCCGAAGTCGGCAAGGAGATCGAGGCCCTGGGCCGGCGGGCGGTCGTCATCCCCGCCGACCTCACCGACCGCGAGGCCGCCGCCTCCGCCGTGGCCGCCGCCATCGACGGGCTCGGGCACGTCGACATCGTGGTCAACAACGCCGGCGGGTCGAACTTCCTGGTCGAGTTCAAGGACCTGCGGCTGTCGGGGTGGGACAAGCTGATGCGGCTCAACCTCGACTCCGCCATGGCCGTCTGCCACGCCGTCGCTCCCCACCTGCTCGGCCGGGGCGAGGGCGTGGTCATCAACGTGGCGTCGGTGGCCGCGCTCGGCGCGCCGCTGCTCGCCCCCTACGCCGCCGCCAAGGCCGGGCTGGTCGCGCTGACCAAGACGCTGGCCGTGGAATGGGCGGGGGCCGGGGTGCGCGTCAACGCCCTGTGCCCGGGGTGGACGGCCACCGAGCTCAACCGCAACCTCTGGGAGGACGAGGCGTCGAACGCCGCCACGGTGGCGAGCGTCCCCATGCGGCGCTGGGGGAGCGCGGCGGAGATGGCGCAGCCGGCCGTGTTCCTGGCCAGCCCGGCCTCGGCGTACATGACGGGTCAGGTGCTGTTCATCGACGGGGGAGCCACCGCCATCTGATCAGGCGGGCGGCACGTCGTCGGCCGGGGGCTCGAAGACGAAGACGATGTACGTCTCGTACTTCTTCGAGCCCAGCCCGGCCACGCGGGCGGCGCCCATCGCCGTGGTGCTCTTCCCGATGAGCCGGCTGTGATCGGCGCGCCCGGCGTACCAGGAGGCCACCGCCCGCGCGGCGTCGCTCATGTCCTCGCCCTCGCTCCAGAACAGGTTCTCGCCGGTGCCCGCGCGCAGGCCGTCGTGCCCGCCGCCCAGCCCTTCGTACCGGGAGAGGGCGGCCGCCCTGGTCCTGGCGTACTCGACCAGGAGCGGATCCATCGCCAGGGGTGGCACGTGGTGCTCGGCCCGGCGGGCGTTGACCTCCTGCAACGCCTGGAGGAGGAAGTCGCCGTTGGTGGCGTCGGGGAGTGCGGGGCGGGTTCCTGCCATTCCTGTCACCTCACGGTGCACGGGTCGCTGTGCCTGGATTGTGCGCGGGAATTATTCGTCGGGCAATGTCAGACTTATGGTGGATATTGGCGAAGTGAGGCTTTTGTAGAAGTCGTCAGGCCTGTCCGGGGATATTCGGCATAAGCCATCGAGTGATTGTCGGCGTGAACCGCGTTACCGTGTGGTCCGTGCAGCTCTACACGAGATCTGCCGGGACCGGGATCCCGGTTGTCCTGCTTCATGCGTTCCCGCTGTCCTCGGCGATGTGGCTGGCGCAGCGGGAAGGGCTGGCCAAGGTCTGCCGGGTCATCACCCCTGACCTGCGCGGCTTCGGCGGGTCGCGGCTCGGCGAGGACGATCCGTCGCTCGACCTGATGGCCGACGACGTCGCCAGGCTGCTCGACGAGGAGGGCATCGACAGGGCGGTGGTCGGCGGGCTGTCCATGGGCGGCTACGTGACGATGGCGTTCTGCCGCCGGCACCCTGACCGGGTGCTCGGCGTGATCCTGGCCGACACCAAGGCCAGCCCGGACCCGCCCCCGGCGAGGGAGAACAGAGAGCGCATCGCGCAGGCCGTCCTGTCCGACGGCAGCGAGGTGCTGGTCAGCGAGGTGCTTCCGGCGCTCATCGGGCCGACGACCAAGGAACGCCGGGCCATGGTGTTCGGCCGCGTCAAGGGCCTGGTGCAGTCCGCCCCGCCGGGCGCGGTCGCCTGGGCGCAACGGGCGATGGCCGCGCGGCCCGACTCGTTCGGGACGCTGAGCGGGCTCAAGGTGCCGCTGCTGATCCTCGTGGGGGAGGAGGACGAGCTGTCGCCGCCCTCCGACGCCGAGGCCATGTCGCGGGCCGTGCCCGAAGGCAGGCTCGAGATCATCCCCAAGGCCGGCCATCTCAGCGCGGTCGAGCAGCCGGAGGCGTTCAACGCGGCGGTGACGGAGTTCCTCCGGACGGAGCTGGGCGGGCTCAGGGCCGAGCGACCCTGAGCCCTTCAGGCTCGATCTTGGCGGGGCAGCACCAGCTCGCGGATGATCAGTGAGATCGCGGCCGCCACCGGGATGGCCAGCAGGGCGCCGACGATGCCGAGCAGCGCGCCGCCGAACAACGCGGCGATCACCGTCACGGCCGGCGTCACGTCCACCGAGCGCTTCATCACCCTGGGATAGATGAAGTAGTTCTCGACCTGCTGGTAGAGCACGAAGAAGATCGCGCACGCGATCCCGGCGGGCACCGAGTCCAGCAGCGCCACGCCGGTCACGAGCACCGCGCCGATGGTGGCGCCCACCAGCGGGATCAGGTCCGTCAGGGCCACGACCAGGGCGAGCGCGAGGGCGTACTGGACACCGGCGATCGACAGGAAAATCCACGTCAGCACGCCCGCGATGATCGAGATGAGCACGTTGCCCGCCACGTACCCGCCGATGCCGGTGAGGATCTGCTCGCTGATCACGCGCGTCCGCGGCCTGCGCGAGGCCGGTACGAGCTTGAGCAGGTAGTCCTTGATCGTGTGCAGCGAGCCCAGGAAGTACAGCATGAGCACCAGCAGCGTCACCGTGGTGAAGACGCTGTTCAGCACCACCAGCCCCGCGCCCATGATCCCGGTCGCCAGCGACGGCCCCAGCGTGCCCGTCACGAACGTGCGGATCTGCGGGAGGATCTGGTAGTCGGCGTCGAGCTGGCGGAGCGTCGGATGGTTGCTCAGCTCCGTGATGTAGCCCGGCACCGCGTCGATGAACTCGGTGAGCTGCTTGCTGACCGGCGGCACGATGGCCAGCCCGAACAGCACGAACGCCACGATGACCCCGGCGAACACGATCGAGATCGCGCCCCGCCTGGCCAGGCCGCGCCGCTGCAGGGCTTCGACGGCCGGATTGAGCCCGACGGCCAGGAACATCGCGACGACGACCAGGATGATCGTGCTCAGGGACGCGACGATCATCTGGGCGAGCGCGATCGCCGTCAGCACCCCGAGGCCGCCGACCAGGCCGAAGAGGAAGGGGCCGCGGGCCAGCGGCTTGCCCGGCAGCCCGTACGACGTCCAGCTGGCCTCACCCTTCGGCTGCGGCGCGCCCGCCGGCGGCGGATCCTCGCTCGCCGGCTCTGTCGTCGCCTGCCCTGTCGTCGCCGGCCCTGTCGTCGTCTGCTCGGTCGTCTCCGGCTGTGTCTCCGGTTGTATCTTCTCCGGCTCTGTCTTTTCCGGCCCGGTCGCGGGCTCGACGTCTGCGGACACGGAGGGCTCCAGGGGGATCGGCGACAGAGCATGACAGACCGGCATCGGTTCGTACACGCCCGACAACAAAGAGAGAGCCTAGCGACCATTTGATCGCCAGGCTCTCCCCAGCCGTCATTCAGCCCCCGTGTGCCAGCTTCGTGACTACTCCTGCCACCACTCCGCGTCGTCCTCCGACTTGGCCTCCACCTTCGGAGCGGGCGTCGTGACCGGGGCCGGAGGCTCGGCCACCGGCGCGGGCGCGGCGAGCGCCGGCTTCGGCGGGGCCGCGGTGACCGCGGGCTCCGGCTCCATGCCCGGCAGGGCGGCGCCGCCGAGCAGCTGGCGCAGCTGGGCCAGGTGGCTGGTGATGCTGTCGCGCTGGCGGGTGAGCTCGTCGACCTGGCGCTGCATCGCCGAACGGGTGCGCTCGGCGTCGTTCTTCGCCTCGGTGACGATCGTGTCGGCGCTCGACTTGGCCTCGGCCACGATGGTCTCGGCGCTCTTGCGCGCGTTCGCGACGAGCTGCTTGGCGTGCAGGTCGGCCTCGCGGCGGGTCTGGTCGGCCTGCTGCGTGGCCTTCGTGGCCCGCGACTCGGCCGTGGCGGCGCGCTGTTCGGCCTCGGCGACCAGCTTCTGCGTGGCGGCCTGCGCGGTGGCGTGGCGCTCGGCCTCCTGGCGCTCGGCCTCCTCGCGGCGGGAGGCGAGCTGGATCTCGAACTCCGCCTCGTCCTGCGCCCGCTTGGCCTCCGACTCCTCCAGCACCCGCTGAGCCTGCGCGCGCATCTCGTCGGCCTGCCGCTTGGCGGTGGTCAGCACCTCGTCGCGCTCGCGCTTGGTCGAGGCGCGCAGCTGCGCCACCTCGCGCTCGGTGGTGGTGCGGAGCTTGGCGATCTCCCGCTCGGCGTCGGCGCGCTTCTCCGCGACCTCGTGGTCGGCCGTCGCGCGCAGCTTGGCGGCCTCGCGCTCGGTGGTGTTGGTCAGCTCGTCGGACTCGCGGCGGGCGGTGGAACGGATGTCCTCGGCGTCGCGCTCGGCGCTCGTGCGCATCTCGTCGGTCTCGCGCGTGGCCTGGGCGCGCTTCTCAGCGGCCTCGGCCTCGGCGGCGGCCCGCAGGTCGGCGGCCTCGACCTTGGCGGCCGCCTTGATCTCGTTGGCCTCGGACCTGGCGGCCTGGACGAGCTCGGTCGCCTGCTCCTCGGCCAGCCGGAGCAACTGCTCGATGCGGGCGCCGAGACCGGAGTAGGTGGGGCGCTCCTGCTCCTGTAGCTGGCGCTGGGAGTCGGACAGGTCGCGCTGGAGACCGGTGACCTGCTCGCGGGCCTGGCGCAGCTCCCCGTCGAGCTGCTTCAGATGATCGTGGACCTGGTGCCGGTCGTAGCCGCGCAGCACCACGTCGAACTCGCGTGCTGGGGCGTCCTCGAAGAAGTTGTTGAGCTGGGCGTCGATGTCGGACTGCATGGAGGCTCGATCCTGGGTTGTCGAGACGGCTACACGGGCCGGACGGGGGGTTCGGGGCATCCGTACCAGGAGCCTGTGCCTCGCGGCAGGCCCCATGTCCGGTGGAAGGTCAAGCGTACTCCGCTGGTGCCACCTGCGAAGCCCCGTCCAACTTTCTGCGTGACTAGTTACATATGAACGTTTTTTACGTTTTGTGGCGGTTTGCTAGTGCTTGGCTGCTTGGACCAGCTCTGTCAGCATTCCTCCCACATCCTTGGGATGCAGGAACGCGATTTCCGAGCCCATCGATCCATGCCTGGGACGCTCGTCCAGCAGTCTCACACCCCTCTCGTTGATCTTGGCCATGGCGTCCGCGACGTCGGCCACCCCGAATGCCACGTGATGGACGCCTTCGCCCCGCCTAGCGAGGAATTTTCCCACAGGCGAGTCCTCGGAGAGAGGCTCCAGGAGCTGAATGTAGGAGCCCCCACCTTCGCCGTCGGCGATGTGCAGCATGGCCTCCTTCACGCCCTGTTCCTCGTTCACCTCCCTGGCCACGACGGTCAGCTCGAACGTCCTCGAGAAGAACTCGATCTTCTCCTCGAGGTCGCGGCAGGCGATCCCGATGTGATCGATCCGCATGAACATGTGTGGCCTACCTCCATGGCGAGCGACGTCGTACTCGTGGGTATGGTGTCAAAGACCCGACGCGCGAGCACAGGAGGCCGTTGTCATGTCCAGTTCCGTCATCGTGGCCGGAGCTCGCACCCCCATCGGCAAGCTCCTCGGATCCCTCTCCGGCCTCCCGGCCGTCGAGCTCGGGGGCATCGCCATCAAGGCCGCCCTGCAGCGGGCCGGGGTCGCTCCGGAGGCGGTCGAGTACGTCATCATGGGCCAGGTCCTCCAGGCGGGCGCCGGCCAGATCCCCTCCCGCCAGGCCGCCGTCAAGGCCGGCATCCCGATGACCGTCCCCTCCATCACCATCAACAAGGTCTGCCTGTCGGGCCTCGACGCCATCGCCCTGGCCGACCAGCTCATCAGGGCGGGCGAGTTCGACATCGTGGTGGCCGGCGGCATGGAGTCCATGACCAACGCCCCCCACCTGCTGCCCGGCCTGCGCAAGGGCGTCAAGTACGGCGGCTCCGAGGTCGTCGACTCGATGGCCCACGACGGCCTGTTCTGCGCGTTCGACCAGTGCGCGATGGGCGAGTCGACGGAACGCTACAACGCCCGGCTCGGCATCGGGCGCGAGGAGCAGGACGCCCTGTCGGCCCGCTCCCACCAGCTCGCCGCCGCCGCCATCAAGAACGGCGTCTTCGAGGAGGAGATCGTCCCGGTGGAGATCCCGCAGCGCCGCGGGGAGCCGGTGGTCGTCAAGGAGGACGAGGGCGTGCGCGGGGACACCACGGCCGAGACCCTCGCCAAGCTCCGCCCGGCCTTCGCCGCCGACGGCACGATCACCGCCGGCTCGGCCTCCCAGATCTCCGACGGGGCCTGCGCCGTGGTCGTCATGTCGAAGGCGAAGGCGGAGGAGCTGGGCCTTCCGTGGCTGGCCGAGATCGGCCGCCACGGCAACGTGGCGGGCCCGGACGCGTCCCTGCAGTCGCAGCCCGCCAACGCCATCAAGCACGCCCTGGCCAAGCAGGGCGTCACGGCCGACGCCCTGGACCTCGTGGAGATCAACGAAGCCTTCGCCAGCGTGGTGCTCCAGTCGGCCAAGGAGCTCGGGATCCCGCTGGACAAGGTCAACGTCAACGGCGGCGGCATCGCCCTGGGACACCCGATCGGCGCGTCGGGGGCCCGGATCGTGCTGACTTTGGCGTACGAGCTGAAGCGCCGGGGCGGCGGGCTGGGCGCGGCCGGGCTCTGCGGCGGCGGTGGCCAGGGCGACGCCCTCCTCATCACCGTCCCCAAGCCCTGACCACAAGGGACGCTTCGCACCACGGGATTCCTTCGCCCCCCCGAACCCCGCGCCCACCCGTTGCCCGGGTTACCGGCACGCCCCTACGCCTGCCCTGATCGGGCCTCGCCCTGATCGGGGCGCGTCCTCGGGGGCTCGCGGCGTCGCCATGAGCCCCTCGGGCGACTGGGCTTCGAGCCTCCTCACGCTCCCCGGACGCTGACCGGCGTCACCTGTTCCCGACCCCTCGCCGGAACCGGCCGTCGCCCGGTCATTCCTCATTGATCGTCTGATCACCACCGGCCTGATAGATCCGTCCCTGCCCCGACGCCTCAGCCCGCATCTGCACGTTGGTCGCCCCGTCCCCCGTCGAGATGACGCCCGAATTGTCACCCCCGATGGCCACGGACCTCGACCCCGACGCCGAAACGTCCGGCTTGACCTCGGCCTCCTGGACAGGCTGGTCGCCCGCCCGCTCGCCGACCACCCCGTAGACGGCGATGACCAGCCCGATCAGAGCGACGAACACCCCGATCACACTCGCGAGCTTGTCGGCATGCTCCAGCCCCACCCGCACGAAGTAGACGCCCAGTCCCGCCATGGCCACCACGGCGACCACGACCCCGCCCCACACCAGCCTGCGCTTGCGCATATCCGCATCATCGACCGCACGATGAGCGCGCACAACGCGAACGGCGATGTGCGCATCGCCGGCCCGGCCGCCGGACCTCGCACGTGCCCCCCATCGAGCCATAAACCAAGCTCAGAGCCCTACACCCCGCCACAATCGGAAACCGCCCCCAGAAACCGGGCAGTCGATCGCGGCCGTCTTCGGCCGCCGCTTCCATGGGATGACATGACCGTCACCCGGGAGAATGAACAGGCTCGCCCTCCTCGGGGCGCGCCGAGTTCCGTCAGTTCACGTACGGAAGCGTTGAATGCTTCCGTACGCACGATGCTCAACGAGCGAGTTTTCGGCGTCGTTGCGAAACTGGCAGCGCACCGACAGTCACGTGCGGCGAAAAGCCCGCCGCGAGGCGAAATCTCCCCCGTGACAAAGGAGCCGAACCGGCCCAGCCAGCAGTTCGGCCTCGCCCGGGTAGAGCTCAGGCAGGCGGAAAGCGTGCTCAAGAGAGGAAGGTGGTCGGAGGCTTATAGCACCATGGCCACGTATGGGCGGGGAGACTGGTCACGCTTCACATGCACGGACACGGCGATGACGGCGGTGAAGGACGTTGCATCGCGCCACCGCTTCGGCCCGCATAGGCGTGCACCATAGAAAGGGACGCCGTGCGTCCGGAGGCACGATGGCACGCCTTCGCGGGGCCATTACGGAAACGCCCATTTCCCCTTTTATGTCGCACAATATTGTTATTTTGCGGTGATAAAACTCTGCCAGGATCCTTCAGTCAAGATCAATGAGAGGAATCCTGTGAGACTGTTAACTAGGGCCGGGCACCGGATCAGTGCGCTGGTGGCCGTTGTCGCCCTGGCTTCCGGCGCGTTCGCCTCGGGTGCACAGGCCGCCCCGAAATCGATAGTTTTCGGGGCCGCTTCCGCGTCGCCGAAAACACACACGGGCGCCTGCCCGGTGACCGTGACGCTGTCCACCACGGTGAAGGTGAAGGCGCCTGTCGCGCTGAAGTACCAGTGGACCTTCAGTGACGGTGACAAGAGCAAGATCAAGACGTATCGGATCGGCGGCAAGGGCGTTAAAACCATCCGTCTGTCCACGTCGCTCAAGGTCGGTGGCGATGCCACCGGCTGGGGTGCCGTCCGTGTGGTCAGCCCGGCGAAGAAGACCTCCCAGAAGGCGTCGTTCGCCATCACCTGTAACGGTGGCGACGAGAACACCGGCGACGTCTGGGACAGCGTGAACACCTCCATCGAGTACGTCGAGGCCAACGCCACGCCCACGCCCACGCCGACGCCCACGTCGAGCCCGAGCCCGACCTCGAGCCCGTCTCCGACTCCGACCGAGACCGAGACCCCGCTCCCGAACCTGGTGCAGAAGGCCCGCATCGCCTTCGAGCGCACCACCGCGTCGAAGTGCCCGTTGACCTTCAAGCTCCACGGCCGGCTTGAAGGGATCCCCGCGGGCGCGCAGTCGATTCAGTACCGCCTCGTCGGCGCCAAGGACTGGAAGACGCTCAACGTGCCGGCCGAACACGGCCCCGTCTACAACGCCGTGCTTGAGACGCTGAGCTGGGACCAGGAGTCGACCACGTACTCGGTGCAGATCGAGTTCAACCAGGCCAGCAGGCTCAAGACCAACATCATCTACTACTTCGAATGCGCCGGGCCGAAGGCGAGCACGCAGATCGGCGTCGCCGCCGCCGACATCAAGCGCGACAGCTGGGGCAACGGCCCGCTGGCCGAGCTGGTGGCCGACGCCATGCTGGAATCGGTCCAGCCCGTGTCCGGCGCGCAGATCGCCCTGGTCAGCAAGTACGCGGTCCGCTCGCCGAACGCCGAGATCAAGAAGGGTCCCGTCACGTACGAGCAGTTGTATGCCACGCAGCCGAACGGGCTCCACGTCGATACCTGGTCCATGAACGGCTCCCAGCTCAAGTGGCTGCTGGGGCACGCGACCAAGGAGCGGGGTGTGCTGACCCCGTCCGCCGGGCTGCGCTACACCCTGGCGAACGGAGAGGTCACGAAGATAACGCTGAACGGTGCGCCGGTGACCGACACCCAGGTGATCAAGGTCGCCGCGAACTACATCCTGGCCGGCGGCTGGGAGGGTTTCCCGCAGTGGAAGTGGCCCAACAACAGTGTGGCGCACAGTGGGCCTGATGACCGGGGTGCGCTGGGGTCGTACTTCGCGGACCACTCGCCGGTCAACGCTCCCAAGGGAGACCGCGTCACGGTTCTCGGATGGATTTCCTAGTCCGACAGCCGCCAATCGCAGTGCGAGCTGGTAACGGGAAGTCAGCACGATAAGAGCAGCCGCTCATGATCATGTCTGTGTGAAGGATGCGAGATCAGGAGCGGCTGCCGCCCTCGACGTAGAGGCCGCGCGAGTACAGCGGAACGAGGAGGTGGCCGCGTTCGCCTGACGTGAACCGGCCGACCTGCAGACCACGCGCCTCGGGGAGCGGGTCTCCGCGATCTGACGCCGCTGGACCTGTGCACTGTGGCTCAGCGGCGTACGGCTCCTGACAAGGCCGTCATCACTCGGCGTAAACGAAGTGTTGCCATATCATCACTCTGCGTGTGCATAATGGAATCACACCCACCAGAAAGGCCCATCCGCCACACAAACATCGTCAACTCCATATGCCTCGTCTCCCCTCCGGAAGCACCGGTTCGAGCGGAGGATCAAGTCGATGTCCCCCGACCCCGGCCGCAACGTCCCCTCGCGGTCGTTCGAGATGCCCACCCCCTACCAGCCCACCCCCGCCCGCCTGAGCCCCCATGCGGACGCCGCCCACGTGCACTCCCTCGCGTGGGCCCGGGGGATGGGGTTGTTCGACTCCAAGGACCGGCGGGGGGAGGGGGTCTGGGACGAGGAGCGGTTCGACTCCATGCGGATCCCGCTGATGGCGGCGTACTGCCATCCGGACGCCGGCCCCGAGAAGCTGAATCTGGTCTCCGACTGGTACGTCTGGACGTTCTGGTTCGACGACCACTTCGCCAGAACCTTCAAGCGGCCGGGCGCCCGGCAGCAGGCGAAGGAGTACCTGGACAGGCTGCTGCGGTTCACGCCGGTCGGCTCCGCGGTCACGCCGTCCCCGGCGAATCCCGCCGAGCGCGGGCTGGCCGACCTCTGGGCGCGTACCTTCCCCGGCACGTCGACCGGCTGGCGGCGCAGGTTCGCCGGGAGCACGCAGAGCCTCGTCCAGGGCTGCCTGCGCGACCTGGAGAACATGCGGGACGGGCGGGTGCCCAACCCCATCGAGTACTTCGGGCTGCGCCGCGCCTCCGGTGGCGCCCCCTGGTCGGCGGACCTGGTCGAGTACGCGATCGACGCCGAGGTGCCGGACCGGATCGCCGCTACGCGGCCGGTCCGGGTGCTGCGGGACGCCTTCTCCGACGGCGTGCACCTGCTCAACGACCTCTACTCCTACCGGCGGGAGATCGAGGAGGAGGGCGCGGTCGACAACGGCGTGCTGGTGCTGGAGCGGTTCCTGCGCTGCGGCACCCAGGAGGCCGCCGACCGGGTGAACGACCTGCGCACGTCGCGGTTGCGGCAGTTCGAGAACACGGCGCTGACGGAGCTGCCACCGGTGGTGGAGGAGTGCGGGGCGGATCCGGGCGAGAGGGGGAGGATCGTCCGGTATGTGCAGGGGCTGCAGGACTGGCAGTCCGGGTCGTGCGAGTGGCATCGGCGGTCCAGCCGGTACGCGGCGTCCGAGCGGGCGCCGGTCGGCCGGGCGCCGGGCGTACCGGCGGAGCTCGGGGCGCCGGCCTCCGCGCTGCGGTCCCCGAACGGGGTGACGCCGGGTTACCCCTTCCGGCTTCCCGCGTTCGACATGCCGTGGAAAGTGAGCGTGAATCCGCATCACGCGGGAGCCCGGGCGGCGGGAAAGGCGTGGGCGTGCGAGATGGGGTTCGTCGGGCCGCCGGGCGGGCTCTGGTCGGGCGAGAAGTACGACGCCATGGAATTCGCCAAGTGGTGTGCGATGACCAGCCCGTCCGCCGCGCCCGAATATCTGGAGCTGATGGCGCTCTGGTTCACCTGGGTGGTGGCGCTCGACGACTATTTCATCGCCGAATACGGTGCGCGCCGGGATGTCGCGGGCGCCCGGGTCTTCGTCGAGCGGCTGGCCTGTTTCATGCCGTTGGAAGGGGACGAGCCGGTCCCGGGGAACTGTGTCGAGCGGGGGCTGGCCGACCTGTGGGGCAGGACGGCGGAACGGCTGCCGGCGGCGCGGCGGGAGGCGATCCGGCGCGAGGTGCTGCTGCTCGCCGCGGGCAATCTCTGGGAAATGGGCAACAGCGTGCTGCACCGGGTCCCCGACCCGATCGACTACATCGAGATGTCACGAATGGCGAAGGGGGTGGCGGGTCTCGGGGCCCGGCTGGTGCTGCTGGTCCAGCAGCTGGACATCTCCGAGGAATTGCTGGACAGCCGGTTGATGCGCGAGCTCGTGAACGCCTATGCCGACCATATCGACCTCACGAACGACATCATTTCCTACCGGCTGGAGACCGAGGCGGAAAGGCACTTCAACAACGGCGTCCTGGCCGTACGGAACTTTCTGCGCTGTGGCCTCCAGGAGGCCGTCGACATCGTCAACGACCAGCTCACGGCATGCGTGCACAATTTCGAGCGCATCGCCGGGGAGGAGCTGCCGGGGGACGCGGCCGACGTGGCGGCGTACGTCGAGAACCTGCGCCACTGGATGAGCGGCAACCTGGCCTGGCACGTCGGCAACAGCCGCTACGTCGACCTCGATCCCGTCGCCGGCGTCATGCCCCTCCCCAGAGTGTTGTCGACCGGGCACGCCAGTGCGGCGCCCCCGCCCAGCGACCAGGGCATGCAGCGGCTCGCCGGGATGTAAAGAATTATTGACATGGTGTCTGGATTACTTTACATTATGCAGGCATGGCACCCGAAGAGAAACGCGCATGGGTCATGGTCGTGGTCTCCGCGGTCGCGTACGTGACGTACGTGGCGATCATCCTCGGCCGGGCGGGGGCCGTCCCGCTCGCCGAGGTGCCCTATGCGGCGATCCTGCTGTGGACCGTCGGCGCGGCGATCGTGGCGGGGATCGTGCTGCACATCGCGGTCACGCTGATCTGGCGCGACCAGATCGGCAAGAAGGACCGGCGCGACAAGGAGATCAACCGGTACGGCGAGTACGCCGGGCAGTGGTTCCTCGTCGCGGGCGGGGTGGCGGCCATGGTCATGGCGATGGCCGAGCTGGACCACTTCTGGATCGCCAATGTGCTCTACCTGGCGTTCGTCCTGTCGTCCGTCCTGGGTTCCGTGCTGAAGATCATCGCCTACCGCCGGGGTCTGCCGTCATGGTGAAGCCCACGAAGGTCACGAACTCGATCCGCGCCCTGCGTTTCGCGCACGGCGAGATGACGCAGGCGGAGCTGGCCGACCGCATCGGCGTGACCCGGCAGACGGTCATCGCGATCGAGCAGGGCCGCTACTCGCCCTCCCTGGAGATGGCGTTCCAGATCGCCAGGGTCTTCGGGGTGCCGCTCGACGACGTGTTCCAGTACCCGGACGGCTGAGGGAAGCCCCACGCCCGGGTACGACGATGCCCCGGCCCACCAGGAATGGGCCGGGGCTTCGTCACGCCACACTTCGGCCCGACCAGGAATTCGGGCCTGAGTGTCGCCGCCCCCTAAGGGGGCATTTCAGCCCGGCCGCGAGGGAGGTTGCGGCCGGGCTGCTTGTGGACGGTCATGAGGCGAGGAAGCGGGCGAACACCGAGCGGTGGCGGCGCTCGGAAGGCCGGTTCTTGCTCGCCTCGCGGACGCGCCGCTGCTCGGCGGCGGCCTGCCGCAGCTCGGCGGCGTGGTGTTGCATGACGCTGTATTCGAGTTCGGCGTTCATCCGAGTGCTCCTTGGAGTCCTTGTGCGTTTCCCTGCACTCTCAAGACTCCGCCTAAGGCCCCCTCCGGCACATCGGGCGTATGCCTTATCTCCGGGCATAGGCGCAGATAGGGAGGTACTTAGGAGGGTGCACATGGCGCCTAAGGCGCAGGTGAGCACGCCTAAGGCTCGTCGGTGAACTTCACCGTGACCTTCGTGAAGCCGAGCGACCTCAGCATGCCCGACAGCATCGCCTTGGTGTTGGTGTCGGCCCGCGCGCGCAGGTCGCTCGCCACGGCCGCCTCGGTGATCTTCTTCTCGGCCAGGAGATAGAGCTCCCGCTGGTCCCCGGGCGAGCCCGACAGGAAGTCCTGCACCCGGTCGAGCAGGCCGCGCTGCTGCGCGAACACGTAGGAGCGGCTGTTGTCCAGGTTCGGCTTCTCCAGCTGGGCCCGCGGCAGGCGTACGGTGGCCTCGGTGCGGTCCTCCGAGACCGTCACCCCGTTCGTCGCCATCGCGGAGAAGTCGACATAGGCGTCCACCCCGCCCGCCCCGACGAACAGCGTGCGCGTGCCCTTGACCGCGTCGGGCAGGAAGTTGGCGTCCTTCTCCAGGTCAACGACCACCTGGAAGTTCCCCGTCGCCGCCTCGAACCTGCTCAGGTCCTTGATGGACTGCAGGAGCACCGGCTGGCTGCGGTCGAGGGTCTGCTCGCCGAGCGGGTTGAGCCAGGACCAGGCCAGGCGGCCGCCCACCACGAGCAGGACCGCCAGGACCAGGAAACCCGCCACATATCGCCACCTGCGACGCCGCCCGGGAGTCACCTCGGGCAGCGTCGTTCGGGAAGTCGTCATGCGAGCATGACTACCCGGTGGTCGATCATCAGTGCCAGCCGTTTGGTGACATCTTCGGTCCCGGGCCGCCGCCGTGGCCGTGCGGCGCGGCCCCGCGCGAGTGCCCGCGCGGGGCGGCGGGCCCGCTCGCCGACATATGCGCTGCCGGCGCAGAGCCCTTGGCCGCGACAGAGCCCTTGGATGCGACAGGCCCCTTGGCCGCGACAGTCCCCTTCGACGTCCCGGAACTGGCAGCCGTCCCGGTGCCCTCGACGGACCCGGGAGCGGCCGAGGCCCCGGAATGACGGGCAGGGGCGCCGGGCTCCGCCGGCCTCCCTGCGCCACCCTGAGCTCCGGCGGCGCCGGGCGCGACCGAAGCGTTCGACGTGTCGGAGACCAGCACCGGCCAGCTCCTCCCCGACGTGTCGGGCGCCCAGCCCTCCGCCGGGTCGGCCGGAGCCCACCCGGCGACCGGCGCGTCCGTGGTCCAGCCGGTCTCGGGCGTCCGCGGCGCGGACCCCGATCCGGGCACGTCCGGCGCCGAGTTGGCCGACGTGGTGGCGCTCGGGTCCGGATACACCGGGTAGACGTGGCTCGACTCCGGGGTCGGCCGCGCGGACGGCGCCACCTGGGAGTGCCCGGGCCCGCCGCCGAAGTGCGTGCTCGACAGCCTGCAGCCCTGGAAGTCGCTGTAGAACATGCGCAGCCACTCCCTGCGCTGGTGCTCGCTTAGCGAGGAGAACCACGCCGTCGCGTACTGGTGCTCGGGCAGCGGCGTCCCGGGCAGCGGCTCGCCGCGCAGCCAGGCCACCACGATCTGCCGGTAACCCTCCGCGACCGTGCTCTGGCACCTGGGGGCCAGCGACTCGATGTACTCGTACGCGGCCTCCTCCGCGAACCCGGCCGACAGGTCGGGCACGTGCACCGGCGCCAGCCCGTTCGACGGCTTCAACGCGTCGTCGAGCGGCCGCTGCTCCACCCGCGTGAACGCGGCGGGCGTGCCCGCCAGCCGGGAGGCGATCTGCGTGAACGCCGCCCCGAGCTCGGTCAGCCCGGCCCGCATCCCCGGATGCACGCACACCGTGATCGGCCACTCCTGGCAGCTGTACGCGATGTCCACGGCCGCGGCCGGCTTCGCCTGCGTCAGCACCCGCGACACGCCCATGCCCGCGGCCAGCACCGCCAGCAGCGCGCACGCCAGCACCAGGGCCTGCCTGGTCACCAGCGCCGCCCACCCGAGCAGCAGCGCCGCCGTGATGCCGAGCAGCCAGATCGTCTGGTCGAAGAACGGCGCCCCGTTCAACCCCTGGAACAGGTCGTACGGCTCCCCGGTCCCCGGCGCCAGCTTGTCGGCCCACCCGCGGTCGTCGGCCAGCCAGGAGAACAGCCCGTAGCAGGCCAGCCCGGCGATCGGCGGTGTGTACGGCCGCGGCAGCACCCAGCCGGCCACCCACCCGATCACCGAGTACAGCGCCAGCCCCGCCATGCCCATCCCCAGCCCCGACAGGCTGAGCCGGCCCGCCTGGTCGGTGAGCACCGTCTTGACGGCGAGCACCAGCACCGTGGCCCCGAACGACCCCAGCACCACCACCACGATCGCCAGCGGCGCCTTGAGCGCCCGCCACGTCGTGAGCGAACGGCCGCGCAGCGCCCGGCGTTTGCGCAGGGCCACCCAGGCGGCGAAGGCGGCCGCCACCGGCCCGGTCAGCCGGAGCGAGCCGATGACCGCGGCCACGATGTTCTCCCACGCGTCTACGCCAGGGATCAGGACGTTCCACGCCGCGACCAGGCCGACAGCCAGCAGTACGGCAACCGTCACGGCCGCGCTGTGCTTCAGCTCCTCTCGTGAAACGCCCGCGTGCTCACGCACCCTTTTTCCCGTTGAAGTTCATCAAGCACCCCCCGTGCCCCTCGGCAAGGCGGAAGCCGATCGGTCCGAACCCGTCCCCACAGGCCCTTGGACTTGGCATCCGCGTCACCATACGTACGAGAACCATAACTGAGCGTGATGATTGATGTCCGTATTCTTGGTCAAGCGAAGAGGCCTGTCGCTGAGAGTAATCAGACGAACCGGGACGACCGGCGCGCTACCGTAGCGCTGTGTCGCAGCCGAAGCCGCTCAACCTGCCGTTCGATCCCATCGACCGCGCCGCGGAGAGCTGGCGCGCTCACTTCGGACCTTCCGCCGCCATGGCCGCCGTTACCTCGATCATGAGAGCGCATCAGATCCTGCTGTCGCAACTTGACTCGCTCCTGAAGCCATACGACTTGACCTTCGCCAGATACGAGGCCCTGGTCCTGTTGACCTTCAGCAAGACCGGCGCGCTCCCGCTGTCCAAGATCGGCGAACGGCTCATGGTCCACCCCACCAGCGTCACGAACACGGTGGACAGGCTGGAGAAGTCCGGGTTCGTCTGCCGGCTGCCGAATCCCCGCGACGGCCGCGGCGTGCTGGCCGAGATCACCCCGGCGGGCAGAGACGTCGTGCGCCGCGCCACCGCCGACCTGATGGCGGCAGAATTCGGCCTCACGATGTACGCCGAGGACGAACTCCACCAGATGTTCGACCAGTTGCGCACCCTTCGCGTGGCGGCGGGTGACTTCCCGGCCTCGTCCATGCGGCAAGATGAAGGGCATGGCGGACTTCTCTAGGCCCGGGTCACTCTACGGAGCTATCGACCTGGGCGCGCGCAAGCAGGCACTGGAGGCGCAGGCCCGGCGGGACGCGGCAGGTCCCCAGGCGGCCTCCTCGGCCTCGGTCGTCGACGTGACCGAGGAGACGTTCACTACCGACGTCATCGACCGGTCCATGACGATGCCCGTCGTCCTCGACCTCTGGTCTCCACGGGCGCCGGGCAGCGCCCAGCTCAGCCCGGTGCTGGAGAAGGTGGTCGGCGACCTGGGCGGCAAGGCGATCCTGGCCAAGGTCAACGTCGACGCCAGCCCGCAGATCGCCCAGGCGCTGCGGGTGCAGGCGGTGCCGACCGTGCTGGCGATCTTCCAGGGCCAGGCCGTGACCGGCTTCCAGCAGGTGCTGCCCGAGCAGGAGGTGCGCCGGTGGCTCGACGAGCTCATGGGCGCGGTCGAGCAGTTCTACCAGGCCAACCCCGACGCCCGGCCGCAGGCGGGGCCCGATGAGCCGGAGGCGCCCGCGGGGCCGCCGGCCGACCCCGACCTGGTGGCGGCCGAGCAGGCCATCGAGGCCGGCGACCTGGACGCGGCGATCGAGGCCTACCAGCGGCTGCTGGCCCGCGCGCCGGGCGACGAGGACGCCAAGATGGGGCTCGCGGGCGTCAACCTGATCAAGCGCACGGCCGACGCCGACCCCGCCGACGTGCAGCGGCGCCTGCAGGACCCGGCCGACATCGACGCCCAGCTCCTCGCGGCCGACCTCGAGATGATGTCCGGCTCGGTGGACGAGGCGTTCGCCCGGGTCATCGCCGTGGTCAAGCGAACCTCGGGTGACGAACGAGATCGGGTCAGGCGACACCTGCTCGGACTTTTCGACGCGTTGCCCGCCGAAGACCCATCTTTGGCGAAAGCACGTAGAGCATTGGCGAGCGCCCTGTTCTAGCCTGGGAATATGCGGGTCGTCACAATATCGGCGACATACGGCACGGCCGGCAGCCAGATCGGCCCGGCCGTGGCCGAGCGACTCGGCGTGCCCTTCGTCGACCGCGCCATCCCCAGCGCCGTGGCCCAGGAGCTGGGCTGCACGCTGGAGGAGGCGCTGGCCCACGACGACCGCGCCGAACACGGCCTCGGGCGGCTGTTCTCGGGCGCCATGCGGCTGCCGACGGTCACGTTCGGGGGCGTGGACATGTACGTCCCGGGTGCGCTGCCGCTCGCGCCCGAGGAGTTCGTCCGCCGTACCGAGCGCATGCTCAAGGACATGGCCCGCAACCAGGGCGGCGTGTTCCTGGGCCGGGCGGGGGCGGTGGTGCTGGCCGACCACCCCGGCGCGCTGCACGTCAGGCTCGACGCCCCGGTCAAGCGCAGGATCCGGCAGACGGCCACGCTGGGGGAGCTCAGCGAGCGTGAGGCCCGCCGGATCATCGAGGACAACGACCGGGCCAGGACCGCCTACGTACGCCACTTCTACCGCGCCGATCCCGGGGATCCCTGTCAATATCATCTGGTCCTCGACAGCACCACGATTCCGGTCGTCACCTGCGTCGAGCTGATCGTCCTGGCAGCCGAGGCACTGGATTGACCAAACGCCCCCTAACATGGGAGGCATTCTTGGTCAGTCCCGAAGGAGCGATTGACGTGGCGACCGTCCCGAGTGTGTCGTACTCCATCACCGTGCGTCTCGAGGTGCCGGCCGGCGGCAAGGCCGTCAGCCAGCTCACCCACGCCGTAGAGTCGGCAGGGGGCGTCGTGACCGCCCTCGACGTCACGAACGCGGGGCACGAGAAGCTCCGCATCGACGTCACGTGCGCGGCCAGGGACACCGACCACGCCCAGGCCATCGTCGACCAGCTCGAGGCCGTCGAGGGCGTCGTCATCCACAAGGTGTCCGACCGCACGTTCCTCATGCATCTCGGTGGCAAGATCGAGATGAAGTCCAAGGTGCCGCTGCGCAACCGTGACGAGCTGTCCATGGCCTACACGCCGGGCGTGGCGCGGGTGTCGATGGCGATCGCGCGCAACAAGGAGGACGCGCGGCGCCTGACCATCAAGCGCAACACCGTGGCCGTCGTCACCGACGGCTCGGCGGTGCTGGGGCTGGGCAACATCGGGCCGGAGGCGGCGCTGCCGGTCATGGAGGGCAAGGCGGCGCTGTTCAAGCGGTTCGCGGGCATCGACGCCTGGCCGATCTGCCTGGACACGCAGGACGTCGACGAGATCGTGCGCACGGTGCAGGTGATCGCGCCCGGGTTCGGCGGGATCAACCTGGAGGACATCGGCGCGCCGCGCTGCTTCGAGGTGGAGCGGCGGCTGCGCGAGCTGCTCGACATCCCGGTCTTCCACGACGACCAGCACGGCACCGCGATCTGCGTGCTGGCCGCGCTCACCAACGCCCTGCGCGTGGTGAACAAGAACATCGAGAACGTCAAGATCACCATGGCGGGTGCGGGCGCGGCGGGCAACGCCGTGCTGCGGCTGCTGCTGGCGGCCGGGGCGCGCAACGTGATCGTGTGCGACTACCTGGGGGCCGTGCACAAGGGCCGCGACGACCTGGACGAGTCGCTGCAGTGGATCGCCGACCACACCAACACCGAGGGCTACTCCGGCGACCTGCGCGGGGCGGTCAAGGGCGCCGACGTGTTCGTGGGGGTCTCCGCGCCGGGCATCCTGGTCGGTGACGACATCGCCACGATGGCCGACGACGCGGTGGTGTTCGCGCTGGCCAACCCCGAGCCCGAGGTGTCGCCCGACGACGCCCGCGAGCACGCGGCCGTGGTGGCCACGGGGCGCTCCGACTACCCCAACCAGATCAACAACGTGCTGGCCTTCCCCGGGGTGTTCCGCGGGCTGCTGGACGCGCAGGCCGGTGGGGTGACGCAGGAGATGCTGCTGGCCGCCGCCGGTGCGCTGGCAGCGGTCGTCACGCCCGAGGAGCTGGGCCCCAACTACATCGTCCCGAGCGTGTTCCACCCCGACGTGGCCACCGCCGTGGCGGCGGCGGTCCGCGAGTCCGCCGGTGGCCGGGCACGCGGCTTCACCGAGGCGTAGAAGTCCGAGGCGTAGAAGTCCAGGACGTAGAAGTCCGGGACGTAGTGGCCCGGGACGTAGTGGCCCGGGGCGTAGAAGTCCGGGGCCCGGGAGTCTCTTACGGCGTCGAGTTCGGCGCCGGGGTGGTGATCGCGGGCATCAGGCGATAGCTCTCCTGGAAGACCAGGTTGTGGGCGTCACCTGCCGCGATCACCCGCAGCGTGTCGAGCTGGCCGGCCGCGTCCGCCTCGTCGAAGACGTTGAGCGGCCAGTCGCCGACCGTGTTGCCCCGCAGGTGCGGATGGTGGAAGTCGCGGCCGTAGTGGGCGACCACCGCGATCGGCTGGACGTGGCTGGCCCGCTGCTCGGGCCAGGTCAGCGACCACATCGCGTTGAGGCCGCCCTCCTGCGACCTGGTGACCCCGCTGGCCACCACCTCCCCGGTGCCGAGCAGCAGATCGGCGTTGGCCTCGTCGAGCGCCGTGCGCGCCACCGGGTCCAGCAACTCGACGGCCCGGACGAACACGCGCTCCTTGTCGTCGCGCGTGACGGCCTGGCCGTGGTCGCCGTCGCGCAGGTCACAGAAGTGCCTGAGCAGGGCTTCGTTCATCGGAGTTGGAGTACGCATGCCTACCCCCTTCCCCGATCAGGGTCAGGTGAGCAGGCCCTCTATCCGGGTTCGGATCTCGGGCGTGTCGAGGCCGCGTACGGTGAGGGTCGTGCGGCGGCGTACGACGTCGTCCACCGTGGCCGCCCACTCGTGGTCGCGGGCGTAGACCGCCTGCGCCCAGATGTCCGGCCCGTCCGGATGGATGCGCTCCCCGAGCGCGGGATCCTCGCGGATGAGCCGGGCCAGGTCGAACGCGATCGAGCCGTAGTGCGTGGCCAGGTGCCGGGCGATCAGGGGGTCCATGCGCGTGCCCGGGTCGCGGTCGGTCCACAGCCGCATGGCCACCGCGTCTGGGCTGGCCAGGCCGGGCAGCGGCACCGCGGGCAGGATGTCGGCCAGGTCGTCGCCCAGGGGCAGCCCCGGCAGGTGGGCCAGGGTGTCGAGGACGTGCTTGCCGATGTGGCGGTAGGTCGTCCACTTCCCGCCGGCCACCGACAACATGCCGCCCGAGCCGCTGGTCAGCACCGTCTCCCGCTTGGCCGCCGTCACCTGCCCGGGGCCGCCGGGCAGCACCCGCAGGCCGGCGAAGGCGTAGGTGATGTCCTCGCGCCTGAGCTGGGAGTCGCGCACGGCGTGCCCGGCCTCGTCGAGGATCTGCGTGATGTCGGCCTCGGTGGCGGCCACCGCGCCCGGATCGCCCTCGTACGCCTCATCCGTCGTCCCCAGCAGCAGGTGGTCCTCCCACGGGATGGCGAACGACACCCGGTACTTGTCGATCGGCGTGGTCAGGGCCGCCTTCCACGGCTCGTGCCGGCGCAGGACCAGGTGGGCGCCCTTGGACAGGCGGATGCTCGGGGCCGCGTCCGGGTCCTCCATGCGCCGCAGGTGGTCCACCCACGGGCCGGTGGCGTTCAGGACGAGCCGGGCGGACACGCCGAACTCGGTGCCGTCGAGCCGGTCGCGCAGCTCGGCGCCCGTCACGCTGCCGGCCGTCTTGCGCAGCCCGACGACCTCGGCGTGGTTGAGCACGATCGCGCCCGCGTCCACGGCGGCGCGTACGGTCATGACCGCGACGCGGCTGTCGTTCATCTGGTGGTCGCCGTAGACGGCGGCGGCCCGCAGGCCCTCCGTGCGCAGCGCGGGCACCTTGGCCAGCGCCTGGTGCGGCGTGATCACTTTGCCCATGCCGTCGCCGAACACCGACAGCGCCGAGTACAGGAACACGCCCGCGCCCAGCTTGGCGGCCCCGTGCGGCCCGCCCTTGTAGATCGGCACCAGGAACGTCAGCGGCTTGACCAGGTGCGGCGCGATGTCGCCGGCCAGGGCGCGGCGCTCGCGGTGGTTCTCCGCCACCAGCCTGACGTTGCCGGTCTGCAAGTAGCGCAGGCCGCCGTGGACGAGCTTGGAGGAGGCGCTGGAGGTCGCGCCGGCGAAGTCGCCCGCGTCGACCATCGCCACCCGCAGCCCCGCCTGGGCGGCCATCCAGGTCACCGACGTGCCGAGGATGCCGCCGCCGATCACGAGCAGGTCGTAGGTGGTGCCGGCCAGCTCGTGGCGGATCTCCGCCCGATCGGCGCCGATCGTGGTCCTCATTGCCACACTCCCTACTGCTCGACCCAGTCGAGGGTCCGGGCCACGGCCTTCTTCCAGTTGCGGTATTCGCGCTCGCGTACGGACTCGTCGATCGCGGGGCGCCACTCGGCGGCCTTGTGCCAGTTGACGCGCAGGCTGTCGAGGTCGGGCCAGTAGCCGGTCGCCAGCCCGGCGGCGTACGCGGCGCCCAGCGCGGTGGTCTCGGCCACCATCGGCCTGATCACCGGTACGGCGAGCACGTCGGCCAGCGTCTGCATGAGCAGGTTGTCGGCGGTCATGCCGCCGTCGGCGCGCAGCGTCGTCAGGTCGAGCCCCGAGTCGGCGTTCATCGCGTCGACCACCTCGCGCGTCTGCCAGGCCGTGGCCTCCAGCACGGCGCGCGCGATGTGCCCCTTGTTCACGAACCCGGTCAGCCCCGCGATCACCCCGCGCGCGTCCGACCGCCAGTGCGGCGCGAACAACCCCGAGAAGGCCGGTACGAAGTAGCAGCCGCCGTTGTCGTCCACCGTCTTGGCCAGCGTCTCGATCTCGGCGGCGCTGGAGATCAGGCCCAGGTTGTCGCGCAGCCACTGCACCAGGGAGCCGGTGACCGCGATGGCGCCCTCCAGCGCGTACGTGGCCGGTCCGGCGCCGATCTGGTAGCCGACGGTGGTCAGCAGGCCGTGCTTGGAGACGACGGGCTCCTGGCCGGTGTTCATCAGCAGGAAGCTGCCCGAGCCGTAGGTGCTCTTGGTCTCGCCGGGCGCGAAGCAGGTCTGCCCGAACAGCGCCGCCTGCTGGTCGCCGAGCGCCGAGGCCACCGGGACGCCGGCGGAGGTGCGGCCGTAGACCTCGGCGGACGGGCGGATCTCGGGGAGCATCGCCCGAGGCACGCCCATCGCGGCCAGCAGCTCGTCGTCCCAGGCCAGCGTGTGGATGTTCATGAGCATCGTGCGGCTGGCGTTGGTCACGTCGGTGATGTGGCGGCCCGTGAGGTTCCACAGCAGCCAGCTGTCCATCGTCCCGAACAGCACCTCACCGCGCTCGGCCCGCTCGCGCAGCTCGTACGCGTCCAGCAGCCAGCGGATCTTCGGCCCGGAGAAGTAGGTCGCCAGCGGCAGCCCGGCCCGCTCCTTGAACAGCCCCTCGTGCTCGGCCAGCGCGTGGGTGAGCGCGTCGGTGCGGGTGTCCTGCCACACGACGGCCGGGCAGACCGGGCGGCCGGTGGCCCGGTCCCACAGCACGGTGGTCTCGCGCTGGTTGGTGATGCCCAGCGCGGCGATCTGGCCGTTCTCGATGCCGGCGCCGCTCACCGCCTCGGCCAGCACGCCCTGCACGGCCTGCCAGATCTCGTCGGCGTCGTGCTCCACCCAGCCCGGCTTGGGGAAGATCTGGCGGTGCTCGCGCTGGGCGACGGAGATGATGTTGCCGGCCTGGTCGAAGACGATGCACCGGCTGGACGTGGTGCCCTGGTCGATGGCTGCGACGTAGTGCGGTCGAGGCACTGGGGTTCCTCGCAAGGGCTCATGGTTCGACAATGCCGAACGAATGGTATTTGGTCGCCGGGTGCTGTTCAAGTGTCATCTGGCGAGGTCGCGGGTGATGGCGCGGGCCGCGTCGCGTACGTAGGAGACGAACTCCATGTGCAGGTCGCCGCCGGGAGCCAGGCGCTCGACGGCGCCCCGGATGCCGATGGCGCCCACCACGAGGCCGCGCGGGTCCTTGATGGGTGCGGCGATGGCCACCTCGCCCTCCGTCAGCTCCTCCATCTCCGCCGCCCACCCGCGCACCCTGACCTGGTCGAGCTCCGCCTCCAGCTCCACCGGGTCGACGAGCGTGCGCTTGGTGTGCGGCTGCAGCGGCGTGGCGAGCGACTCCCCGTAGGGGTCGAAGGCGAGCAGGACCTTGCCCAGCGCGCTGGCGTGCGTCGGCAGGTATGTGCCCACCTGCAGCGTCTGCATGCTGTCGTCCGGCCGGAACACGTGGTGGATCACCAGGACGTGGCCCTCGTGCAGGGTCCCGATCCAGGCGCTCTCCCTGCTGCGCCCGGCCAGCGCGTCCGCCCAGTTGATCGAGCGGGTGCGCAGCTCGTTGACGTCGAGGTAGCTGCTGCCCAGGTGGAGCAGCGTGGCGCCGAGGCGGTACTTCCCCGTGGTCTGGTCCTGCTCGACGAACCCCACGTGGACCAGGGTGCGCAGGATGCCGTGCAGCGTGCCCTTGGGCAGGCCCAGCGCCCTGGCCAGCTCGGCGACCCCGAGCAGGCGGGGACCGGAGGCGAGCAGCCGCAGGATCGCGGCCGCCCGTTCGACCGATTGAATCGTCTCTCCCACAACGGGCACCCTAGCGCAGTCCGGTTCGGTATTGCCGAACACTGCCGGACCAAAGCCACAATCGGCCCGGCGGCGTTGTGAGCGGTCCCCCTACAATGGCGCCAGAGGTGAACCCGGCAGGCACCAACGCCCCCGTTCGACCCCAGCGCACGAGTCCGGAGCGGCACTTCCGCGAGCAGCGGGAGCCCCGGCAGGCATGACGATGGCGGCGGCGAGTCCCCCGGATCACCCCTGCCCACGCAACACACCCCCCGGCGAGGCCGCGAGGCTCTCCCGCGAGCGAGGAGAGCCCGAGCAGCGCCCCCACGACCGGCACTGACCGCTGGGCCGGCGGCACGCCGTTATTTAATGGAACCTATGTTTCGTTAAGATGCAGCGACGAGGAGACTAGATGGACCAACCTTCCCGTTCGGCGGGAACCGTGCGGCCCGGAGGCCGCACTGCCAGGGTGCGCGCGGCCGTCCTGGAGGCCACCCAGGACGAGCTGGTCGAGCACGGCTTCCACGGCCTGACCATGGATCAGGTCGCGGCCAGGGCGGGCGTCGGCAAGACGACGGTCTACCGGCGCTGGGGGAGCAGGGCCGGCCTGGTGGCCGACCTCATGACCGAGCTGGCCAACCAGTCCACGCCCTACGCCGACACGGGCGGCATCGAGGGTGACCTGCGGGCCAACGCGTTCTCCGTGCTGGAGGCGCTCAACGACGGCCGCCTCGGATCCACCTTCCAGGCAGTGATCGCCGCGGCCACCAGCGACGAGCAGGCCGCCCAGGCGCTGCGCGCCTTCTACCTGCGGCGCATCGAGGAATGGGCCAACGTCGTGGACCTGGCCGTCAAGCGGGGCGAGCTGCCCGAGGGCACCGACGGCGGGGAGGTGATCCGGGCGATCTCCGCGCCGCTCTACTACCGGCTCGTGGTCACCAGGGAGCCGGTGACGAGGGAGGCCGCCGAGCGGTCCGTCGCGCGTACGCTGGCCGCCGCCCGGGCGGGAGCGTTCGTCGTACCGGATTCGGCTGGTTGACCGCGCCCAGTTCCCGAACGGGTGCGAAAAGTAACATCGGGGCACTGGGGGAGCGCGCACCCCTACTGAGCCTTCATGATGGAGGTATGGCGGAAGCGATCTACGTCGGCGGTTTGTTGGTGGCGACGCCGCTTCTCGACGACCCCAACTTCCGGCGTAGCGTCGTGCTGATTCTCGAACACGACCACGACGGCGGCACCCTGGGCGTCGTGCTCAACCGGCCGAGCGACATCTCGGTGACCCAGGTGCTGCCCGTGTGGGACCCGCTGGTCACGGGGCCGTCGGTGCTGTTCGAGGGCGGGCCCGTACAGACGGACAGCGCGCTGGCGCTGGCGGCGGTCCCGAGCGGCGAGGAGCCGCTCGGCTGGCGCCGGCTGCACGCGGGCACCGACGCGGTGGCCCGGCTGGGCACGGTGGATCTGGACGCACCGCCCGAGATCCTGCAGGGGGAGATCGCGCAGATGCGCATCTTCGCGGGCTACGCGGGGTGGACGTCGGGACAGCTGGAGAGCGAGATAGCTGAGGGCGCCTGGTACGTCGTCGACTCCGAGGTGGGCGACACCTTCCACGCGGACCCGGCCTCGCTGTGGCGGCACGTGCTCCGACGCCAGCGCGGCGAGTTGGCGTTCGTGGCGACCTGCCCGGACGATCCGACGATGAACTGACGCTGGAGATCCCAGCCCGCGAGCTAGTGCCGGAGGTCCCAGCCCGGCCGCAGCGAGCGCTCGGCCAGCTCGATGCTCTCCGCCACCCGGTGCGTGACCTCGCTCATCGTGCCGTCGCGGCGCGGGCACTCGAAGCCGACGCGCATGGTGGACATCGCGAACCCCACGATCAGGTGGGACAGCTGGTCCTGGTCGGGGTCCACGCCCCTGCGGGCGGCGATCACCTCGGCCACCTCGCGCTCGGTCTCCGCGCCCTTGGCCACCGACAGGCCGACCAGGCGAGGGTGCTCGTCCATCAACCGGCGCAACTTCAGGAACCTCTCCGCGTCCTCGGGCGCCGAACCCGCGACATCGGCCAGGACGGCACGCAGCGCGTGCATGAGTGAGGTGAACGGCGGCTCGTCCTGCGGGCGGCTCGCCAGGGTCTCCAGCATGATCGCCTTGCCGTGCTCGTGGAACCACAGCACCAGGTGATCCTTGTTGGCGAAGTAACGGAAGAAGGTGCGGGGGGAGATCTCGACGGCCCCCGCTATCTGCTCGACCGTGGTCGACTCGTATCCTTGTTCGACGAACAGGTCGAGCGCCGCGTCGAGGATCGCCAGGCGCGTCTTCTCCTTCTTGCGTTCCCGCAGACCCACTGTGGACACTCCCTCGAAACCCTTCTGGCACAGTGTGCCATAAGTCATAGGACGACGATTAAAAGTCGGTTGTCATATGGCATCGACTGTCATAGATTACCGGAGGCTTACGAGGTCTATGCCCCGGTGTGGGGCTGTATGTGTATTTAGGGGGACTACATGGTTCACGCGAAGGCGGTCGACGCGCCGTCATCGCCCGACCCGATCAAGCCGGGGACCGGGGGCAACCCGTGGCTTGTGCTGCTCGCGGTCAGTCTCGGCGTCATCATGGTGATGCTCGACGGCACCGTGGTGGGCATCGCCAACCCGGTCATCCAGATGGACCTGAAGGCTTCGCTGTCGGACCTGCAGTGGGTGACCAGTGGTTATCTCCTGGCGCTGGCGGTCTTCCTGATCACCGCGGGCAAGCTGGGTGACCTGTTCGGGCACAAGCGCGTCTTTCTCATCGGTGTGGCCGGCTTCGCGGTCTCCTCGGTGGGCATCGGTCTCAGCGCCGAGCTGGCCGACATCATTCCCGGTGTCTCGCCGGTCGGCGCGCTGATCGGCCTGCGCGTGCTGCAGGGCCTGTTCGGCGCGTTGCTGCAGCCCGCCGCGCTGGCGCTGCTGCGTGCGGCGTTCCCCGGCGAGAAGCTGAACCAGGCGATGGGCGCGTGGGGTGCGATCATCGGTCTGTCCAGCGCCGCCGGCCCGATCGTGGGCGGCGTGCTGGTCGAGAAGGTGAGCTGGGAGTCGGTCTTCTTCATCAACGCGCCCGTCGGCGTCATCGCCCTGGTCATGGGCATCCTCCTGATCAAGGAGAACCGCTCGCAGACGCTGGCGCGCATCGACTGGCTCGGCGTGGTGCTGCTGTCCGGCGCGATGTTCTCGCTGGTCTGGACGATCATCAAGGCTCCCGAGTGGGGCTGGGGCGACAGCACGACGCTGACCTTCGTGGCCGCGTTCGTGGTGCTGATCGGCGCGTTCATCTTCTGGCAGAGCAGGGCCAGGCAGCCGCTGGTGCCGCTGTCGCTGTTCGCGAACCGCTCCATCTCCATCGGCACCTTCCTGATGATGATGGTCGCGTTCGCCATGTTCGGCGCGATGTTCTTCCTGGGCTTCTTCTTCCAGGGCGTGCACGGGCTGACCCCGCTGGAGGCCGGTCTGCGCATGCTGCCGATGAGCGCCGGCATGATCGTCGCCTCGCCGCTGGCGGGCATGGCGATCGGCAGGCTCGGACCGAAGATCACGATGGCCGCAGGTCTGCTGATCACCGCGCTGGCGATGTTCCTCATGTCCCAGCTGAGCATCGACGCCTCGTTCATCGAGAGCGGCATCCCGTTCGTGCTGCTGGCCTTCGGCCTCTCGCCGGTCTTCGTGGGCGCCACGGAGATCATCGTGGGCAACGCGCCGGTGGAGCTGAGCGGTGTCGCGGGTGGCCTGCAGCAGTCGGCCATGCAGGTCGGCGGCGCGCTCGGCACCGCGATCCTGGGCGCCGTGATGGCCGCCGAGATCTCCAGCAAGCTGCCCGGCTACCTCGGCCCGGCGGCGCAGGCGATCCCGCCCGCCCAGAGGGCCGGGCTGGAGGAGGCCGCCTCCTTCGGTGTGGCGCCTCCCGGGCTGCCGCAGCAGATCACCGACGCCGTGCACAACTCGTTCATGGACGGCATGCACCTCGCCTTCCTGGTGAGCACCTGCATCGCGGTGCTGACCGCCGCGCTGACGTTGTTCGTCAAGTCGGGGCGCAAGACCGAGGGCGCGCCGGTCCACATGGGCTGACCAGGGCTCTCCGTACGGCCTCCGCTCACCGGGCGGGGGCCGTACCGCTGTTCGGGGTCGCGGGCGGGCATAAACTCAATGGGGTGAGCACGAAGATCCTCCCAGAGCAGGAGACCACTCCGCGGACGTCGCACGGCGATGGCGATCACGAGCGGTTCGCCCACTACGCGGACAAGCACAAGATCACCGAGAGCATGGTGACGGGCACGCCCATCCGCGCCCTGTGCGGCAAGGTCTGGGTGCCCAGCCGCGACCCCAAGAAATATCCGGTCTGCCCGGAGTGCAAGGAGATCTACGAGGGCTTGCCCCAGGGCGGCGACGGTGACGGCGACAAGCAGTGAGTGTTGCTGAGCGGTAATCCCGCTGCGTGGAGCTACGGTCTGTAGCCAGACCAGCTCAAATCGTAGTGAGGGGACCGCATGGCCCGGCGTGTGACCGCCGTCTCGTTGGCATGCCTGCTCGCGGCCGGGTTCCTCCCGCCGCTCCGGGCCGGCGCCGACCAGCTTGCGGCAGGCTGTGCGAGACACGCGCCACGGACACCCGGGCCACGCTCGCCCAAGCCGGAAGACGTGTCCAAGGTCATGGCCGAGCTCGACAAGCGGCTCGCCGGGGTCACGCCGCCGACTCGGATCACCGTGCCCACCCGGGTGCACGTCCTCTCCCGCGGCTCTGACGGCAAGGTCTCCGACGAGGCGGTCAGGGCTCAGATCGACGCGCTCAACTCCGCGTACGGCGGCGTCTTCGGCGGCGTCGACACCGGCGTGCGCTTCCGGCTCGACGCCATCTCGGTCAAGGAGGAGTCCTCCTGGTTCGCCGACCCCGTCGGCCACGAGAAGGCCATGAAGAACGCGCTGCACGAGGGCGGGGCCGGCACGCTCAACCTGTACATCGCCCAGCTCAGCGAGCTCATGCTGGGCTTCGCCAGCTACCCCTACTGGTACGCGGACGCGCCGGGCCTCGACGGCGTGGTGATCGACTGGCGCAGCCTGCCCGGCGGCGCGATGACCAACTACAACCGCGGATTCACCGGCGTGCACGAGATCGGGCACTGGCTGGGGTTGTTCCACACGTTCGAGAACGGCTGCGCGGCCCCCGGCGACGGCATCGACGACACGCCGGCCGAGGCCAGGCCGACCGAGGCGTGCCCGCAGGACAAGGACACCTGCACCGCGCACAAGGGCAAGGACCCGGCGCACAACTACATGGACTACGCCCACGACCGGTGCATGTGGGAGTTCACGCAGGGGCAGGCAGATCGCATGCACGAGATGTGGGCGGCCTACCGGGACACGGCGGCTGCCTAGATTTCCGGCAAATTACGATGTGTGGGTGACAGCACCAAAGGCACTCGACGCTCCGCACCGAACGCCCGGGATCCTCGGCCCCGAATACCGGACGGCCACGTTAGGGATCCTGCTCGTCGTCACGCTGATCGCCTTCGAGGGGATGTCGGTCGGCGTCGTCATGCCGGTCATCGCCAAGGAGCTGAACGCGCTCGACCTGTACGGCCTCAGCTTCTCCGCCTTCCTCATCGCCAGCCTGTTCATGAACGTGGTGGCCGGGCTCTGGTCGGACCGGCGCGGGTACCGGCTGCCGTTCCTGGCCGGGGTGGTGCTGTTCGTGATCGGGATGGGGCTGGCCGGGGCGGCCGTCTCCCCCGCGATGTTCCTGGTGTCGCGGGCCGTGCAGGGTCTGGGCGCCGGCGCCTCCATCGTGGCGCTGTACGTGATGATCGCCCGGGTCTATCCGGTGGACGTACGGCCCAAGGCGTTCGCCGCCGTCTCCGCCGCCTGGGTCGTGCCGGCCATGGTCGGGCCGGCCGTGGCCGGGACCGTCGGTGAGCATCTGGGCTGGCGCTACGTCTTCTACGGGATCATCCCGCTGGTCGTGCCCGCGCTCGCGATGCTCGTACCCGCGTTGCGGATGGGGTCGCCGTCCGACGCCGAGCCCGGCACCGGGCCCCGCTCCAGGCCGGTGGCGATGACGCTGGCCGCCACCGCCACGGCGGGCGGGGCCGGGCTCCTGCTGCACGGGGCGGACCGGCTGCACACGAATCTCGCGCCCGCGGCCGTGGAGACGGTGGCCGGGCTGGCCCTGCTGTTCTACGGCCTGCACCGGCTCCTGCCGCCGGGCGCGCTGCGGTTCGGGCGCGGGCTGCCCACGACCGTCCTGATGCGCGGGTTCTACTCGGCCGCCTTCTTCGGCGTCAACCAGTTCATCCCGCTGGCGCTGCACGAGGTGAAGGCGTTCGATCCGACGGCCGCGGGCATCGCGCTGACGACCGGGGCGCTCGGCTGGTCCGCGGGGTCGTACCTGCAGAGCAGGCGCCCCGGCGCGGCGCACAAGAGGATCAGGCTGGGTGCCGGGTGCCTCACCGCCTCGATCCTGATCTGCGCGCTCTGCGTCCTTCCGGGGGTGACGGGGTGGATCGCGGTGCCGGCCTGGATCGTGGCGGGCTTCGGGATGGGCTTCGGCATCACCACGGTCAGCGTCCTGGCGATGAGGCAGTCCCCGGTCAACGAGCAGGGGGCCAACTCGGCGGCGCTGTCGGTGTCCGACCAGCTCGGGTCGGCGCTGTCGGTCGGGATCGGCGGGGCGGTGGTGAACGTGATCGGGCACGCCCCGTCGGAGATCGCCAGCGGGTTCCTGGTCATCTCGGGCCTCATGGCCGCCATCGCGCTGGCGGCCACGCTGCTCGCCGGGCGCACTCGGTGAATTCCGTCCCTCCCGTCACAGCGATCACGGTTCTCCTGATCCCCGTGGCGAGGAGTGATAGGACAGCGGGCAAGGAGGTGCCATGGAGGGTGATCATCGAGTCTGGCCTCCCGGGCCGGGGGCCAGGCATCGCCGTACTCCTCCAGAGGACACGGAGCCCGCGTGGGGTGCGGACCGTGACGAGGAGCCGCGACGGGGCCGCGCCGGCCTCCCGTACTCCTCGGGACGGAACCCCGTCCCCTTACCTCAGGACCAGGACCCCACGGCCCGCGCGCCCGGCCCTTCGACGCCTGACCTGAACGCGCGCCGGGGGCGCTCTCCTGAGCCTCCACCCGACTGGGGCCGCCCGCCCGCGGCTCCTCCGGACCGGGGGCACCGAGGCTCGGGACGGCCGGCCGAGGTGGCGCCGGAGTGGGGGCACCGGGAGCGTCCGCATCCCCTCGACCTGGATCCGGAGGAGCGGGCGTGGAACCCCCGGATCCGCAGGACCGCCTCCCGCGCCCCCGATCACGGCTGGGGGCCGGAGGACGACCTTCCCCCGTCCGCCCGCCTCTACGGCGCCCCGGCCGACCCGGGGGTGCGCAAGAGGCGCACCGGCGGGGAGCAGGTCTGGCGGCGCGTGGTGGCCGCGCTGGTGGCGCTGGCGGCCGGTGCGGGGCTGGTGGCGGGGGCCACGGTGGTGGCGTTGCGGCTCACGGCGCCGCAGGCGGAGACGGGGCGGCTGAGCGACTCGCTGGCCGGGGTGACGGCGACGCTGCCACAGGGGTGGAGCGCGGGGGCGGTGGCTCCGGTCACGGGGTTCACCTCGGTCGTACGGGACGGGGGCGGGGGATTCGTGATGGCCAGGCCGGTACCCGGGCCGGTGCGGGACCCGAAGAAGGCCACGGCGGAGGCGGCGGAGCTGTACTCCAGGCTCCTGCTCAAGGGCGACCGCGTGACGATCGTCGAGGACAAGGCGGTGCCCGGCGGCCACACCCGTGCGCTCCGGGCGGAATATCGGGATGTGGTGAACCGGCCGGCGTTTCTCAGAGTGATGCTGCTCACCCGCCCGGACAAGCCCGTACTGCTCGTCGGGCTGCTCCAGCCCGAGGAGAACAACCGCAGGCAGGAGCTCGACACGGTGATGACGAGCGTCCGATAAGCCGCATAGCACGTGAGGAAGACCTTGGCCAGAATCCTCGGCTCACGGCACGTCTTGTCGGTGGGCCCGATTACCCTTGGGTCACTGTGAGAGAGCGAAGCACACGAACCCCAGAGGTGATGCGGTGAGCACCTTCGCCGCGTCCCACCTTTCGCCTTCCTATCCAGACCGGGCCGCGTGGGGCACCGCGCCCAAGTTGCGTGCCTGGCAGCAGGAGGCGTTCGACCTCTACTTCAGGCGCGAGCCGCGTGACTTCCTCACCGTGGCGACGCCGGGCGCGGGCAAGACGACCTACGCCCTGCGCATCGCCAGCGAGCTGCTCGCCAACGGGGTGATCAGGGCGGTCACCGTCGTGACCCCCACCGAGCACCTCAAGCGCCAGTGGGCCGACGCCGCCGGGCGGGTCGGCATCGGCATCGACCCGGAGTTCAAGAACAGCCAGGGTGCGACGTCGCGCGACTACACCGGGGTGGCGGTGACCTACGCGCAGGTTGCCATGCACCCGGCCCTGCACAGGGCGCGCACCGAAAACCGCAAGACGCTGGTCATCTTCGACGAGATCCACCACGCGGGCGACGCCAAGTCGTGGGGCGACGGCGTGCGGGAGGCGTTCGAGCCCGCCACGCGCCGCCTCCAGCTCACAGGCACACCGTTCCGGTCCGACGACAACCCGATCCCGTTCGTCGGCTACGAGGAGGACGCCGAGGGCTTCAAGCGCAGCGTCGCCGACTACTCCTACGGCTACGGCCCCGCCCTCGACGACGGGGTGGTGCGGCCGGTCATCTTCCTGGCGTACTCGGGGGAGATGAAGTGGCGCACGCGCGCGGGCGACGAGATCGCCGCGACGCTGGGCACCCCGCTCACCAAGGACCAGCTCTCCCAGGCATGGCGGGCCGCGCTCGACCCCAAGGGCGACTGGATCCGCCAGGTCATGCAGGCCGCCGACCGCCGCCTCACCGAGGTGCGCAGGGGTGTGCCCGACGCGGGCGGCCTGGTCATCGCCACCGACCACGAGACCGCCCGGGCCTACGCCCGCCACCTGCGCAACATCACCGGCGAGGGCGCCACCGTGGTGCTGTCCGACGACCCGGGCGCGTCGAAGAAGATCAAGCAGTTCGCGGCCTCGGAGGACCGCTGGCTGGTGGCCGTGCGCATGGTGTCGGAGGGCGTCGACATCCCCCGCCTGTGCGTGGGCGTCTATGCCACCTCCACCTCGACCCCGCTCTTCTTCGCCCAGGCCGTGGGCCGCTTCGTGCGGGCCCGCAAGCGCGGCGAGACCGCCTCCGTCTTCCTCCCCTCGGTGCCCACGCTCATGGGGCTGGCCAACGAGATGGAGGTGGAGCGCGACCACGTGCTCAACAAGCGGCCTCCGGAGGACGGCCTCGACGACACTCTCCTGGAGCAGGCCAACCGCCAGAAGGACAATCCCGACGTCCTGGGCGACGAGCTGCCGTTCGAGACGATGGAGACCACGGCCACCTTTGACCGGGTGCTGTTCGACGGCGGCGAGTTCGGCACCGGCGCGGAGATCGGCTCGGCCGAGGAGGAGGACTTCATCGGCCTGCCCGGCCTGCTGGAGCCCGACCAGGTGGCCACGCTGCTGCGCAAGCGGCAGTCGGATCAGCAGGCTGCGCGGCGCAAGCAGGCGGCGGAGGAGCCCCCGCAGGTGCTGGCGCCGCACGAGCAGATCGCGGATCTGAGGCGCGAGCTGAACGGTCTGGTCGGCGCGTGGAACCACCGCACGGGGCAGCCGCACGGGGTGATCCACTCGGAGCTGCGGCGAGCGTGCGGCGGCCCGCCGATCGCCCAGGCCACGGCGGAGCAGATCCAGGAGCGGATCAGCATGATCCGCCGCTGGGCCACCCAACGCCGCTAGGACAGCCGCCGGGAGGAGGCGCGCGCCTGCCCGCTGTCGCCGCCGAGGCCGGCCGGCGGGAGGAGGCGCGCGCCCGCCCGCCGTGGCCCCCGAGGCCGGCCGGCGGGGGCGTGCGCGCCATGCTGGGCGAGGTCGCGGACATCACGCGCGGGCACCGCCACCGTCGTCGGCCATCGCCGCCCGGGCCGGTTCTTGGGTGGGCGGTCCTTCGGTGAGCGGGCGGGGCGGTTTTCACCTCTGGCCGGTTGCCCGGTCGTGGGGATGGTGGTGGTTCAGGCGGCGGACCATGATGCGGCACAGCTCCGGCCGCAGCTCGCGCTCGCCGTCCGCGCGATACACCACCCGCGTGGTGCCGACCTTGCCGTGCGGCCACTCCTCGTACCCGTGGCGCCGGTACAACCGCTGCGCCGACGGATTGTCCAGCCCCACGCCGAGCGCGACCCGCTCGTGGCCCATGGCGGCGAGCCGCTCCTCGGCCGCCCGCAGCAGCTCGGTGCCGATGCCCTGGTTGCGCCGCTGCGGCACCACCTCCAGGTGGGTGAGCAGCGCGACGCCGGGCAGGTGGGTACGCAGCTCCGGCTCCTCCGCGGGGGCCAGCCAGACGTAGACGTCCCCCAGTGCCTGCTCCGCCTCCCAGGCCACCAGGAGGAACCCGTGCCCGGAGTCCTGAAGGGTCAGCCGGTCGGCGAAATAGGGCTCCTGCCCGAGCGCGCGGATCATGGCAGGAAGATCGGTATGGACGGCTTGGCGGATGTCAGGTGCCCCCACGGACGTCAAGATTCCCGGATCATACTCCTGTGAATCAATTGATGAGGTTCATGCGGTATTGACAGTTCAAGGGTGATGCGTCGCTTTTGACCAGCCGTTTCAGCGCCTCGTCGACGCCGGACGCGAGCCGCGAACGGCTCTTGAGATGCTCGATCCAGGCGTGACGATCCTCCTGCCAGCCCTTGACGTACCGTACGCAGAACTCCGGCTCGATGCTGTTGAGCCTGCCCAGCGCGGCCCGCAACGAGGCCTCCATGGCCGCCGGATCGGGATCCCGGCCGGGCGGCATCCGCCTGACCCGCCGCAGCACGTCCTTGATGAACGCCTCGCGCCGGGCCAGGAACCCCGCCCAGTGCCGGGCGTCGGTGGCGGCGCCCAGGCCCTTCCCGCCGTCGAGCAGCCAGTAGACGCCCTCGGCCAGCACGTCGCCGAACTCCTGGTCGCGCGCCCTGGCCGGCCGGTCGAACGGGTCGTACGACCGCTGCTTCACCCTCCCCGTCACCGCGAGGCTGCGCAGCGAGGTCTCCTCCAGCAGGTAGAACCAGTCCTCGTTGTAGACGTTGGGAAAGAACGAGGGATTGCGGAACGTCTCGACCGCCAGCGCGCCGCCGCCCACGAACGACTCCTGGTGCCCGCCGGCCAGCCGGTGCGCGTGGCACACCACCGAGTTGTCCGGAAAGCCGCCGATGTGCATGCCCACGGCGTCGTAGCGGTCGAGCAGCGCCGCCGCCCTCATGACGTCCTGGTGCCCGCCGACCTCGATGTCGTCGTCGAGGAAGACGACGCGTTCCCAGCCCATGAAGTGGGCCAGGAGCAGCCCGAGGTTCCGTTTCGCGCTGAGATCGGTCACCCGGACGAACTTGGTGCCCTTCACGATCGTCGTCGTCTCGAAGTCCGGCATGTCGAGCCGGCTCACGTCGTCGACGTCGATCGCGATGTACCTGATGTCGTGCGGCATCAGGGCGGCCGCGCGGTCGGCCCTGCTCCAGGGCCGGCTGTGCAGGGTCACGAGCGGGCAGCGCAGCTCGGCCGCCAGGCGGATGGCGTGGCTGAGCCAGCGTGGATGCCGGATCGTGGGGACGACGATCGCGTCCACGGTGGCCGACGGCGCGTGGCCCGGGTCCGGGTCCGGCCTGTCGACCAGATGCCTGTGGGAGCCGTGGTGGTGCTCCGTGCCGACCTGTTCTATCTCAGTCTCCATCGGCGGGCTCCGACCATTCGTGGAGCCGAACGGTGTCCAGAGTCCAGTCCGGGGTGACGACGGCCCGGCCCTCGATCCGGACCCGGGTGAGCATGCTGTAGGACGGCGCGGTGCCGAAATGTTGCCGGAGGTAGGCGGTGTTCCGGTCGCGGAACCGTTCGTCGGTCAGCGCTCGGACCGCTCCATAAACGCCTCTGCCGTACATCCCGTTGCAGATGGTCAGGGTGCGTTCGACGTTGTAGGGGTTGACCCCGCGGTAGAAGAACGCGACATCCTCCAGGAGCCGAACATTAGCGCCCGACCCGCTGCGTACGGGGTAGTGCCTGCGCGGCGTGTCGTCGCCCTCGTCGACCTCGAAGTACGGTCCGAGCTCGCCGTCCCAGTCGGCCACCTGCCGCACCGGGAGCTCGATCCGCGCCAGCATCGACCTGGTGACCTGGTTGTAGTCCACCCCGCCCAGGAGCGCCAGGTGCGTCGTGAAGTCGTCGGAGCGTAAGTCCTCGGGGGCGCGGAGGGTGACCAGGCTCCTGGGGTTCGCGGCCCGGAGGTGGCCGTGCAGCTCGAACAGGGAGTCCAGGTCCGAGTACTTGTAGTGCTCGATGTAGTCGGCGGTCTCGGGCGACGCGTACGGGATCTTGGCCCGCTGCTCCTCCGGGAGCTGGGAGCAGATGATCGTGATCGTCTCCCCGTCGGGGAAACGCCACGGGTTGAGGCGGTAGACGTCCTGCCCGGGTGCCGGCTCGGCGTTCTCGCCCGAGGCCAGGGCCCGCAGCACGGTCTGGCGCAGCCGGGTCAGCTCGGTGAGGAGCCTGCGCTGCTCCTCCAGCTCGACCGGCGTCATGTCGGCCAGCGGCAGCACGCGGGCCCGCCCGTTGCCGAGCGAGCGCCTCGTCGCGAAGAACGCGGCGTACTTCTCCAGCCTGTGCAGGGGCGGCACCTTGATCGCGTGGGTCGACTCCCACGAGGAGATCAGCGGTACGCTCACCCCGAGCGCCTCGCGCAGCTGCGCCTGGGTGATCCGCACGTCCGGCCAGTGGCCCTCGCGGAGCTCGCGCAGGCGGCGCGCCAGCGCGGTCCCCGCGGATTCATCGCCGCCCATGCCCAGCCTCACTCGATGTGAACTTCAGTGATTTCTAGTGAACATGGTCCTCCACGATGGAGTCGATAGGCGAATCCCCAGCTAGACCCCCATATCGCGCTCGACGTGGGAAAACCTGTGCACAAGAGCCACCAGTCTAGCCACCTGTCCGTGCGCGACGTGCGCGAATGGGACGCATCGGTGCGGGGTAATAATGTAAATGGGAGAAGTTCAGTTAATACAGCTGAAGTTTACTGAATAATAGGTGGAGGTGGTTCGCGACGGACATGCGATGAGCCACATTCCCCACTACGAGCGGCATCCCAGCGGAAAGACCGCGGACACCCCCGAGACCCGACATCTGCAGAGGTGTCCGCGAAGCAAGGTTTGTGTCAGAGCGCGTCTCCGCACCAGGGGAAACCTCATGCCAACAGTAGTCCTCCACCTAGCGGTGGCAATGCCCACTTCAATGCCCACTTCGATCGAGACCAGGCAACTGTCCCTCTTCATCCTGACGATCATGATCGTCCTGACGGTGGCGGCGATTCGCGGACTGCTCCGGCGGGCGCACATCGTCATGGTGATCGGCGGCACGAGCGTCATGCTCGTGATCCTCGCCATCCTGGCCGCCGCCTACCTGATCACCTTCGCCGGAGCCTGAGAGACGCAGGCCCGGCGCCGCCCGAACCCAGGTCAAAGGGTACGAAGCGGCCGCCGGGCCGGTGGTTACGTTGAGTGACTCTAAGCATTTGGACACAGAGCAGTGACCTCCTGTTAGAAGCTCGGCGGAACCGGCAACAACACTCTTGGCTGTCTTGGGATATGCAGAAGGACTTTGCCCATGTCGTCTGAGGCCACCGGAAAGTCCACGCTCACCGTCACTTCCGGCCTCTCTCGAAACGCCATCATCATCAGGCTCGAAGGCGAGCTCGACGTCAATGCGCTGCCGGTGCTCAGGGAGCACCTACAGCGCATCTGGGACCTTCCCCCCAAACCATTCCTGATCCTGGACCTCGGCGAGGTCGCTTTCTGTGACTCCATGGGCATGAACGAGCTCGTCGACATCATGCACCGGTGCGAGTCCAGAGGCACCAGGTTGCTGCTCGGCGGGGTTCAGGGGGTCATGGCCCGGGTGTTGTCGATCACCGGTCTGCGGCACGCGTTCGAGGTGTTCGCGAGATTCGACGACGCGCTTCGGGCGGCCATCGCGCACGTCTAGCCGCGCACACCTGGGTATACGGCATGTGGCTGCATCGTGTACTCACGCAGCCGGTCGGGGGATAGGGCGCCCGCTCCGGCCATCCGTCGGGATGTATCCCGTTTTCTCGTCTAATGGGACCTTGAGGGTGGCTGTGCCGTCTTGGACATGGACGGGGAGCGTGAACACGGCCCGGTGACGCATGGTGAGCATGGCCCGGTGCTCCTCGGCCTGCGGGGTCTCGTACAGCCAGACCAGCAGTTTCCGCCCTTCGACGCGGACGATGACCTCGGCCGTGGGGCACTCGCGCGGCACGGCCGGCCACGTCAGCACGAGCTCCTGGCCGGCGCTCGCGGACCGCGGCACCGGGGCGCGCTCCTGGCAGGGGAGGGGCGGGGCCGGCACCGAGTGGGCCGCGGCGGCCGGATGGACGGGGGCGGCGGGGTGGGGGATGGCGTTCATCGCGATCGTCCCGCCCTCCAGCAGGCATAACGTCACTATCGCGCCCGCGCGCTCGACCCTGGTGCCCTTGACGAGCAGCCAGAGGCTGAGCGGGGCGAGAAGGAGCCAGGCCATGCCGAGGGAGAGGGCAAGCATGGAGAACCTCCCACTAGTAGGGAGAGTTGTCACTCTCCGTATTGCTCCGGCTTCGGAGTGGGTTCGCCCTCTTCGATATCACATGACCTGAGCGTTGCACAGTGCGTACGCTTCGTGATCGGGGAACTGGTCACCCGACGGCGGGCGCGCCTCGCAGGACGGCGCCCGCCCGGCTCATCTCCGCCACGGCCGCCTCCGTGGTCGTCGGGGCCACGCCGGCCGTCAGGTCCAGCAGCACCCGCACCGCCAGCCCCTGCTTGACCGCGTCCAGGGCCGTGGCGCGTACGCAGTGGTCCGTGGCGATGCCCACCACGTCCACCTCCTGCACCCCGCTCTCCCTGAGCCAGTCCGCCAGCGTCACCCCGTCACCGGAAGTGCCCTCGAAGCCGCTGTACGCCGCCGCGTACGCACCCTTGCTGAAGACCTCCTCCACCCCCGCCACGTCGAACGACGGGTGGAAGTCCGCACCGGGCGTGCCGGCCACGCAGTGGGCGGGCCAGGTGGAGACGTAGTCGGGGGTCTCGGAGAAGTGGGTGCCGGGGGAGATGTGGTAGTCGCGGGTCGCCACGACGTGGTCGTAGCCGTGGTCGGCCACGTGGCGGGTGATCGCCGCGGCCACCTCCGAGCCCCCGGCCACGGCCAGGCTGCCGCCCTCGCAGAAGTCGTTCTGCACATCGACGATGATCAACGCGCTGCCCATAGGTAGCACGATACGTCAGGCGAATTCGGTGGGAATCGCCGCGTACCCCCGCCCCAGGTGGAGGGCCTCCTGCGGGAGGGTGGCGACGGCGGCGGCGTGGCGGTCGCGGGCGGCGGACAGGGACTCCCGGCCGACGACCACCCCCTCGCGCACGAGCTGGTGCAGCAGGGGGACGCCGCCCTCGGGGGCGAGCCCGCCGGTGGTGATCAGCTCGGTCTCGACGTGGCCGGACTCGTCCATCAGCCGGTACGCCTCCTTACGGCCCCCGCGCGACGGCTTGCCCACCGAGCGCTTGGCCACGGCCTCCAGCTTGCCGGTGGCCGTCTCCCGCGCCACGAGCTTGTACACCAGGGCGGCCGTCGGAACGCCGGAACCGGTCACCAGGGAGGTGCCCACGCCGTAGCCGTCCACGGGGGCGGCCGCGAGCGCGGCGATGGCGTACTCGTCGAGGTCGGAGGTGACCAGGATGCGGGTGTTGAAGGCGCCGAGGGCGTCGAGCTGCTCGCGCACCTCCTGGGCCGCCGCCGCCAGGTCTCCGGAGTCGATGCGGACCGCGCCCAGCTTCGGGCCGGCCAGCTCGACGGCCGTGCGCACCGCCTCGGCCACGTCGTACGTGTCCACCAGCAGCGTCGTCTCGGCCCCGAGCGAGGCGATCTGGGCCTCGAACGCCGCCCGCTCCGAGTCGTGCAGCAGCGTGAACGCGTGCGCCGCCGTGCCGGCCGTGGGCACGCCGTACACGCGCCCGGCCATCAGGTTGGAGGTCGAGGCGAACCCGGCGATGTACGCGGCCCTGGCGGCGGCCACCGCGGCGGCCTCGTGCGTGCGGCGCGAGCCCATCTCGATGAGCGGCCGCGGGCCGGCGGCGTTGGTCATGCGGGAGGCGGCCGAGGCGATGGCGCAGTCGTGGTTCAGGATCGACAGCGCCACCGTCTCCAGCAGCACGGCCTCGGCGAACGTGCCCTCCACGATCATGATGGGGGAAGCGGGGAAGTAGAGGTCGCCCTCGCGGTAGCCGTAGATGTTCCCGGAAAACCGGTAATCGGCGAGAAACGCCAGAGTGGTGTCGTCGACGACCTGGTGCTCCCGCAGATAAGTGAGTTCCTCGTCACCAAAACGGAAGCGTTCGAGCTCGTCCAGGACACGTCCCGTCCCGGCGACGACTCCATAGCGCCGCCCGCCTGGCAGATGGCGGGCGAACACCTCGAAAACGGCGCGCCGGTGCGCCGCGCCGCTCCGCAGGGCGGCCTGCAGCATCGTCAGCTCATAGTGATCTGTGAGCAACGCAGTGCTCATGGTCATTCTCACGAGTCGAAGACTACGGCCCAGATAGGGCAGACTCGGGGATGTGGGTAGCACCGCTCCAATCGCCGTTGAGCGTCCGTCATCGGACGTCCGGCCCGATCTGCCGTGGGTGACCATCGTCTGGAACGACCCGGTCAACCTCATGTCCTACGTGACCTATGTCTTCCAAACGGTCTTCGGTTATCCCAAGGAGAAGGCCGAGAAACTGATGCTGGACGTGCACCACAAGGGCAAAGCGGTCGTGTCCAGTGGCACGCGCGAGGAGATGGAACGGGATGTGCAGATTCTCCACTCCTACGGCCTGTGGGCGACGGTCCAGCCGGACTCGGTCAAGTGAGTCATATGAGTCGTACAAGTCGTACAACACAGAGGTCGAGGCCAGTGAGGCGGCGCGGGTGAGTTCGGGGTTCTCGCGGGGCAAGGAAGGCACCGTCATCGCCAAGTTCGAGGCGGCGGAGATCTCGCTGCTGCGCTCGCTGGTCTCGATGATGCTGGGCATCGTCTCCCCGGGGCAGACGAGCGACGACCCGCTGGAGCGGGCCCTGGGCATCGGCGACAGCGCGGTGCCGTCCGATCCGGTGCTGGCCAGGCTGTTCCCCTCGGCGTACGAGGACGAGAAGGAGGCGGCCGAGTTCCGCCGCTACACCGAGGCCACGCTGCGCGACGGCAAGCGGGCCGACGCGCAGACCGTCCACGAGACCGCCCGGGCGGGGCGTGCCGAGCTGTCGCCCGAGCAGGCCCAGGCGTGGCTGCGCTCGCTCAACGACCTGCGCCTGACGCTCGGCACCAAGCTCGACGTGACGGAGGAGGTCCACGACGAGATCGCGATGATGTCCGAGGACGACCCCCGTTATCCGGCCTACGTCACCTACGACTGGCTGACCTACCTCCAGGACAGCCTGGTCCGTGCCCTCTGGTAATTTCCGGGCATGCTGTCGATCTCGCAGGAACTGGTAGACAAGATCGTCGCCCATGCCCGGGCGGATCACCCCGACGAGGCGTGCGGCGTTATCGCGGGCAAGGACGGGGTGCCCGAGCGGTTCATCCCGATGGAGAACGCCGAGCGTTCGCCCACTTTCTACCGCTTCGACTCGATGGAGCAGTTCCGGGTTTGGCGTGACATGGACGACCGCGACGAGGAGCCCGTCGTGATCTACCACTCCCACACCGCCACCGAGGCGTACCCGTCGCGCACCGACGTGTCCTACGCCTCCGAGCCCAACGCCCACTACGTCCTGGTCTCGACGAGGGACGAGAACGAGGTGGAGTTCCGCTCGTACCGCATCCTCGAAGGTGTGATTACCGAGGAAGAGGTAAGGTTTCTCCCATGATGGCCAGGCCTGTGCAGAGCTTCCTCTTCGCACACACTCCTGCTGTCGTCGTCTACGACTGTCGCTGATTCGGAATCCGCATCAAGCCGTCGGCGTTGCTGCCGATGGGACGACGACCTGACCTGAGGAGACTGACCGCGATGGCCATCGAGGTTCGCATTCCGACCATCCTGCGCAATTACACTGACGGCGCGAAGGCCGTGAGTGCCGAGGGGGCCACCCTCGAAGAGCTGATCAGCAACCTGGAGTCGCGCCACCCCGGCATCAAGGACCGCCTGGTCGACCAGGGTGCGCTGCGCCGCTTCGTCAACGTCTACCTGAACGACGAGGACGTGCGCTTCCTCGGCGGTCTCGGCACGCCGGTGTCCGACGGTGACACGGTGACCGTCCTCCCCGCTGTCGCCGGCGGGTGACATGCGTTTCGACTCGCTGATCGACTCGGTCGGCCGCACCCCGCTGGTCGGGCTGCCGAGGTTGTCGCCCTCCGCCGACGTGCGTGTCTGGGCCAAGCTCGAGGACCGCAACCCGACCGGGTCGATCAAGGACAGGCCGGCGCTCTGGATGATCCAGGAGGCGGAGAAGGACGGCCGCCTCACCCCCGGCTGCACGATCCTGGAGCCCACCAGCGGCAACACCGGCATCTCGCTCGCCATGTCGGCCAAGCTCAAGGGCTACAAGCTGATCTGCGTGATGCCGGAGAACACCTCGGAGGAGCGCCGCCAGCTGCTGCGCATGTGGGGTGCGGAGATCATCTCCTCGCCCGCCGCGGGCGGCTCCAACGAGGCGGTGCGCGTGGCCAAGGGCCTGGCGGCCGAGAACCCGTCCTGGGTGATGCTCTACCAGTACGGAAACCCGGCCAACTGGCGCTCCCACTACGAGGGCACCGGCCCCGAGATCCTCGAGGACCTGCCCACGGTCACCCACTTCGTGGCCGGGCTCGGCACGACCGGGACGCTGATGGGCGTCGGGCGGTTCCTGCGCGAGCGGGTGCCCGGCGTGCAGATCGTCGCCGCCGAGCCGCGCTACGGCGAGCTGGTCTACGGGCTGCGCAACGTGGACGAGGGCTTCATCCCCGAGCTCTACGACGAGTCCGTGCTGACCACCCGCTTCTCGGTGGGCTCGGCCGACGCGCTCAGGCGCACCCGCGAGCTGCTGGCCGCCGAGGGCATCTTCGCCGGGGTGTCGACCGGGGCCGCGCTGCACGCGGCGCTGGGCGTGGCCAGGAAGGCGGTCCAGGCGGGGGAGCGGGCCGACGTCGTGTTCGTGGTGGCCGACGGCGGCTGGAAATACCTGTCCACCGGCGCGTACGAGGGCACGCTCGACGAGGCCGAAGAGCGCCTCGAAGGCCAGCTCTGGGCATAGACCCACACCTGAGTGGCAAAGGCGGCCGGTCCGAAGGGACCGGCCGCCTTTCTCGTCCGTGTGTGCCGCCGCCCGCCGGGCGGCCACCACGGGCTAGTTGAACAGCAGCCGCAGCGAGAACGTCGCCTCGCTGTCGGTCTGCGTGCCGCTCAGGCCGACGGCCCGCAGCACCTGGGCGTTGGCCTTGTCGTCACCCTCCATGGACTTGAGGTAGAGGTTCTCCACCTTGTCCAGGTCCACGAAGAGCGCGTAGTTCACGTCTGCCGCGTTGGGAATCGCCGTCTGGAACGTCTCCGAGTCGGCGAGCGTGCCCTCCTCGGCCAGCTTCTTGGCGTACTCGTCCGTCGTCGCCACCGTGAAGACGCCGTCGCCGGAGACCTTGGCGATCTGCGGGGCGGGCTGGCCGCTCTGCGTCATCGCCTGCTGGATCTTGTCCAGGATGGCCTGCGCCTTGGCCGGGTCGGTGGCGATGCGCACGCCGCCCTTGATCTGGTCGCTGTCCAGTCCCTCGCTGTCCACGGCGACCGTGAAGTTCTTGCCGAAGATCGTGGCCAGGTCGGCGGGCAGCTCCAGGCCGAACTGAGTCTTGGCCTGCTGGAGGAGCTGCGAGATCTCGGCGCTGCCGGCCGCCGTGGCCTGCTTCTCGATCTCGGCCCACTGCTTGGTGACGATCTGGTCCATGCCGGAGATCGACAGGGCGCCGGCCGTGGTGGCGGGCAGGGTGCCGAGGTTGGCCTTGGGCAGGTCGCCCTCGGGGGTCATGCCCTTCGCGCCCCGTACGACGCCGGCGAGCTCGACGTAGGCGCTGTCGAAGCGCAGCGCGCCGGCGAACCTGGCGTCCTTGACCTGGTCGAGGGTCGCGGCCTGGTCGGCCGGGATCTCCTTCTTGGCCAGCTCGAGCAGGCCGCCCATGTCGGCCCAGAACGACAGCACGCCCTGCTCGCCGACCGCGCCCATGTCCTCGCTGAACTCGGCGTTGTCGGCCAGGCTGCCCTCGGCCTGCGCGTACTTGTCGGCCAGGGCCTGCGTGGCGGTCAGCAGCGCGTAGTCCTCGCGGAAGGCGATGCCGTACTTGTCGCCGTCCATCAGCTTGGCGATGCCGGCCTTGGCCTGCTCCTGGTCCTTGACCTGGACGGCCACCGCGAAGTCGGGCTCCTCCTTGCCGGAGGGCACGGCGGCGAAGCCGATCCGGCTGCCCAGCCAGGGGTCGACGTCCTTGGCAAAGTCGATCTTGCTGTCCGGGTCCTGCTCGTTGATCGTGTCGAACAGCGCCTTGCGCGGGTCCTCGCCGGAGAACGTGTCCTTGGTGACCGTGAACTTCCTGGCCAGCTGGAACAGCGCCAGCTTCTGGTTCGCGGCCGGGTCCAGGTCGAGGCGGGCGTAGGCGATGGAGTTGGCGGGCAGGACGTCGTTCGGCTGCGTGCCGCCGCCGCCGAAGGCGCCCACGGCCCACACCGCGCCGCCACCGAGCACGACCACCGCGAGCGCCGCGGCGATGGCGATGATCCAGCTCTTGCGGCCCTTCTTCGCCGGCTCCGCCGGGCCGAAGCCGTCGGGGCCCTGCTGCTGCCAGCCGCCCTGGGCGTACTGGTCCTGCTGCCAGCCCTGCTCCTGCTGCCAGCCCTGCTGTGGCTGCTGCTGTTGCCAGCCGCCCTGGGCCTGCTGCTGGCCGTACTGCTGCTGCCCGTGCTGCTGCTGGCCGTACTGCTGGTCCCCGTGCTGCTGCTGGCCGTACTGGGGAGCGCCGTAGGAAGGCTGTTGCTGGCCGTACTGAGGGCCGTAGGCGGGCGGCTGCTGGCCATGAGATGCCTGCTGCTGGCCATAGGGCTGCTGCTGGTACGGCTGTTGCGGTGGGTAGGGCTGCCCCGGATACTGCGCCGTCGGCGGAGTCTCCGGCTGCTGCCCCTGATTCCAGTTGTACGCCGTGGTCCGGTCAGGATCCTGGCCATAGGGGGGATTGTTAGCAGACATCACTCAACTCACAATGTGGACTTTTGACCACAGAGAACGTAGCTGATGTTGCTGTACGGGCGCTTGCAATGTACTGAAGTCGGTATTTAGACCCGGTTCAGCTCTTTGCGCAGTATGTCGATGTGAACCTCGCCGTCCCCGTAATCGTGGACGTTCTCCCAGGGCACGAACGTGCACCCGGCGTAGACCAGGCGGGCCAGCGTCCGCGAGAGCCAGGCCGATCGGCCCTGGCGATCACGAGTGAGGCCGAGCAGGAGCGGGGCGCGCCGGCTCGAGACGACCAGGCCGTAGACGGTGTGGCTCTGCTGGAGCTCGCCCCTGTGCTTGACGACCCGGATGTCCACCACGAAACCGACCCACACCCCGTTGGAGTCCCAAACGGACTGACCGATGAGTTCGGTGACACTTGCCATGATCAAACGGTGTCACCCGAATCACGTTTTCGCAGGTAGGCGCGCTGATGGGCGAATGCTCTACTCTTATCTAGAACATAATTCCAGCTGAGGGGCAGGTACGGATGACCAAGTTCGACGAGGCCACGCAGGCGATCAGGGTGGACGAGAACACCTATGACGTGTGCCTCGATCCCGGCTACTCGATCGGCGGCCCGCTCAACGGCGGCTACCTGATGGCCGTGATCCTGCGTGCGGCGGTGGACGCCTCGCCGTTCGAGCATCCGGTGAGCACGACGGCACAGTTCCTGAAGGCGCCGGTGGCCGGGCCCGCGCAGGTCAGGGTGGAGCCGCTCAAGGCGGGCCGGACGGCCGCGTTCGCCAGGGCGACGCTGGTGCAGGACGGCGCGGCGCAGATCGAGGGGCTGATCACGACGGCCACGCTGAACGACGTCGAGCCGATTTATGCCGACAAAGCGGCTTACTCCATGCCGCCGATCGAGGACTGCACCAAGCTGCCCGACCCCAAGCCCGAGTCGGGCATGACGCTGAACGCCCAGATGGACCTGGTCTTCGACCCGCCCACGATCGGCTGGCTGAAGGGCGAGCCCACCGGCCGGCCGGAGGCGCGGGCGTACTTCAGGATGGCCGAGCCCCAGGACCCCGACCCGTACGTGCTGGCGCTGGCCGTGGACGCCCTGCCGCCCGTCGTGTTCTCCGCCGGCGGGCGCGGCTGGGCGCCCACCGTGGACCTCACCTGGCACCTGCGCGCCCTGCCCGCGCCCGGCTGGCTGACGCTGCTCGGCAGCGGCCGGCTGGTCTCCGACGGCTGGTTCGACGAGGAGGTCGAGGTGCGCGACTCCGCGGGCCGCCTCATCGCCCAGTCACGCCAGCTCGCCCGCGTCGGGAGAGGCTGAAAACCCCCGGGCCGGCAGTGCGCCGACAGGCCTTGATGTGACGAAGACAACATCGCCTCAAGGCCGCGTGTCGCAGGTGTGAGCATTCTTACGCAGTGTTGATCGTGCAGGTCGCCTACCCTCTAGAGCGTGCCGGACGCGAGTATTGGGATCTTCGACAGCGGGGTCGGCGGCTTGACGGTCGCGAGAGCGATCATCGATCAGCTGCCCCACGAATCCATCACCTACGTGGCCGACACGGCCCGTCAGCCGTACGGGCCGAAACGCATAGCGGAGCTGCGCGCCTACGCTCTGGAGGTCATGGACCACCTCGTCGAGCAGAACGTCAAGATGCTCGTGATCGCGTGCAACAGCGCCAGTGCCGCCGTGCTGCGCGACGCCCGCGAGCGCTATGACATGCCCGTCGTCGAGGTGATCATGCCGGCCACCAGGCGGGCGGTGCAGGCCACCCGCAGCGGAAGGGTCGGCGTGATCGCCACCAGGGCCACCATCGAGTCCATGGCCTATCACGACGCCTTCACCGCGGCTCCCGACGTGCAGCTCACCGGCGTGGCCGCCCCACGCCTGGTGGAGTACGTCGAGCGAGGAGAGACGATGAGCGACGAGCTCATCGAGGTCGTGCGCGAATACCTGGAGCCCATCAGGGCCGCCGGGTGCGACACGCTCATCCTCGGCTGCACGCACTACCCGCTGCTGACGGGCGCCATCTCCTACGTCGCCGGTGACGGAGTCACGCTGATCTCCAGCGCTGAAGAGACGGCCAAGGACGTCTACCGGATCCTGCACGACCGCGATCTGGCGGTGGGAAGCGAGGCCACCCCCCGGCATCGCTTCCGCGCCACCGGCGACTCCCTGCTCTTCGCCCGGCTCGGGCGGCGCTTCCTGGGCCCGGAGATCGATGTGGTCGAAGTCGCACCAGTGGGGGGTACTACCTTTAACGGGAGGCCCACATGAAGGTGACCATCGTCGGATGCTCCGGGAGCTACCCCGGCCCCGACAGTCCCGCGTCCTGCTACCTCCTCGAAGCAGACGGCTTCAGGATGTTGCTCGACCTCGGCAGCGGGTCGCTGGGCGCGCTGCAGCGCCACATCGGTCTGTACGACGTGGACGCGATCTGCCTGTCACACCTGCACGCCGATCATTGTCTCGACATCTGTGGCTATCACGTGGCCCGCACGTACGGGCCCGCGGCCCCGTACCCTCTCGTGCCCGTCTACGCGCCCGCCGCCGCGCCCGCCCGCCTGGCGGCCGCCTACGGCATGCCGGAGGAGCCGGGCCTGGAGACCGCGTTCGAGTTCGTGCCGCTCTCGCCGGGCTCGTTCGAGATCGGGCCGTTCACCCTCACCGCCGGCCTGGTGAACCACCCGGTCGAGGCGTACGGCTTCCGCGTCGCCAACGGCGGCAGGAGTGTGGCCTACTCCGGTGACACCGGCGAGTCGGACGAGCTGGTCAAGCTGGCCACGGGCGCCGACCTGCTGCTGTGCGAGGCGTCGTTCGTGGAGGGCCCCGATCTGCCCCCCGGCCTGCACCTGACCGGCCGCCAGGCGGCCGAGCACGCCGCCAAGGCCGACGTGGGCAGGCTCGTGCTGACCCACCTCGTCCCCTGGAACGCCCAGGCCACCGTGCTGGAGGAGGCGTCGGGAGGCGGCTATGACGGGCCCATGGAGCTGGCCCGCAGCGGCTCCGTCTACGACCTGGCCTGAACCTCGGTGAAGTCACGCATGCGGGGCAGCGGTGAGAACAGCAACGGCAGGAACGCCAGCACCCTGCCGACCATGAGCACCCACAGCGTCTGACGTACCCCGATCTGCTGGGCGACGAGCCCGCCGAGCAGCGCCCCCAGCGGCATCACACCCCACGTCATGAAGCGCACCGACGCGTTGACCCGGCCGAGCAGATGGTCGGGGGTGACGATCTGGCGGTAGGTGATCTGGCCCACGTTCGAAAGTGTCGCGCTCCACGAGATCATGATCGAAGTGATCGCGAAGCACACGACCCGCCAGTCGGCCTCCGTCAACGGCAGGAGCAGGGCGAACGGGGCACCCGTCAGGGCGGCCAGCCAGGTCATCCTGGCGGTGCCCTGCCTTCTGGCCAGCCAGCCGCCGGTGAGGCCGCCGAGCAGGCCGCCGATCCCGCCGGTCATCACCAGCGCCCCGACCACGCCCGGCGCGAGCTTGACCGTCTCGGCCAGGAACAGCACCGACAGGCCCATCACGCCGCTCACGCACAAGTTACCGATCGCCGAGGAGGACACGAACGCGCGTAACAGCCGGTCCCGCCACACGTACGCCAGCCCCTCGCGGATGCCCCGCAGCAGCGGCCCGCGCTCGGTGTCGGCGGGCGGCTTGTCGGGCGCCCTGATCGAGGCCAGGAAGGCCACCGAGGCGAGCGCGCCGAACGCGGTGGCGACGATCGTGCGCGGCGCGCCCAGCAGCTGCACCAGCAGGCCCCCCACCCCGGGCCCCGCCAGGAACGCCCCCGAACGCACCACCTCGAGCTTGGCGTTGCCGTCGCCGAGCTGCCCGGTGCTCACCAGGTCAGGAAGGTAGGTCTGGTCGGCCACGTCGTTGAAGACCTGCGACACCCCGGCCAGCAGCGCCACCACGAACATCAGCTCGATCGTCAGCAGGCCCAGCCCGGCCGCCACGGGGATGCTGCTGAGCAGCGCGAACTTGGCCACGTCGGAGGCCATCATCACCCGGCGCCGGCGCATCCTGTCGACCCACACCCCCGCGGGCAGGCCGATCAGCAGGAAAGCGGCCGTCTGCAACGACGACAACACTCCGACCTCCGCCGGCCCCGCGTGCAACACCAGCACGGCGACCAGCGGAAGCGCCACGCGTGAGATATTCGCCCCAAGCTCGTTCGCCACGTGCGAACTGAGGAACCGGAGGAAGTCAGGGTTACGCAACACCCCCGTTGTCATTGCGTAAGGATCCATGTGTCGGACACATTTGGTCAAGGGCGTTGTGCCGCGGAGATAGGGTGATCTGCATGTCCAGACAGGATGGCCGCAGCCCTGACCAGCTCCGCCCCATTACCATCACCAGGCAATGGCTGACCCACGCGGAGGGATCGGTGCTGGTCGAATTCGGCGGCACCCGGGTGTTGTGCGCCGCGTCGGTCCAGGACAGCGTGCCCCGATGGCGCAGAGGCAGCGGGCAGGGCTGGGTTACGGCCGAATACGCCATGTTGCCGCGAGCGACCAATACCCGTAACGATCGTGAATCGGTCCGCGGCAAAATCGGCGGCCGGACTCACGAGATTTCCCGGTTGATCGGGCGTTCACTGCGCGCGTGCGTCGATTACAAAGCGTTGGGCGAAAACTCCATTCTGCTCGACTGCGACGTGCTGCAGGCCGACGGCGGCACCCGGACCGCCGCGATCACCGGCGCCTACGTCGCGCTGGCCGACGCGGTCGCCTGGATGCGCGAGCGCCGCATGTGCCCCGGAGACCCGCTCATCGGCTCGGTCGCGGCCGTCTCCGTCGGCGTGGTCGGCTCGGTGCCGATGCTCGACCTCTGCTACACCGAGGACGTCGCCGCCGAGACCGACATGAACGTCGTGATGACCGGCGAGGGCAGCTTCGTCGAGGTCCAGGGCACCGCAGAGGGCGCGCCCTTCGACCGCGCCGTGCTCGACCAGCTCCTCGACCTGGCCGTGGCGGGCTGTGAGGAGCTGACCCTGATCCAGCAGGAGGCCCTGGGCTCATGAAGATCGTGCTGGCCACCCGAAACGCGGGCAAGATCGCGGAGCTGCGCCGCATCCTCAGCGGGTTCGAGATCGTCGGGCTCGAGGAGTTCCCCTCGATCGGCGAGGTGGCCGAGACCGGCGTCACGTTCGAGGACAACGCGCTGCTGAAGGCGCACGCGGTGGCTCAGCAGTCCGGGCTGCCCGCGGTGGCCGACGACTCGGGGCTGTGCGTCGACGTGCTCAACGGCATGCCGGGGGTCTTCTCGGCCCGCTGGGCGGGGCGGCACGGCGACGACCGCGCCAACCTGGAGCTGCTGCTGGCCCAGATCTCCGACGTGCCCGCCGAGAAGCTGACCGCGCACTTCGCCTGCGCCGCGGTCCTGGCGCTGCCGTCGGGGGAGCACCGCGTGGTGGAGGGCACCCTTCCCGGCCGCCTCGTCACGACGCCGCGGGGGTCCAACGGCTTCGGCTACGACCCGATCTTCGTGCCCGACGGTGAGGGGCGCACGACGGCCGAGATGGCGCCCGAAGAGAAGGACGCGATCAGCCACCGCGGGCGCGCCTTCCGCGCGCTGGCGCCGATCGTGCGCGAACTGCTCAGCTCGTAACCACCGCGTAAGAACCCTGTGGCGCGGGGGGACGTACCTTCGGACTGTGCAGAGGAATGAGATGGCTCCCGCCTGGGCGGGCGCCTTGGCGGGACTGGTGTCCGGAGGCGTGGCCCTCGGGATCGCGCAGCTCGTGGCCGGATTCGTCGGGCCCGAGACGTTTCCCGTGGTGGCCGTGGGCGATGCGACCGTCGATCTGACGCCCGCCCCGGTCAAGGACTTCGCGATCAGGACGTTCGGCGAGAACGACAAGGCCGTTCTCGTGGGGGGCGTGCTGGTGGTGCTCGCCGGGGTCGCCGCTCTCATCGGGGTGCTGGCCGGGCGACGGCTCGCCTACGGCTTCGCGGGGCTGGCGGCGTTCGGGGTGATCGGCGCGCTGGCAGTGGTCACCCGGCCGGACGCCGGGCCCCTGGACGCGTTGCCGACCGTGGTGGGGGTGGCCGTCGGCGTCTGGGCACTCGCCTGGCTGGTACGCCGGGCGGGAGGGCGACGACCTGCCGGGCCTGCCCCGGACACGCCCTCCGCCTCTGCCGCCTCGGCCCCGGTTTCCCCGGTCGATGCCGATCGGGCTCCCTCGGCTGGCGGCGAGCAGGCGGGGGACGGTGCCGAGCGGCCGGCGGTGATGCGGGCCGGGGGTGAGCCGGTCGCGTTCGATCGGCGGCGGCTGCTGACCGGGGCGGTCGGCGGTGTGGTGGTCGCCGGGGCGGCGGGGGTGCTCGGGCAGCAGCTCGGCGGGCGGCAGGCGGTGGACGCGGCGCGCACCGGGGTGGCCCTGCCCAGGCCGGCGACTCCCGCCAAGCCCCTCCCGGCGGGCGCCGATCTGCGCATCCGCGGCCTGTCGCCGTTCGTCACGCCGAACCGGGACTTCTACCGCGTCGACACCGCGCTCGTCGTGCCCCAGGTCGACCCGAACGACTGGAAGCTGCGCATCCACGGCCTGGTCGACCGCCCCGTCGAGCTCACGTACGCCGACCTGCTGAAGATGCCGCTCACCGAGGCCGACGTCACGCTGGCCTGCGTCTCCAACGAGGTCGGCGGCCCCTATGTCGGCAACGCCCGGTGGCTGGGCGTGCGCATGTCCGAGGTGCTGCGCCGCGCGGGGCTGCGGTCCGACGCCGACATGCTGCTGTCCACCTCCGCCGACGGCTTCACCTGCGGCACCCCGGTGGACGTGGTGATGGACGGCCGGGAGGCGCTGTTCGCGGTCGCGATGAACGGCGAGGTGCTCCCCGTCGACCACGGCTTCCCGGTGCGGCAGGTGGTGCCGGGACTGTACGGGTACGTGTCGGCCACCAAGTGGGTGGTGGACATCAAGGTGACCAGGTTCGACCGGGACGAGGCGTACTGGACGCCGCGTGGCTGGTCGGCCAAGGGCCCGATCAAGACGCAGTCGCGCATCGACGTGCCCAAGTCGGGCGACTCGCTCAAGGCGGGCGGCACCACGATCGCCGGAGTGGCGTGGGCGCAGCACACCGGCGTGGACGCGGTGGAGGTGCGCGTGGACCGCGGGCAGTGGCGGCAGGCCAAGCTGGCGGAGGTGCCCGGGCCCGACACCTGGCGGCAGTGGTCGATCGACTGGGCCGCGACTCCCGGCGAGCACACGATCGAGGTGCGGGCGACCGACGCCTCGGGGTACACCCAGACCGACCAGCTCGCGCCGCCCGCGCCCGACGGCGCGACCGGATGGCACGCCATCACCGTCAAAGTGAGCTGAGGTTTGGGACGTTTACGCAGGTACGGGGGATAGTTCGGGCGGGGAAATTCGCCGAGTTCGCCTCGTTGTCACGGCGGCCCCTCTACGATCGGTCGTCGAGCATGACAGGAGGCAGGCCGTGTTCCGCGAGCGCAAGCCGAGTGTCCGATGGGCCCTTCCGGAGGGACAGTACAACCCCGAGGTGGCCGATGGGGTGCGGTGGCTGGACTACGAGCAGGCCGCCCACCCCGCCCTGGACGGCTCCGCTCCCGGAGCCGGTGCTGAGACCGGCGCGGCGGCCACCGCCGGGAGCGCCGCCGGGGAGACCGCCTGCGGGCTGCCGGACGGCGGCGACTGGTTCGACCTGCCCGGGCGGCCGCCCAGGCTCGCCGACAGCCGCCCGTACGGTGTGCCGGGAGGGCTCGCGCAGCCGGACCCGCAGGTGGAGCGGGACCTGGCGGAGGCGCTACGGCCCGGCGCCCGCTTTCCCGACCCGCGCGGCACCTGGGTGCGGCTGGTGAACGGCGGCGGCCCCGCCGACGACCCCTTCCGGGCCACCAACGCCGCCGACTGCGCGCTGGCGGTGCTGTCCACCTGGCACGGCGAGCCCGCCACGGCCGCCCCGAGGCTGCCCGAATACGACCCGATCGGCCGCCCGGTGCTGACCGGCGAGCGGGGCAGCGTGGCCAGGATCGAGCGGTGGATGGGGCACCGCCTGCAGTACGCGGGCCAGGGCCGGCACGCCTACCCGATGATCGCGCGGCGGCTGCTCGACGCCGGGCACGGGTCGGCCGCCGTCATCGTGGTGCGCTGGCCGGGAGGAGGTTCGCACGCCTGGAACGCGGTCAACTTCGACGGCGAGGTGATCTGGATCGACGCCCAGCGCGGGCACATGTCGGTCGAGCCGCCGTACCGGACCGTGACCGGGGTGTTCTGCTCGATACTCGACCGCCAGGGGCGGCCGCGATGAACATGGAGCAGGCCAGGGCGCTGGCCGAGGAGTACTACAACGGGGTGCGGCCGCCGGAGGAGGCGGTGCCGGTGGGTGTGTACGCGTTCGACGGCGGTTACGTGGCGTGGGTGCGGGACCTGGATCCCGACGATCCGGCCCGGCTGCCGGAGACGGCCGGGGCCGGGTGCGTCGTGATCGACCGGGCGACGGGCGAGGTGGTGGCCCGGCCGCTGCTCGACCCGGAGACCGTGGCCGAGCTGTGGCCGGGCCGCACGCCTCGCTGACGACCCTCGCTGACGACCCCCGCTGACAATCCGGCTGACAGGCTTGCGGCGCGATCAAGAGGGGCCGGGCGCCGCCCCCGTAATGACGCCCGACCCACACATACCCTCTATCCGGGTTTATCGGTTTTATTCGACTACGGGTCTTTTGCCCGACTCAATCCACGGCTCAAGGACTCAACCCGTGGCGAGCGAGTCCACGATCGAGGCCCGCGCGGCGCGCCGGGCCGGGAGCACCGCCGCCAGCACGCCCGCCAGCCCCGACAGCGCCACGAACAGCACGATCTGCGGCACCGGCGCCGAGAAGAGGGCCCCGTCCAGCATCGCCCGTAGCGCGGCCCACCCGAAGACGAGGCCCAGCACGACGCCCACCAGCGCCCCGATCAGGCCGAGGATCAGCGCCTCGACGGACAACATCCGGCGGAGCTGCGGCCGGGTCAGGCCCAGGGCCCGCAGCAGGGCCGACTCCCTGGTCCGCTCGTGCACCGACAGGGACAGCGTGTTCGCGATGCCCAGCAGCGAGATGAGGATCGCCAGCCCCAGCAGTCCAGTGATGATCATGAGCATCATGTCGAGGGTCTCGTCGAACTGCCCGCGTATCTCCGTCGAGCTGCTCACCTGCACGGTCGGGTAGGGCGCGGCGGCGGCGTCCACCACCGCGCGGGCCCGGTCCGCCGCCACGCCGTCCTTGGCGTTCACCATGACGCGGGAGTCGGGCACGGCGCCGAAGTAGGCGTCGAACGGCTGCTCGGCGATCGTGACGGGAGTCAGCGACGACTGGGAGCCGTTGAGCAGCGCGACCACCTTCAGCGAGACCGTGCCCGCGCGTTTCGTGTCGAGCGTCACCGTGTCGCCGACCCGCGCGCCGAGCGCCTCGGCCGTGAGGTCGTCCAGGGCCACCTGGCCCGCGCCGAAGCCCTTCATGGACCCCGAGGACACGTACGGCTCGATGGGCCCGCTGAACGTGCCCACGTCGAGGCGCTTGCCCGCGACCGCGGCCTTGACCTCGCGGATCTGCGCCACCGAGGTCAGCTCCGGCCTGCCGCGCAGCTCCTCGGCCACGGACCTGGGGATGATGGAGTCGCGCTCCTGGCCGGCCAGCAGGTAGTCGATCGGGAACTGCTCGTCCAACTGGGCCGTCAGCGTCAGCCTGGTGGACGCGGTGACGACCGAGATCAGCGTCATCAGTGTCACCCCGATCGTCAGCGCGACCGTGGTGGTCGCGGCCCGCCTCGGGTTGCGTCCGGAGTTGTCCACCGCCAGGCGCCCCGGCACCCCGAACAGCCTGCGCGGGATCCAGCCCACCAGCGCGCTCAGCGGCCTGACCAGCACGGGGCCCAGGATGAGCACCGCCAGGAAGGTCAGCGCGCCCCCGCCCATGACGACGAAGAGCGAGACCTCCTGGCCGGGCGTGAGGACGAAGGCGCCGACGCCGGTCGTGGCCAGGCCCGCGACCAGGAAGAGGGCGGCGAACCCGGCGCGTACCAGACCGGCGCGGAACGTCTGCTCCTCGGCCTGGCTGCGCAGGGCCGCGATCGGCGGCACGCGGGTGGCCGACCTGGCCGGCAGCAGGGCCGCGCACACCGTGACCACCAGGCCGACGGCCAGGCCGATCGCGATCGTGCCCGGGGTGAGCGTGACCGCCGCGTCCGTGTGCAGCGGGGTGTCCAACGCGCCGAGGATCGTCAGGGTGAGCGTGGCCAGGCCGTACCCGACGAGCAGGCCGAGCCCGGAGGTCACCAGGCCCACCGCGGCCGACTCCAGCATGATCGAGCCGAACACCTGCCCGCGCGTGGCCCCGATGCACCGCAGCAGCGCCATCTCCCGCGTGCGCTGGGCGACGAGGATGTTGAAGGTGTTGTAGATGACCAGCGCGGCCACCATCATCGCCACGATGCCGAACATCAGCAGGCCCATCGTGAACGAGCGGGTCTCCACCCCGGCCGCGCCGGCCAGGTCGTCGGCCAGCTCGTCCCCGGTCTTGACGGTGTACGCGCCGCCGGCGGCCGCCGCGACGGCCTGCTTCAGCCCGGGGGCCGAGCCCGCGACGTCGATCTCGGCGTACCCCTTCCCGCCGGTCATCCGCCACGCGGTGGCCGGGGTGAAGCCGACCGCGCCGGTGTAGGCCAGCATCTGGTCCACGCCGGTGTCGATCAGGCCGACGAGCCGGAAGCGGTGCTCGGCCTGCTCGCCGTCCAGCACGGTGATCGTGTCGCCGAGCCGGAAGCCCTGGGCCTCGGCGGTGTTCTCGTCCAGCACGGCCGCCTGGTCGTCGGTGCCCGGGCCGGTGCCGGAGACGACGTCGGTTCGGTCGAGCGGGCCCGTGATGATCGACAGCGCCGTGGTGGGGGCGTTGCCGGCGGTCTTGCCGTTCCTGCCGAGCACGGGCGTGCTGCCGCGGACCAGGCCCTGCGCCTCGGTCACGCCCGGCAGCGCCCGGATGCGCTCCAGCACCTCCTCGGGCAGCACGTCGTCGGAGTCCTTGGGCAGCACGGCCACGTCGACCTTGCCCGCGTCGGCGGTCACCCGCTGGGCGAAGCCGGCCTCGACGGTGTCGTTCAGCACGAACGTGCCCGCGATGAAGCCCACGCCCAGCATGATCGCCAGTGACGTGAGCATCAGCCTCAGCCGGTGCGCGCGCAGCCCGGCCAGCGCGGTCTTCAGCACCTCAGGCCTCCAGCCGGACGAGGGTGTCCAGCACGGACTGCGGCGTCGGCGCGGTGAGCTCGGTGACCAGCTCGCCGTCCCGCAGGAACACCACGCGGTCGGCGTACGAGGCCGCCACCGGGTCGTGCGTGACCATGACGATGGTCTGGCCCAGCTCGCGCACGGAGGTGCGCAGGAACGACAGGACCTCGGCGCCGCTGCGCGAGTCCAGGTTGCCCGTGGGCTCGTCGGCGAAGATCACCTGGGGCTTGCTGATGAGCGCCCTGGCCACGGCCACGCGCTGCTGCTGGCCGCCGGACAGCTCAGACGGCCGGTGCGCGAGCCGGTCCCGCAGCCCGACCGTGTCGATGACCCGGTCGAACAGCGGCTGGTCGGCCTGGCGGGCGGAGATGTCCAGCGGCAGGCGGATGTTCTGCTCGGCGGTCAGCGTGGGCAGCAGGTTGAACGCCTGGAAGACGAACCCGATCCGCTCCCGGCGCAGCATCGTGAGCTGCCGGTCGTTCAGCCCGGTCAGCTCCACGTCGCCGATGTGCACGGTGCCCGACGTGGCGGCGTCGAGGCCGGCCAGGCAGTGCATCAGGGTCGACTTGCCGGAGCCCGACGGGCCCATGATGGCGGTGAACGCCCCGGTGGCGAAGGACACGGTCACGCCACGCAGGGCGTGGACCTGGGCGTCGCCCTGCCCGTACACCTTGGTCAGATCGGTGGCCACCGCCGCGGGCGGGGCTTGGCGCCGGGTCTCGGTGAGCGTCACGTTCACTCCTACGTCGTGTTTCTTTCAACGCGACCAACGCTAGGAGTGGAAATCTGCTGATCCATGGGCCTTGAGGAGGGACTTCGTGTGCGCCGGCAGATGACCCCGGTCAGACTTTCGGTCGATGGGAGGGCACGATCAGCCCGGCCTCGTACGCGTACACCACCACCTGCGCCCGGTCCCGCAGCCCCAGCTTGGCCAGCACCCGGCCCAGATGTGTCTTCACCGTCGCCTCCGCCACCTCCAGGCGGCCCGCGATCTCCATGTTGGACAGGCCGCGCGCCACCATGAGCAGCACCTCGCGCTCGCGCGGCGTCAGCTCGCCCGCGGCCGCCGCCAGGGGCCCGTCGGTGGGCAGCTGCGCGGCGAACCGGTCCAGCATCCGCCGCAGCGTGCTGGGCGACACCACGGACTCGCCCGCGTGCACGACCCTGATCGCGGTGACCAGGTCGGCCGGGGGCACGTCCTTGAGCAGGAACCCGGCCGCGCCCGCCTTGACCGCCGAGAAGGCGTACTCGTCCAGGTCGAACGTGGTCAGGATGAGCACCTTCGGGCCCTCGATGCGCCTGGTGGCCTCCACGCCGTCCATCGTGGGCATGCGCACGTCCATCAGCACGACGTCGACCTGGGTGGTCTTCAGCATCTCCAGGGCCGCGGCGCCGTCGGCGGCCTCCGCCACCACCTCGATGTCCGGCTGGGCCGCCAGCACCATCCTGAAGCCGGTCCGCAACAACTCCTGGTCGTCGACCAGCATCACGCGAATCACGCCGCCTCCTTGGTGATGGGCAATCTGGCCAGCACCTCGAAGCCGCCGCCCCCCAGGGGGCCCGCCGACACGGCGCCGCCGTACATGCCGGCCCGCTCGCGCATGCCGATCAGGCCGTGGCCGTCGGGGCTCCTGGGGGCGGCCGCGCCCCGGCCGTCGTCGGTCACGCGTACGACCAGGTCGGGGCCGCTGTAGTCGATCTCGACGGTGGCCCGGACATCGGGGCCGCCGTGCTTGAGCGCGTTCGTCAGAGCCTCCTGGACGATGCGGTAGACCGCGAGCTGCTGGCCCTCGGGCAGGTCGGCGGGCACGCCGTCGATCTGCAGCCGGGCGGGCACGGTCGAGCCGCGTACGAGCTCCTCCAGCTGGCCCAGCCCCGGCTGCGGGGTGTAGTCGGTGCCCGCGGCCTCGTTCTCGCGCAGGACGCCCACCAGCCGGCGCATCTCGGCGAGCGCGGCGCGGCCGGTCTTGGAGATGTTCCTGACGGCCAGGCGGGCCTGCTCGATGTCGCTGTCCATGGCGTAGCCGGCGCCGTCGGCCTGCACCACCATCACGCTGACGTTGTGGGCCACCACGTCGTGCAGCTCCCGGGCGATCCTGGCCCGCTCGGCCGCGGCCGCCATCCTGGCCTGCTGGTCGCGCTCGCGCTCGGCCCGCTCGGCGCGCTCCTCCAGGCCCTCCAGGTAGCGCCTGCGCGTGCTGGCGTACAGGCCGGTCAGCCAGATCGTCACCACGAAGATCGAGCCGCTGAAGAACACGCCGAACGTCGGGTCGTACCAGTTGACCAGCGCCATGGACATGCCCAGCTCCGCCACCAGCCCCGCCGCCAGCGCCCAGCGGAACGAGCACCGGTAGGCCACCGCCCAGAGCGCGACCAGCACCGCGAGGTTGGCGGGCAGCGGATTGACCCCCGCCAGCCACTGCCCGAAGCTGATCAGCGCGACGACGGCGAACGAGGCGATCGGCCGGTCGCGCCACACCAGCGGCACCAGCAGCGCCGCCGACAGGGCCAGGTAGAGGCCCACACCGAGGTAGGCGCCGTCGTCCGGCGGGGTACTCGCGCCGTACGGCACCGCCAGGATGGCGCAGAGCGCCGCCAGGGGGGTCACCCGCAGGGCGCCCGCCAGCTTCTCATGGCGCCTGGACCACGCCCGTACACTGCCGAACACATCATCACGATATGTAGGGCCGCCGGGACATTGGTCCGTCTGGAGGCTGAAGTACGAGTACGACCCAGGTCTTACATGGCCTGGTGCTTACGCGGGGCTTACGCTGGCTTTGGCATTCTCGTCACCGGGAGCGCCCCCTGCGGGGCGAGTAAAGGGAGATCGTGATGGCGGATCATGATCGCGACGCCGGGTCGCGCGGCGAAGAGGAAGCGCCGCGCGACCCGAGTCCCACCGAGCCGACCCAGGAGCTGCGCTCGCCGGGCGAGGAGCCGGGCCAGCTGAAGTACGGGGAGCAGGCGGACCGCGCATACGCGTACATCCCGCCCACCGTGCCCGATCCAGCCGGCTGGGAGCGCGAATCCTTCAGTGACTTCGCCCGCCGCAAGCGGCGCCAGATCATCGGCGCCGGCCTGATCGGCCTCGTCTTCGGCGGCCTGCTCGGCGGCCTCGGGGTGGCCGCCTTCAGCGACGATCACGACGACCACGGCCGGTACGGCGTGTGGATGCGGCCCGACCATCCCGCGCACCGCGACTTCATGATGCCGGGGAGGCTGGAATCGGGCTGCTACGAGAGCGAAGAGGACCTCTATTGCGTCGTGCCGCCGCCCGACAGGGTGTTCCCGGCTCCGGCCCCTGATGCCCCTGACGCTCCAGATGGCGAGAACGTGGCCCCGAGGCCGGTCAGGACCGGCTAGGGATTACCGTGATGGGGATCCGCGAATTGGCGGAGTTGTCGGCGGGAAATCGTGCCGAAAGCGGATCCCGCGGCCGTTGACATTTGCCGGGCGAAAACAGTGGCCGAGCCGTGGACAGGTGTGCGGGCGGGGGGACTCGAACCCCCACAGTGTTGCCACCAACAGGACCTAAACCTGCCGCGTATGCCATTTCGCCACGCCCGCGCAATCCCCGCCGCAGCGGGCTTGAGACAGTTTAGCGCTCCGAATGGGAGCAGGGGGCATCCACGATGATGAGGGGGCTCCCGTCCGGAAGGCAATTCGGGCCCTCCGGCAAGGGGAGGGCCCGCGGCCGCCGGGTCAGGACAGGCCGAGCTTCTTCTTGAGCGAGGCCACGTGGCCCGTCGCCTTCACGTTGTAGAGGGCCTGCTCCACTTTCCCGTCGCCGTCGATGACGAAGGTCGAGCGGATGACGCCCACGACCTCCTTGCCGTACAGCTTCTTCGTGCCGTAGGCGCCGTAGGCCTGGTGGACGGCCAGGTCGGGGTCGGACAGCAGCGGGAAGGTCAGCGCGTCGCGCTCGGCGAACTTGGCCAGCTTCTCCGGCTTGTCCTTCGACACGCCGAGGACGACGAATCCCTCGGCGGTGAGCAGGCTCAGGTTGTCGCGGAAATCGCACGCCTGCTTGGTGCACCCGGGAGTCATCGCGGCGGGGTAGAAATAAAGGATCACCCGCTTGCCTCGGTGCGCATCGAGGGAGACGGTGCCGCCGTCGGCGGTGGGTAGCGTGAACTCGGGCGCGGCGTCGCCGGGCGCGAGCTTGGTTTCGGTCAATGGGCCCTCCTGAGTTCTTCCCGCCAACCTACCGGCCTGGCCGCCGTGCCGTACGGCGTGCCGACCTGACAGACTGATCACGACCAGAACGGACGGGGCCCGCCGCGGGGCACGCGTACGGTCGAAAGGAGAGCCATGGCTGACACCGATCCCGACGAGCTGGAGCGGCGGATCGCGCGGACGCGCGCGGAGTTGGCGCAGACGGTCGACGCCATTGCCGATCGGGTGAGCCCCAAGCGGGTCGCCGAGCGTACGGTGGCCGACGTCAAGAGCCGGGCCGGGCACTTCGTGGCATCCGTGGGGGATGCCCTCGGGGTGACGCCGAGGCCGGTCGAATACGCTGACGATCCCGATCGGGTGTGGGAGGAAGAGCGGCCGGATCTGGGGCCGGTGCTGATCGGGGTCGGGGCGGTGCTGGTCGTGGGGGCGGCCATCGTGTTGTGGCGGCGCCGGCGACGCCGCCTCTGAGCCGGCCGCCTCACAGGAACGTGCGGCCCTCACCCCGGTAGGTCGGCACCGACTCCACCAGGGTGTCGCCGTCGACGAGATGCAGCGCGTCGAAGCGCTCGCACATCTCGCCCGCCTTGGCGTGCCTGAACCACACCCGGTCGCCGATCCGCAGATCCTCGGCGGCCTGGCCGAGCAGCGGGGTCTGCACCTCGCCCGCGCCCTCGTCGCGCGCGTAGCGCAGGCCGGCGGGCAGGTACGGCTGGGGCAGGCGGCTCGGCCCGGGGGCGCCGGAGGCCAGATAGCCACCGCCGAGCACGGTCACCGTGTCCGGGGCCGGGCGGCGCACCACCGGGAGCGCGAACAGGGCCGCCGGGTGGCCGGTGAAGCCGCGGTAGAAGTCGAACAGCCTGGGGTGGAAGAAGCCGGAGCCCGCCGCCACCTCCGTGACGGCCTTCTCGCGCGTGGTGCGCTCGACCGAGCCGGTGCCGCCGCCGTTGACGAACTCGAGGTCGGCGATCTGCCGCACCGCGTTCACGATGCGGCCGCGCCGGAGGATGAGATCCCTGGCCGAGCGGGTCTGCATGGCCCTGATGAGGCGGGCGTAGGCGGGGCCCGCGGGCGGGTCGTCGCCGACCCCGGCGATCTGCGACTCGTACGCCATCAGCCCCGCCAGCCGGAACCCCGGCCGCTTGGCGACGACGCCGGCCAGGTCTGCGGCCTGGCCGGGCTCGCGGATGGGGGAGCGGAGCGCGCCCGCCCTGAATCGCCCGCCGAGAGCGACATATCCGGCGTCGATGTCGATGCAGATCCGGATCTCGGCGCGCGGGTGGACCGCGGCCACGGCGGCCTCGATGAAGTCGAGATGGGCGGGGGAGTCGACGATCACGGTGATCTCCCGGGCCGCGCCCGGGTCCCCGGCCAGGGCGGCGAGCGCGTGCCGGTCGGCCGTGGGGTAGGCGACCAGGATGTCGGTGAAGCCGTGCGCGGCCAGCCAGAGGGCCTCGGGCAGGGTGAAGGCCATGACGCCGCGGAAGCCGTCCATGGCCAGGATGCGTTCGAGGAGGGGGCGGCTGCGTACGGACTTGCTGGCGACCCGGATCGGCTTGCCCGCCGCCCGGCGTACGAGGTCGGCCGCGTTGGCCCGCATGGCTGCCAGGTCGAGGATGGCGAACGGCGGTTCGAGGGCCGCTGTGGCGCGGTCGTAGCGCTGGCGGTCATCCATACCGGCAGCGTAACCGCATATGGGGCAAATGAATATGAGACTTGTTCGCGTTAACCGTGGTCCCCGTAATGATCGGGCAAATCGGCGGCGAGGGCGCGGTTCAGGCCATGCGGGACCCATGTACGTCTGTCGTTGTGATGACCACGCTTCAGCAGATACTGCCCGGCGCCGTCGCCGCCCCTAGGCACGCCGGGCTGCGCAGGGCGAGCAGGGTGCTCAGGCCGGCGCGTACCCTCCCGGGAGCTCTGGTCGCGCTCACGCTGGCAGCCGGGCTGGGGGCTACCGCGGCCGAGGTGGTGTCGGGGCTGCTCGGCGCGCCGCTCGGCTGGGTGCCCGTGAACGAGGTGGTGGACCTCGCGGGCCGGAGCACCTGGCCGGAGCTCGCCACCGGGGCCCTGGTCGTGGCGGGGGCGGGCGCGCTGATGGTGCTGCTGGCGATCGTCCCGGGCCGCTCCGGCATGGTGCCGGTCGAGACGTCCGACCCGCTGATCGTCATCGGCATCACCCGCTCGGGCCTGCGCCGCACGTTGTGCGCGGCGGCGCAGCAGGTGGCGGGCGTGGACAAGGCCCGCGTACGGCTGCGCAGGCGCACCATCGAGGTCACCGTGATGACGGGCGCGGAGAGCTCCGGCCAGATGCTCAGGCAGGTCGGGACCGCCGTGGGCGACCGCCTGGCGGGCGTGGGCACGCTGGGCACGGGCGAGGTCGTGGTCCGCCTGCGCAGGAGGGCCGCGTGATGCGCCAGTACGCCGGCAACCGCGTGGGCCTGGCCGTCGTGGGCACGACGCTGCTGGGCCTCGGGACGTACGCGTGGCTGCGCGGCGAGGACCGCTTCCTCGACCTGCCGCCGAACGCCAAGGTCCTGCCCGCCCAGACCCACAGGGCGCTGGCGGAGGAGCCCTGGCCCCTGTGGCTGCTCGCGCTGGGCCTGCTGCTGCTGGCCCTGGTCTCGCTGCGCTGGCTGCTGCTCTGCCTGGGCTGGGGGCGCCGGGGCACGCACAACGGCACGGGCACGGCGATGCTGTTCGTCGGGCTCAAGGGCGTGGACGGGCTGAGCAGGACAGGCGTGCGGGTCGCGGAGGACGGCCTGCGCATCGGCCTGACCTGCCCGGCGGCGGCGGACGTGGGGGCGGTGGTGGGCAAGCTGGATCAGGACATCGTGGGCCGGATCCGGCGCGAGATCAGGGACGACGAATGCCCGGCCGTCGTCCGGCTCCACGTGCGGCGCCCGGTCAGCACTCGATCACGTTGACGGCCAGGCCGCCGCGCGAGGTCTCCTTGTACTTGTCGAGCATGTCGCGGCCGGTGTCCCGCATCGTCTTGATCGCCTTGTCGAGTGCCACGTAGTGGCGGCCGTCGCCGCGCAGCGCGATGCGGGCCGCCGTGATGGCCTTGTTGGAGGCGACCGCGTTGCGCTCGATGCACGGGATCTGGACCAGACCGCCGATCGGGTCGCAGGTCAGGCCCAGGTTGTGCTCGATGCCGATCTCGGCCGCGTTCTCCACCTGCTCGGGCGTGCCCCCGAGGACCTCCGTGAGCCCGGCCGAGGCCATCGAGCAGGCCGAGCCGACCTCGCCCTGGCAGCCCACCTCAGCACCCGAGATCGAGGCGTTCTCCTTGAACAGCACGCCGATCGCGCCGGCCGTCAGGAGGAAGCGGACCACGCCCTCGTCGTCGGCGTGCGGGACGAAGCGGGTGTAGTAGGTCAGGACGGCCGGGATGATGCCGGCGGCGCCGTTGGTGGGGGCGGTGACGATGCGGCCGCCGGCGGCGTTCTCCTCGTTGACCGCCAGCGCGAACAGCGTGATCCAGTCCATCGCCTGCAAGGGGTCCTTCTCGGCCGACTCCGACTGCAGGCGGCGGTGGAGCTGGTTGGCGCGGCGCTTGACCTTGAGCCCGCCGGGCAGGACGCCCTCCTTGGAGATGCCGCGGCGTACGCAGTCGGACATGACCCGCCAGAGGTTCAGCAGGCCCTGCCTGATCTCCTCCTCGGTACGCCCGAACGCCCGCTCGTTCTCCAGCATGACGGCGGAGATCGACAGGCCCGTGTTCGAGCAGTGCTTGAGCAGCTCCTCGCCGGTGGTGAAGGGGTAGGGCAGCACGGTGTCGTCCGCCTTGATGCGGTCGGCGCCGGTGGCCTTCTCGTCCACGACGAAGCCGCCGCCGACCGAGAAGTAGACCTTCTCCCTGAGCCGCTCGCCGGAGGCGGAGTAGGCGGTGAAACGCATGCCGTTCGGGTGTTCGGGCAGCGAGATCTTGCGTTCGAAGACGAGGTGCTCGCCCACGACGAACGGGATCTCGTGCGTGCCGAACAGCTTGACCGTGCCGGACTCGCGCATCTCGGCGATGCGGGCGTCCACGGTGTCGACGTCCACCAGCTCGGGCTTCTCGCCGGACAGGCCGAGCAGGACCGCCTTGTCGCTGCCGTGGCCCTTGCCGGTCAGGCCGAGCGAGCCGTACAGGATGGCCTCCACGCGCGCCACCTGGTCGAGCAGGCCGTCCTGGTGGAGCCCGCGGGCGAACTTGTGGGCCGCCGCCATCGGGCCGCCCGTGTGGGAGCTCGACGGGCCGATGCCTATCTTGAAGAGGTCGAAGACGCTGATCGCCATTGATGTGCGCCCTTCCTGAAGGGCCGGGGCCCGGAACTAGCGGGCCCCGGCGAATGGGTCAGGACTCGGTGCCCGAGGTCAGCGCCGTGTACTCCTGGGCGGAGAGCAGGTCCTCGGGGTCGCCTTCCATGCGCACCCGGAACATCCAGCCCTCGCCGTACGGGTCGCTGTTGGCCAGGCTCGGGTCGTCCACGATGGACTGGTTGACCTCGACGATCTCGCCCCCGACCGGGCTGTAGATCTCGTTCACCGACTTGGTGGACTCCACCTCGCCGACGGAGTCGCCCTGCTCGACGCTCGCACCGACCTCGGGGAGCTGCACGAAGACGACGTCACCAAGGGATTCGGCGGCGAAGGCCGTGATGCCGACGGTCACGGTGAGGCCGTCGTCGAGGCCGGCCACCCACTCGTGCTCCTTGGTGTAGCTCAGGTCGTCAGGGATGTTGCTCACTTGTTCCTCCTGTAAAAGGGCAGCTCAACCAGGTCCATAGGTTCATGGCTGCCCCGGATGTCCACAGCCAGGCCTGATCCGGCGCCGGTGTCCACATAAGCCATCGCGATGGGCTTTCCCAGAGTCTGGGAAGGCGCACCACTGGTGACCTCGCCGACGACGACGCCGTTCTCGGTTACCGGGTAGCCATGGCGCGGCACCCGGCGGCCCCGCGCGACCAGGCCGACGAGCCGGCGCCGGGGCGGGTCGTCCTTGACCGCCTCGAGCGCCGACCTGCCGACGAAGTCGCCCGGCTTGTCGAATTTCACCACCCTGCCCAGCCCCGCGTCGAACGGAGTGAGCTGCTCGCCCAGTTCGTTCCCGTACAGCGGCATGCCGGCCTCGAGCCTGAGCGTGTCGCGGCTGGACAGGCCCGCCGGCCGCAGCCCGTGCGGCTCGCCGGCCGCCATGAGGGCGTGCCACAGCGGGACCGCGTCCTGGTTGGCCACGAACAGCTCGAATCCGTCCTCGCCGGTGTAGCCGGTACGGGCGATGAGCGCCTGCCGGCCGTCCACCAGGCCCGGCAGGCCCGCGTAGTACTTGAGCCCGTCGAGGTCGGCGTCGGTGAGCGTGGCGAGGATCTCCTGGGAGCGGGGCCCCTGGACGGCGATCAGCGCGTACTGGTCCGAGCGATCCTCGACCACCACGTCGTACGTCTTTGTACGATTCTTCAGCTCATTGCCGACTTTTTCATAGTTCGAGGCGTTGGCCACGACCATGAACTCCTCGTCCCCGAGCCGGTAGACGATGAGGTCGTCGAGCACCCCGCCGCGCTCGTTCACGATCATGGTGTACCTGGCCCGGCCGGGAGCCAGCGCCGACAGGTGGCCGACCAGCGCGTAGTCCAGCGCCTGCCCCGCCTGCGGCCCGGTCAGGAAGATCTCGCCCATGTGCGAGAGGTCGAACAGCCCGGCCGCCTCGCGGACGGCCTTGTGCTCCGCGGACTCGCTGCCGTACCGGAGCGGCATGAGCCACCCGGCGAAGTCGGTGAGCGTGGCGCCGAGGCTCTCGTGAACGTCTCGTAGCGGTGTCGGTCGGGACATTTGTCGCACCTCAGGACAGGATTGGATGCCAGCATCCTCCCCCTCTGTCATCGATGCCTGAGAGCTTCGCCCGAGCTTTGCCGGACTTTCACCTTCGGCGAGGCCCGCGGGCCTGCTTTCCAGAGGTCACCTTGCCCGTGCGGTCCTTTGCCTTGAGAGGTTTGCGGGGAGGGCTTGCTCCTTCAGGGACCCTGACCGGCTGTCAGGGTGCTCTCCCGCACGGTTTCACCGGTGATGTCCGCCAGCCTAGTGGGGTTACGGGGCTGTTGTCGCGTTCTGGGTGGGGTCGCTCAGCAGGCCGCCACGAGAGCCTCGAAGAGCGCGTGGTCCTCGGCGGCCTCCGGGTGCCACTGCACGGCCACCGTGAACCGTCCCGTGAACCGTCCCGAGTCCAGCTCCACGGCCTCGATCGTGCCGTCCGCGGCGGTGGCGGTGACCGTGAGCCCGGGGGCGAGGCGGTCGACGGCCTGGTGGTGGTAGTGCGGGACCGTCACGGGGTCCTCGCCCAGCGCCTTGGCCAGGCGGGTGCCGGGGACCGGGGTCACCGGCAGGTGCCCGAACCGGCCGGGGCCCGGGCAGTGGTCCGTGTGGCCGACCACGTCGGGCAGGTGCTGGAGGAGGGTGCCGCCGAGGGCGACGTTGAGGACCTGGAGGCCGCGGCAGACGCCGAGGTAGGGCAGGCCGGCGTCGAGCGCCGTCGCGAGCAGCGAGAACTCGGCCTCGTCACGAAATTTCCGGACGTAGCCGGTGCGCTCTTGCGCGTCCTGGCCGTACCTGGCCGGGTCGATGTCGCCGCCACCGGCCAGGATGAGCCCGTCCAGGCCGGGTACGACCCCGGCGGGATCGCCGGCCGGCGGCAGCAGGACGGGCTGCCCGCCGGCGCGGACGACCTGCTCCACGTACATGTACGGCAGCAGCGCGGCGGTCGTGTCCTGCCACACCGTGAACGAGGCGGGCTCGACGTAGCACGTGATGCCGATGATGGGACGCCGCACGGTGACGGGACCTCCTAGAGCGGTGTGACGTAGGCGCCGGAGATGCCCCCGTCCACCAGGAACTCGCTGCCCGTGATGAACGAGGCGTCGTCGCTGGCCAGGAACGCCACCGCCGCCGCGATCTCCGACGCCTCGGCGAAGCGGCCCACCGGGATGTGCACCAGCCGCCGCTGCGCCCGCTCCGGGTCCTTCGCGAACAGCTCCTGCAGCAGCGGCGTGTTCACCGGCCCCGGGCACAGGGCGTTCACCCGGATGCCCTCCCTGGCGAACTGCACGCCCAGCTCCCGCGACATCGCCAGCACCCCGCCCTTGGAGGCGGTGTAGGAGATCTGCGAGGTCGCCGAGCCCATGACGGCCACGAACGACGCGGTGTTGATGATCGAGCCCTTGCCCTGGCGGCGCATGTACGGGATGGCGTGCTTGCAGCACAGGTAGACGCTGGTCAGGTTCACCTCCTGGACGCGGCGCCAGGCCTCGATGCCGGTCTCCAGGATCGAGTCGTCATCGGGGGGCGAGATGCCGGCGTTGTTGAAGGCGATGTCCACGCTGCCGTAGGTCTCGTACGCCGTGGCGAACATCCGTACGACGTCGTCCTCGCTGGTCACGTCGGCCCTGACGAACAGGCCGCCGACCTCGCTCGCCGCCTTGCTGCCCGCCTCCTCGTCGATGTCCACGCAGACCACCTTGGCGCCCTCGTCGGCGAACCTGCGGGCCGTGGCCAGCCCGATCCCGCTGCCCGCGCCCGTGACGACCGCCACCCGATCCTGCAACCGCTGCATGTCACTCCCTGTCCATGGGTCGTTCACCACTCCTCATTCGCTTCGCGAAGTGCCTCGTTCCTCGGTCCTTCACTCCGCTCACTGCGTCGGGTTCACTCCCTGCCCATCGGTCGTTCACCACTCCTCATTCGCTTCGCGAAGTGCCTCGTTCCTCGGCCCTTCACTCCGCTCACTGCGTCGGGTTCACTCCCTGCCCATCCGTCGTTCACCACTCCGCCCACTGCGTTCACTCCGATGCGATGAAGACGTTCTTTGTCTCGGTGAACGCCGCCAGGGCGTCCGGGCCGAGTTCCCGGCCGAGGCCGGACTGCTTGAAGCCGCCGAACGGGGTCCAGTAGCGGACGGAGGAGTGGGAGTTCACCGACAGGGCACCCGACTCGACGGCCCTGGCCACGCGCAGCGCCCGGCCGACGTCACGGGTCCAGATGGAGCCGCTCAGGCCGTAGGGCGTGTCGTTGGCGATGCGTACGGCCTCCGCCTCGTCCTCGAACCGCGTCACCGACACGACCGGCCCGAAGATCTCCTCGGTGAACGCCCGGTCGGTGATCTCGGGGGTCAGCACGGTCGGCGGGAACCAGTAGCCCCTGCCCTGGGGGCAGGACCCCTGGAGGTAGGGGGCGCCCTCGACGAAGCCGCGCACGCGGTCGAGGTGTTCGGCGCTGATCAGGGGGCCCATCTCGGTGGACTCGTCGAGGGGGTCGCCGACCTTGACGCCCTGTACGGCGGGTGCGAGCAGGGCCATGAACTCGTCGTACACGGAGGACTGGACGAGCAGGCGGGACCTGGCGCAGCAGTCCTGTCCCGCGTTGTCGAAGACGGCGTAGGGGGCGGTCCTGGCCGCCTTCTCCAGGTCCGCGTCGGCGAAGACGATGTTCGCCGACTTGCCGCCCAGCTCCAGCGTGACCCGCTTGACCTGGCGCGCCGCCTTGGCGGCGATCTCCTTGCCCACCTCGGTCGAGCCGGTGAACACGATCTTGGCCACGTCGGGGTGCTCGACCAGGCGGGCCCCCGCGACCTCCCCTGTCCCAGGCAGGACCTGGAGCACCCCCTCGGGGAGGCCCGCCGCCAGGGCCAGCTCGGCCAGCCTCAGCGCGGTCAGCGGGGTCCACTCGGCCGGCTTGACGATCACCGTGTTGCCGGCCGCCAGCGCGGGGGCGACGCCCCACGACATGATCAGCATGGGGAAGTTCCACGGCACGATGACCCCGACGACGCCCAGCGGCTCCTGGAACGTGATGTCCACGCCCCCGGGCACCGGGATCTGCTTGCCGTGGTTGCGTTCGGGGGCCCCGGCGTAGAAGTGCAGGACGTCGCGGACGGCACCGGCCTCCCAGCGGGCGTTGCCGATCGGGTGCCCGGCGTTGGCCAGCTCCAGCCCCGCCAGCTCCTCCCCGTGCTCGCCCACCAGGTCGGCGAAGCGCCTCAACAGCCGCGCCCGGTCGCCCGGCGACACCTCACGCCAGGCGGGGTACGCCTTCCTGGCACGCTCCACCGCCCGGTCGACCTCGCCGGCGTCGGCGAGCTCGACGTCCGCGACGACCTCCTCGGTCGCCGGATTGATGATCTTCATGCGTCACATCCGCTCGAAACCACGGAACAGCTCCCAATCCGTCACCGCCGCGTCGAACGCGGCCAGCTCCACCCGCGCGTTGTTCGCGTAGTGCTCGACCACGTCCTCGCCGAACGTCTCGCGGGCCAGCTTCGACCCCTCGAACAGCGCGAGGGCGTCGCGCAGCGTGTGCGGCACGGTCTCGGCGCCGCTGGCGTAGGCGTTGCCCTCGAAGGCGTCCTCCAGCGGCAGCTCGGCGTCGATCCCGTACAGGCCGGCCGCGATCAGCGCGGCCACCGCCAGGTACGGGTTCACGTCGCCGCCCGGCACCCGGTTCTCCACGCGCAGCGACTGCCCGTGGCCGACGAGCCGGAGCGAGCAGGTGCGGTTGTCGACGCCCCACCTGACGGCCGTGGGGGCGAAGCTGCCGGGGACGTAGCGCTTGTAGGAGTTGATGTTGGGGGCGTACAGGAGGGTCAGCTCCCGCATGCAGGCGAGCTGGCCTGCGATGAACCGGGCGCCGAGCGGCGAGAGCCCGTGGGGCCCCTCGCCCGCCATCACCGGGTCCCCCTCCTGGGAGCGGAGGGAGATGTGGATGTGGCAGGAGTTGCCCTCGCGCTGGTTCGGCTTGGCCATGAACGTGATCGACCGGCCCTCCTGGGCGGCGATCTCCTTGGCGCCGGTCTTGTAGATGACGTGGTTGTCGCAGGTCCTGAGCGCCTCGTCGTAGCGGAAGGCGATCTCGTGCTGGCCGAGGTTGCACTCGCCCTTGGCGGACTCGACGTAGAGCCCGGCGCCCTCCATCTCGCGCCGGATCCGCCGCAGCAGCGGCTCGATGCGGGCCGTGCCCATGAGCGAGTAGTCGACGTTGTAGAGGTTGGCCGGCGCCAGATCCCGGTAGGACCGCTTCCAGGCGTCCTCGTAGCTGTCGTCGTAGACCACGAACTCCAGCTCGGTGCCCACGTACGCGGCCAGGCCCCGGTCGGCGAGGCGGGCGAGTTGCCTGCGCAGGATCTGGCGGGGCGAGGCGGTCACGTCGCCGCCGCCCTCCCAGGCCAGATCGGCCATCACCATCGCGGTCCCCTCGTGCCACGGCACCCGCCGCAGCGTCTCGAGGTCCGGCTTCATCACGAAGTCGCCGTAGCCCCGGTCCCAGGACGACATGGCGTATCCCGGGACGGTGTTCATGTCCACGTCCACCGCGAGCAGGTAGTTGCAGCCCTCGGAGCCGTGATGCAGGACCTCCTCGAGAAAGTAGCGTGCCGACAGCCTCTTGCCCTGCAACCTGCCCTGCATGTCGGCGATCGCGAGGAGCACGGTGTCGATCCGCCCGGCCGCCACCTCGTCACGCAGCTCGCCGACGGAAAGGAACCCGCTGCTCGGTCGCTCGCTCACGCCCACGTCGCTCCGATCTGGCCTGACGCGCTTTCCCGTTGATTGGGCTAGTCTCAGACCATTGATGTGTATGTCGGGATCGCTTGTCAAGACCTGAGGACACGTTGGACGAGTCGGCGCGTTTGATGACGGTGTTGCGCCCGGTCAGGGCCGGCAACGCCTTCGAGGAGACCGTGGAACGGCTGCTCCAGGCGATCAAACTGGGCGTGGTCGCGCCGGGCGACAAGCTTCCCCCGGAGCGCGAGCTCGCCGTGCGGCTCGGCATCAGCCGGGTGACGTTGCGCGAGGCGATCCGGGCGCTGTCGGACGCGGGCTACCTCGACGTGCGGCGGGGCCGCTACGGGGGCGCGTTCGTGACGTACACGCCGCCCGCGCCGGACGCCGGCGACCTGCGCCAGGCGGTCAACGAAATGGGGAAGGCCGACCTGTCGGACGCGCTCACGTTCCGGCTGGCGGTGGAGTGCGGCGCGGCCGAGGTGCTGGCCGCCTCCGACCTCACGCAGGACCAGCGGGCCGTGCTCCGCCGCAGGATCGCGGAGCTGAACGAGGCCGGGCTGGAGGACTACCGCCGCCTCGACACGGCCTTCCACCTGTCCATCGCCGAGCTCACCGGCTCCAGCCTGCTGGCCACGACGTGCGCGGATGCCCGGTCACGGGTCAGCGACCTGCTGAACGCCATCCCGATGCTCCAGGTCAACCTCGACCACGCCGCCGTCCAGCACCAGGCCATCGTGGACGCCATCCTGGCGGGGGACCCGGACGCGGCAAGGCGGGCCGTGGTGGAGCACCTGGAGGGCACGGCGGCACTGTTAAGGGCGTTCCTGTCATGACGGGCCCATGGCTCGAAAGGTACGGGCGGCTCGTACCATCGACTTCAGGGCTATGGGGAACTGGTTCCAGCAAAGCATTGTCGCGACGGGACGGCTGCCGCTGTTCTGCTACTTCGTCATGCTCATCGTGGCGTTCATCGCCACCCGCATCAACGTCCGCCTGATCAGGGCGAAGATCGGCTGGTTCCGCAACGTCAACGTGGGGGAGATGCACATCCACCACGTGGTGTTCGGCGTGGTGCTGATGTTAGTCGGCGGCGTGGCGCTCATCGTCTCGCCCGGCTCGCAGGTCGGCACCGCCGCCGCGGCCTCCGTGTTCGGGATCGGCTCGGCGCTGGTGCTGGACGAGTTCGCGCTGATCCTGCACCTGCACGACGTCTACTGGGAGGAGGAGGGGCGCACCTCGGTGGACGCGGTCTTCATCGCGGTCGCCGTGACCGGCCTGCTGCTCATCGGCCTGCGCCCCCTCACCTGGGACTACGGCACGCTGGTCGATCCGGCCGCGCTGATCGTGGCCAACCTGCTGCTCGCCGTCGTCACCCTGCTGAAGGGCAAGATCTGGACGGGGATGGCGGGGCTGTTCGTGCCGCCCATGCTGCTGGTGGGCGCGCTACGGCTGGCCCGGCCCGGCTCCCCCTGGGCCCACTGGTTCTTCGCCACGCGCTCACCGCGCAAGCTGGCCAGGGCCATTCACCGGGAGGAGCGGTGGCGGCGGCCGGTGATCAGGGTCAAGATCGCGTTCCAGGAGTTCCTCTCCGGGCGGCACGACCTGCCGTCGACCCGGCGCGGCCGCCGGCACGGCTAGGCGGCCCAGCTGGGCGGCCCAGCTGGGCGGCCCAGCTGGGTGGCCCAGCTGGGTGGCCCAGTTGAGTGGAACGGTCGGGTGGCACGGCTAGGGGACGCACGTGAGCTCCGGGCGCTTGGCCGTGCGGCCGTCGCCGGAGGAGCGGCCGAGCAGGCGGCGGCCGATCCACGGGCCCGCGAACGTGGCGAACCACCGCAGCTCGGTGGTCGCCATCCGCCACCTGGTCGCCGGCGGCAGGGGCGGCAGCGGCTGACTCCACGTGTCGTCGCTGCCGGGCAGGGCCAGGGTGTGGGCCACGGCGGCGGCGAAGCGGGTGTGGCCGGCCGGGCTGGCGTGCAGGCGGTCGGTGCTCCACATCCGCGCGTCCGTCAGGAACTCCAGCGGGAACGTGTCCACCAGCGTGACCCCGTGCCGGGCCGCGGCGTCGCGGATGCGGGCGTTGAGGTCGAGTACTCGGGGCCGGAGCGGCCGGGCCATCGGTGCGATCTTCCCGATGTCGGGAAACGTCACGGTGACCACGTGCGCGCCCGCCCCCGTCAGCGCTTCGTACATGTCCTCCAGCGCGGCCGCCACGGCCGCCGCGTCGAAGCCGGGGCGGATGAGGTCGTTCATCCCCGCCATGACGGTGGCCAGGTCGGGCCGCAGCGCCAGCGCCGTGGCCAGTTGCTCGTCGCGGACCTGGCTCGCCAGGCGGCCGCGGACCGCGAGGTTGGCGTAGCGGAGATCGGGGTTGCCGCAGGCCAGGTGCTCGGCCAGGCGGTCGGCCCAGCCGCGGTGGCCGCGGACGTCGTCGCCGTCGCCCAGGCCCTCGGTCTGGCTGTCCCCGAGCGCGACGTAACGCGTGTAGGTGGTCATGGTGTCTTCCCTTCCGTACGCCCGGCGCGGGCGGCAGGGTCGGCGCGGCCGGCCAGCGTCCGGGCGGTGTGCAGGCACCAGTCGCGCATCTCGCGTTCCAGCCGGCAGCCCGCCAGGCAGGACAGGTACGGGCCGACGTGCTCGCCCTGGCGCAGGAACGTCTCCTCGTCCAGGTCGCCGCGCAGGCGTACGAGGGTCTGCTCGAACAGCTCCAGCTTGGCCGCGGCCTCCCGGGCCCGCTCGTGGAGCTGCTCGATCACCGGCGCGGGGTCGAGCAGGTCCACGGCGTGCACCTTGACGATCAGGTCGTCGCGGATGAGCAGGGGCCTGGCGGGGGTCGCCGCGAAGGCCGCGAGCTCGCCGATCCCGGCCTCGGTGACCTGGAACACGCGCTTGTTGGGGCGGCCGCGCTGGGCCACCTCCCGGCCCGTCACCAGGCCGTCCGCCTCCAGCTTGGTCAGCTCGGCGTAGAGCTGCTGGGGCGCGGCGTACCAGAAGTTGGATACGCCGATGTCGAAGATCTTGGTGAGCTGGTAGCCGCTGTACTCGCCGCCGAGCAGCGCCGCCAGCACCGCGTGCCTGAGGGCCACCGGCTAGCGATAGTCATGGGCATGAGTAGTCATGTCCATGACTATAGGACGGCGGGGCCGGGGGACGCTAGAGGGCGGCCACGGAGCGGAGGGCCAGGCCCGTGCCCAGGAGGACGACCATGGCCGCGGTGCCCAGCGGGGCCAGGCCCGAGACCTTGGCGGCCAGGCGGCGGCCGGCCGAGGCGCGGCGCTCCAGGCGGTCGACCAGCTTGACCAGGAGCAGGCCGGTGACGGTGAGGGTGGCGGCCATGCCGACGCCGTACGCGGTGACCAGCGCGACCCCGAACCACGTACGGCCCAGGGCGATCGCGCCGAGCAGGACGATCAGGGCCGAGGGGCTGGGGACCAGGCCGCCCGCCACGCCGAGGCCGATGAGGCCGGCCCGCTTGGGGGGCTGCTCCTGACCGTCCTCGTGGCCATGACCATGCCCATGACCGTGGCCATGCCCATGGCCGTGCCCGTGCCCATGCCCGTGTCCGTGCCCATGTCCGTGCGGGGAGTGGCCGCGGCGGGTGTTGTGGAGGAGGCGGAGGCCGATCACGGCGATCAGGACGCCGCTGGCCACCCCTAGCCAGGCCAGCACCGACTCACCGGCCAGCGCCGTGAACACCGTCAGCAGCAGCCCCACCACCAGCACCCCGGCCGTGTGCGTGGCCGTCACCGTCGCGCCCACCACCACCGCGTCGCGCGGGCGCCCGCGGCGGCCCGCCAGGTACGCCGCCATGATGGTCTTGCCGTGCCCCGGGATCAGCGCGTGCCCGGCGCCGAGCACCACGGCCAGCCCGACCGCCAGCAGCCCCAGCGGCACCGTCAGCGACTCCGAGCCGATCAGCCCGGTGAACATCCGCTCCAGCGCGGCCAGCGCCTCCCCGATCGGGCCGCCGATCCCGATCCCGCCGGACACCGTGCCGCCGTCCGCCGGGGCTCCGGCGGACGTGGCGGGCAGGCTCAGCCCGGCGCCGGAGACGGTGAAGGCCGCCTGGCGCTGGTCGAGCGGGGCCGACAGCAGGTCGTCGGGGTAGGCCCGCAGCTCCTGGCTGATGCTCGTCGTGGGCACGGAGGAGCCGGCCAGCCGGACCCCGTCCCCGACGGCGGTGATCTCGCGCCAGCCGATCCTGTCCTGCTCGAACCCGTCGGTGAACTTCACGGCCCCCGAGGCGCGAACCTCCGCCACGAGCCGGCAGGACAGGCGGCTGGTCCGCAGGCCCCCCTCGCCGGGGGCGTGGTTGAAGGCGGAGCTCGCCACCCGCCACGGCACCGCCCGCCCGGCCACCTCGAGCCGCTGGGCGGCGGCCAGGGCGGCGCAGCGGCGGGCCGCGTACGTGGCGTCCACCTCCGGCTCGGCCTGCAGCGTGGGGAGCTCGGCCAGGTCCACGACGGCGAGGTTGCGCACGTCGGAGGCCGTGACCCGCAGGCCGTTGTAGTGGTTGACGGTGAAGTTGCCCAGCGGGTGGGCCGCGGTCCGCGCGTGCGCCGGGGCGCCCAGCAGGACGCTCGCGCACAGCGACAGCAGCAGGCCCGTCGCGACGGACAGCAGGCCGAGCCGGACCAGTCTCATGAGAACCTCGCCAATGCGGACAGCGTCGGGTCGAATCCGGGGTCCACCCGCACGGAGCGGCCGAGGGCCTGCTCGATCTTGGCGCGGTGGTAGGTGAGCAGCGGGTTCTGCCAGCCGGTGGCGGTGGCCCGCTTGGCGTACGGGAGCGCCTCGGCGGGCTCGCCCGCCTTGAACAGGGCCCAGGCCAGGGCGTCGGCGGCGACGAGGCCGGGGTTGCGGGCGTACTCGGCCCTGGCGTGCCGCACGGCCTGCGCCGGGTCGCCGTGGTCGGCCTCGAACTCGGCCCACGTCAGGTCGTCGCGCACGCCCGCGGCCTCGAAGAGCTTGCGCTGGGCCCTGAGCAGCGTCCAGTCGGCGCTCCGGCCCGCCTTGATCCGGGTCTCGCCCTGCTCGATGAGGTATTGGGGGAGGGGAAGCCGCTGGACCACCTTGTCGTACAGGTCGAGGGCCTCGGTGAGCCGGCCGCCGAGCGCCGCCGCCCTGGCCTGGCCGGCGAGCGCGGGGGTGTAGGCGGGGTAGGCCTGCAGCGACTTGGTGTACCAGCCGGTCGCCGTCTTCAGGTCGCCCGCGTGGAGGGCCAGCTCGCCCAGGTAGTAGCGGGTGAAGGCGAGGTCGGCGGGGCTCCAGGCGTCGTCGTGGGCGTACTCGAGGTACCTGCGCGCTCCGTCCCGGTCGCCGCGCAGCTCGGCCGCGTAGGAGGCGCGGGAGAAGGCCGCGACCCCCGGGCGCAGGTCCATCATCTTGTCCACGGCCCGCTGCGCCGCGCGCAGGTCCCCGAGCTGCGTCTTGGCGTCGGCCAGCACGCCGTAGGCCGCGGCGCCGTACGGGTTGGCGTCGATGGCGCGCTCGGCCAGCCGTACCGCGTCGGCGAACTCGTGGCGGCCGGCGGCCAGCGCCGCCTGGCCGGACAGCACCGCGTCGTCGCGGCCGTCCAGCCGGGCGGCGGTGGCGAGGGCGCCCTCCGCCTTGGTGTAGTACGACGGGTCGCCGGTGATCCGGGCCTCCTCCACGTACTGGGAGGCGAGTTGCGCCCAGCCGCGATGGTCGCCGGGCAGGCGCTTGAGCCGCTCCTGCAGCGTCTCGCGGCGCTGCGCGTCCGCCACCGGCAGTGGCTCGGGCACGGCCGAGAAGGAGAGGACTGTGAAGATCATCGCCCCGATCAGGGCGAGTCCGGCGAATATCGCGAAGGCACGCATTTCCAAGGCTCCAGAGCTGGATGTGGGGCCGGCCGGCCGTGACGGGGAGCACGGCCGACCGGCCCTTTTCTTGGCGGCAGACGATGGGAGACGGGAGGTCTGCCGCCGGGGCGGACCGGCCGATTCTGGAGAGGGAACCGGCCGGCCAGGCGGGTCAACGCTGGTTCACGGCCACGTTGCTCGGCAGCGGGATGTACGGGAACGTCTGGCCGAAGGGCCGGTCGTTCCTGTCCACCTTGTCCGTCAGCCCGGGAACGAGCTTGCCGGTCAGCGCGGCGCCGGCCACGGCCTGCAGCTCGATGTCCACGACGTCGTCGGCGAGACGGCGGCCGTTCGGGAAGCCCTGCAGGTCACCGGCGAGCACGCCGAGCCTGTTCGGGTCCTTCGTGGGCGGGATGGACATGTTCAGCCGCAGCATCTCGGAGGGCCGCAACTTGCCCGCGTCCTTGTTGAGGACCTGCGAGTTCAGATCGGCCTTGATGGGGCCGTTCTGCTTGGCGATGCCGGTCAGGAAGATCTCGACCAGGTCGGCGCGCGGGGTGGCGGGCGCCTTGATGCCGTAGATGGCCTGGAGCAGCCTGGCCACCTCGGGGTCGGTGACCCGGTCGACCAGCGCCTGCACGTCCGCGTCCTTCGACGGGTCCAGCGCGTTGTACGCGTCCTTCAGGCCGGCCGAGGCCACCAGCTCGTTCACCAGCGGGTTGCACAGGCGCGAGACCTGCACGAACGATTCTCCGTTGAACTTGTCGGTGGTCGAGCAGACGCCGATCACGGGGTTGCGCTTGGGGTCGCCCTTGAGCGCCAGGTCCTCGGCGGGAACCTGGATGGCCAGCGTGTTGGTGTTGTAACCCTTGAGGGTGTCCTGGCCGACCTCGGACAGGTCGCCGCCGTAGAGGAAGTCGAACACGCGCAGGTCGAGGAAGAACGCCTCGTCCGACTGACCGGCGAACGTCTTGCCGCCGTTCGGCAGGTTCTTGATGGACTGGTTGCGCAGGGTGCCGTAGTTCGGCATCGATGCGCGGCCGACGTTGCTGGGCGCGACGATGCCGTCGTCGATCAGCGTCTTGGTGTCGTTCGGCGTGATCCGCTTGAGCGTGTAGCGCTGGCGGAAGAGCAGGTTCGGGTCGTCCAGCGAGGTGACGGGGCCGTTGTTGTACAGGAACGTGTCGGTGCCGCGCTTGTCCTCGTTGCGGAACGTCCACTGGTACGTGATGTCGGTCTTGGCGTCGCCGTCGTTGTCGATCTTGATGTTGTGCCGGGACTTGGTGGCGAACGGGTAGAAGTTCGGGCCGCCATTGGGTTCCTCGAACGGGATCCAGTTGGCGATCAGGGTCACGGTGTTGGCTTTGTCGGGGCTCACGAACGCGTACACGTCGGTGTTGTCGTGTTGCGGGTCGTTCGAGATGGCCGGAGCCTCGCGGTGCGAGGAAGCGGTGCCTGAGTCGGTGCGGAGCGCGGCCAACGACGACGCGGCTACCGCTGCGGCGAGGCCTAGTCCGACTAGAGCGCGCCGGTTGATCCGGAGCTCCATGTTCGGTCCTTTCGAAGGGCTGATCGTTACTGCGAGGTTCCGGCCGGGTTCCTCGACGCCCTATTCGTCCGCGGGCCGCCTCCGGATGTCTGTCTCCTCCTCAAGAATGAGGGTCAACCTAAGTTGGCATACTTAGGTCGTCAATTTAGGTTGACGCTGTTGGCTGGTGCGGATCATCCGGTCCCGTTCGTTGAAGCCAATCGAGAAATGTCGTGAAAGGAGACGCGGTGGTCAAGGAGTTGCTCGCCTACATCCGGCCGCACCGGAAGATCCTCCTCCTGGGTGGGTTACTGGGCCTGATCGGCTCGGCGGCGGGCCTCGCGATGCCGTTGCTGGCCAAGTATGTGGTGGACGCGTTCGGCCAGGCCGGGTCCATGACCGGGCCGTTGCTGGGGTTGACCGCGGCGGTACTGGTGAGCGCGGTCGTCTCGGCCGCCGGAAGCTATCTGATGGAGCGCACGGGCGAGGGGATCGTGCTCGGGGCCCGGCGCCAGCTCGTGGATCGGTTGTTGCGGCTCAGGGTCGCCGACGTGGACCGGCTCAAGCCCGGCGACCTGCTGTCGCGGGTGACCGGTGACACCACGTTGTTGCGGGCCGTGCTGACCAACGGCGTCGTCGAGTCCGTCAGTGCGGCGTTCATGCTGGTCGGTGCCATCGTCCTGATGGCGGCCATGGACGGGGTGCTGCTGCTGGTCACGTTGCTCATCGTGGTGGTGATCGGCGGGATGGTCGCGCTGATCATGCCGAAGATCCAGCGGGCGCAGACCCACGCCCAGGAGGCCGTGGGGGAGATGGGGGCCGTGCTGGACCGGGCGCTGCAGGCGTACCGGACGGTCAAGGCCAGCGGGGCGGAGGAGCGGGAGATCGCCGTGGTCGGCGACGCGGCGGTGCGGGCCCGCGACCGGGGGCTGCAGGTGGCCGGATGGACGTCGCTGGCGGGAGTGGCGACGTGGATGGCGGTGCAGACCGCGTTCCTGGCCGTGCTGGCCGTGGGCGGCGCCCGGGTCGCCTCGGGCACGCTGGAGGTGTCGTCGCTGATCGCGTTCCTGCTCTACCTGTTCTACCTCGTGCCGCCGATCGGGCAGCTCGTCCAGGGCGGCGTGCAGCTGCAGCAGGGGCTGGCCGCGATGAAGCGGATCAAGGAGATCGAGGAGCTGCCCGCCGAGCCGGTCGCCGTCGCGGCGACGGGTGACACGCAGCCGGTCGGCGTGACGTTCAGGGACGTCGTGTTCAGGTACGGCGAGGACCGGCCGATCGTGCACGACGGCGTGAGCTTCGAGGTGCCGCCGGGCGGGATGACCGCGCTGGTCGGCCCGTCGGGAGCGGGCAAGTCCACGGTCTTCGCGCTGCTCGAACGCTTCTACGACCACCAGGACGGGGAGATCGTGATCGGCGGCCGGGACATCCGCGACTGGCCCCTGGGCGAGCTGCGGGCCGCCCTCGGCTACGTCGAGCAGGACGCCCCCGTGCTGGCCGGCACGCTCAGGGAGAACCTGCTGTTCGCCGCCCAGGACGCCACGGAGGAGGAGCTGCGCAGCGCGATCGCGCGTACCCGGCTCGACGACCTGGTGGCCAGGCTGCCCGAGGGGCTGGAGACGCCGGTCGGGCACCGCGGCGTGCTGCTGTCGGGCGGCGAGCGGCAGCGCGTGGCCATCGCCAGGGCGCTGCTGCGCAAGCCCAGGCTCCTGCTGCTCGACGAGGCGACCTCGCAACTCGACGCGGTCAACGAGCTGCGGCTGCGCGAGGTCATCGCGGAGGTCGCCGCGGAGACCACCGTGCTGGTCATCGCGCACCGCCTGTCCACGGTGACCAACGCCGGCCGGATCGTGGTCATGGAAGGCGGCGGTGTGCGGGCGGTGGGCACGCACGACGAGCTGGTCGGCGGCGACGACCTCTACCGGGAGCTGGCCGCCACCCAGTTCCTGGTCGGCTGACCGTCCTCGCGGGCCTGGGTCAGTCTCTTCGTGAATGGGTTCATTCACGAAGAGACCGCCCATGAGCGGGGGTTGCCGACGCCGAAGGCCGTACGCATCCCGATGCGGGAGTTCGTGACCTCCTTTGTTACCGAAGTGAGGGATGAGAATGCCCGGTCGGGAGCGTTGGAGGTGACGTGGCGGACGGAAATCACAGCGGCTTTCACGGTGGGCTCAGCGTGCTGCTGGACGGCCGGAGGCTGTCGCCCGTCCAGCGCAGGATCGCGCACTATCTCAGCGAGAACCTGGATGAGGCGATCTTCCTGTCCAGCGTGGAGCTGGCCGAGCGGGCCGGGGTCAGCCAGCCCTCGGTGACCAGGTTCGCCATGGTGCTGGGCTTCACCGGATACCCCGAGCTGCGGCAGGCCCTGCGGCCGCTCGTGCTGGGCGGGGGCGCCGAGATGCCGCAGGAGAGCCTGCTGCGCGGGGCCATCGACTGCGAGATCCGCAACCTGGCCCTGATCAGGGAGCGGCTGACGGCGTTCCCGCTCAAGGAGCTGGGCGAGCAGCTCGCCGCCACCGAGCCGCTGCCCGTGCTGGGGTTGCGCGTCTCGTGCGGGCTGGCCACCACCTTCGCCTACTACGCCCGCCGCATCCACCCCGACGTGCGGCTGCTCACGCACGGCGGGTCGGAGCTGGCCGACGGGCTGCACGCGGCACGCCGGGCCGGGGCCGAGTGGCTGGTGGCCGTGGTCCTGCCGAGATATCCGTCGGAGGCCGTGCAGGCCCTGGAGTACGCCGAGAAGCTCGGCCTCCGGGTGGTCGCCATCACCGACAAGGCCGATTTCCCGGCCGAGGTCGTGCTGGACGCCCCCGTGGGCGACCGGCTCGTGTTCGACTCGCACGCGGCGCCGCTGGCCCTGGCCATGGCCCTGGTGGAGGCCATCGCCGACGCGGCGCCGCTGCGTACGCAGGCCCGGCTCGACGAGTACGAGCGGATGGCCGGCGAGACCGGCACGTTCCTAGCCGGCGATCTTCCGTAGCGACCTCATCGACCACATCGTCGTGAGCACCGCCAGCACGATGAACAGGGCGAACGCGATCGGGATCGAGGAGTCCGCCAGCCGCCCGTCGAACAGCGCCCGCCCGGCCTCGACGGCGTGGTAGAGCGGGTTGACCGGGGCGAGGAAGCGCATCCAGTCGGGCGCGAACGAGATCGGCACGAACAGCCCGGCGAGCAGCATGATCGGCAGCATGAACAGGTTGAGCGTCTGCGACATGCCGTTCTCGTCGCGCACGGTCAGCGCCAGCCCTTGCGAGAGCCCGGAGGCGAACAGCCCGGTCGCGGCCATGAGCAGCAGCACCAGGACCAGCTCCACGAGCCCGATCCGCACGCCCATGGCGATGGCCACGACCAGGACCAGGATGGCCTGGAAGACCAGCACCACCATGTCCTTGGCCACCCGCCCGAGCACGATGGCCGGGCGCCATGCGGGGCTGACGGCGTAGCGTTCGAGGGAGCCGTTGCGCAGCTCGGCGATCAGCCCGAATCCGGAGAACAACGACCCGAACACGGCGATCATCATCATGGACGCCGGAGTGAACATGCGCAGCGCCTCCACCGTCGTGCCGCCCGGCGTCATCGTCTTCAGCAGCGGCGCGAACATCAGCAGGTACAGCACCGGCTGCATGATCCCGAAGATTGGCCAGATCGGGTTGCTGAACGACTTCTTCAGCTCGTAGCCGGTGAACAGGACGGTGTGGCGGATCATGCATCGGCTCCCGCGTCGCGAAGGGATCGGCCCGTCTTGGCCAGGAAGACGTCGTCGAGGGTGGAGCGATCGAGCGCGATCGAGCTCAGGCGCAGGCCCTGCTCCTCCAGCGCCCGCAGCAGGGTGGGCAGCGTGTGCTCGCCGTCGTCCGCGTAGACGCGCAGCAGGTCGTCGTCCACCCTGGTCTCGCGGGCCATCGGCTTGAGCGTCTCCGCCGCCCGCTCGGGCTCGTCCACCCTGAGCGTGATCACGTCGCCCGAGACCTCCCGCTTGAGGTCGGCCGGTGTGCCCTCGGCCACGACCTGCCCGTGGTCCACGATCATCAGCCGGTCGCACAGCGCGTCGGCCTCGTCGAGGTAGTGGGTGCTGAGCAGCACGCTCGTGCCCGCTTCGCGCAGTTGCCTGATGCGGTCCCAGAGGTTGACCCGGTTCTGCGGGTCGAGGCCGGTGGTGGGCTCGTCGAGGAAGAGCAGCGGCGGGTTGTGCACGAGCCCGATCGCGATGGCCACGCGCCGCTTCTGGCCGCCGGAGAGCGTACGGCCCGGCCGGTCGGCCATCTCGGTCAACTCGAACCGGTCGAGCACCTCCTTGGTCGCCCGCCCCGGATCGGCCATGGAGTGGATCCTCGCGGCCATCATGATCTGGGCCCTGGCGCTCGTGGTGTCCTCCACCCCGCCGGCCTGGCTCACGTAGCCGAGGTTGCGCCGGATCGCGGCGGGCTCCTTGAGCAGGTCGTGGCCCGCGATGGTGGCCGTGCCCGCGTCGGGGGCGATCAGCGTGGACAACATCCTGATCGTGGTGGTCTTGCCCGCGCCGTTGGGCCCGAGCACGCCGAAGATCTCGCCCTTGGCCACCTCGAGGTTCACGCCGCGCACGGCCTCGACGGTCTGGGTGCCCTTCCTGCTCCTGGTGGTGAACGTCTTCCGCAGGCCATGTGCCTGGATGATCATCGGGGGGTTCAGCTCCTTCATGGCAACTCGTCGGCCTCGACCCGCGGTATCGCCTTCTCCACCCAGTCGAGCTGGGCCTGGAGCATGGCCCTCTGCAGGCCGAGGTTCTCGTTGACGTGCTGAGGGGCGCCGTGTGCCAGCTTGACGCCGGTCATGTGTCCCATGGTCTCGACGTACATCTTGAGCTGGGCCATCCTGCCACGCAGCGCCGTCAATATCTCCTGCTTGTCCAGCCTGTCGATGAATGTCATCGCCACCTGGAACGGGTCCACGACGGGCTTGAGCTCGTGCCACGCCTGGAGGAGCATCCGGTGGAACTCCGCGCGGCCGAGGTCGGTCAGCGCGTAGACGACCTTGCCGCCCTTGCCCGCCTCGACGATCTCCAGCAGGCCCTCGTCGGCCATCTTGCCGAGGCCGTGGTAGATCGAGCCGAAGGCCACGTTGGTCCAGGTCTCGATCCCCATGACCTCCAGGCGCCGGCGCACGCCGTAGCCGTTCATGGGGCCGTCGAGCAGGGCGCCGAGGATCAGGATGCGCGTCGAAGACATGCTCAAGTTTGTATACAAATTTGAGTAACCGTCAAGCTCAATAAGCTGCCTTCATGAGTGAACGACCGACGGCGCTGGTCACCGGCGCCTCCCGGGGTGTCGGCGCGGCCGTCGCCCGCGCCCTGGCCCCGACCCACGACGTCATCCTGGGCGGCCGTGACCAGGAGGCGCTGGCCGCGCTGGCGGCCGAGCTGCCCGGCGCGCGGCCCTGGCCGGTGGAGCTGACGCGGGTCGCGGCGGCCGACGTCGAGGGTGTCGAGCGGCTCGACGTGCTCGTGCACAGCGCCGGGGTCAGCTGGCTGGGCCGCATCGCCGACCAGCCCGCCGACGTGTGGCGCCGGACCATGGAGGTGAACGTCGTCGCGGTCGCCGAGCTGACCAGGCTGCTCCTGCCCGCGCTGCGGCGGGCCGGCGGCCACGTCGTGTGCGTGAACTCCGGCTCCGGCCAGCGGGCCAACCCCGACTGGGCCTCCTACGCGGCCAGCAAGTTCGCGCTGAAGGCGTTCGCGGACGCGTTGCGGCTGGAGGAGCCCGAGCTCAGGGTCACGACCGTCTATCCGGGGCGGACCGCGACCGACATGCAGCGCGGCGTGCGGGCGTACGAGGGCGGGGAGTTCGAGCCGGAGAAGTACCTCAGGCCGGAGACCGTGGCGCGGGCGGTGCTGGCGGCCGTCACGGCCGGGCCCGACGCCCATCTCACCGAGGTGACCGTCCGGCCCAGGGGCGGTCCCGTCAACTGAACTGAATGGATCCATTCAGCGCGGGCTCCGGGCCCGGCGACACGCCCGCGCCGATCCGGCCCACGGGAGCCGGTCACGACGCGGGAACGCTGGCCACGGCGGGCGTCCCGGGCACCACGCCGTCCGCCGGGAACCTCACCGGCGTGTCCCGTTCCCCCGGCGAGCTCGCCGAGCGGGCAGACTGCGAGGCGGGAGTCGTGGCACTCGCGGACGTGCTGGAGGATCTGTGTCGCTGACCTACTGGTGCGAGCGGGCCTGGCTGCCCGACGGGGTCGCCGACGACGTGCTCGTCGAGATCGACGGCACCAGGATCAGCCGGATCGAGCAGGGCCCGCCGGGCTCCGCCGAGCGGCTGGCCGGGCTGACGATCCCCGGCCTGGCCAACGCCCATTCCCACGCCTTCCACCGCGCGCTGCGCGGCGCCACCCAGGAGGGCCGGGGCGACTTCTGGACCTGGCGCGAGCGGATGTACGAGGTGGCCGCCCGGCTCGACCCCGACTCCTACCTGCGCCTGGCCACGGCCGTCTACGCCGAGATGGCGCTGGCCGGGGTGACCTGCGTGGGCGAGTTCCACTACCTGCACCACGCCGAGGGCGGCCGGCCGTACGACGACCCGAACGCGATGGGCCACGCCCTCGTCCGCGCCGCCCGCGCCGCCGGCCTGCGCATCGCGCTGCTCGACACCTGCTACGTCTCCGGCGGCGTCGGCGCGTCGCTGTCCGGGGTGCAGCTGCGCTTCAGCGACGGGGACGCCGAGCGCTGGGCGGCCAGGGCCGAGGGGCTGGCCGCGGCCTACGAGGGGCAGCCCGACGTGGAGATCGGCGCGGCCATCCACTCCGTACGCGCGGTGCCGCCCGAGCAGATGCCCGTCGTGGCCGACTTCTCCCACCGGCACGCGGCCCCCCTGCACGTGCACGTCTCCGAGCAGCGCGCGGAGAACGCGGCCTGCGTCGAGATGTACGCCGCCACCCCCGTCCAGATCCTGCACGAGCGCGGCGCGCTGGGGCCGCGCTCGACCGCGGTGCACGCCACCCACCTGACCGACGTGGACATCGAGCTGCTCGGGCAGTCGGGGACGTACATCTGCATGTGCCCCACCACCGAACGCGACCTCGCCGACGGCATCGGACCCGCCAGGGCGGCGTGCGACCGTGGCGCGCAGATCACGCTGGGCTCCGACAGCCACGCCGTGATCGATCTGTTCGAGGAGGCCAGGGCGGTGGAGCTGAACGAGCGGCTGGCCAGCGAGCGGCGCGGCCACTGGCCCGCCGCCGACCTGCTCGCCGCCGCCACGGGCGTGGGCCACGCCTCGCTCGGCTTCCCCGACGCGGGCCTGCTCGTCCCCGGCGCCTGGGCGGACCTGGTGTCGGTACGCCTCGACTCGGTGCGCACGGCGGGCGCGTCCGGGGCGGAGGCGATCGTGTACGCGGCCACCGCGGCCGACGTGCACGCGGTCGTCTCCGGGGGCCGCCGCGTGGTCGCCGAGGGCCGCCACGTGCTCGGTGACGTCGGACCCATGCTCGCCCAGGCGATAGGAGACCTGCGATGACCACGACCTTGATCGACCGGATAGGGCTCCTCTACACCGGCGACCCGGAACGCGAGGAGCTCGCCGACGCCGCGCTCGTCATCGAGGACGGCCTGGTGGCCTGGGCCGGCCCCGCCGCCGAGGCCCCGGACGCCGACGAACGCGTGGACGCCGGCGGCCGCGCCGTGATCCCCGGGTTCGTGGACAGCCACGCACACCTGGTCTTCGCCGGCGACCGGACGGCCGAGTTCCAGGCCCGCATGTCCGGCGAGCCGTACACCGGGGGCGGCATCAGGACCACGGTCGCCGCCACCCGCGAGGCGAGCGAGGCCGAGCTGGCCACGCACACCCTCGCCCTGGTGAACGAGATGCTCGCGCAGGGCACCACCACCGTCGAGATCAAGAGCGGCTACGGGCTGTCCGTCGAGCACGAGCGGCGCTCGCTGGAGATCGCCACCGGGCTGACCGACGAGACCACCTTCCTGGGGGCGCACGTCGTCCCCGCCGGGTTGGACGCCGACTCCTACGTGCGGCTCGTGGCCGGGGAGATGCTCGAGGCGTGCGCCCCGTACGCGAAGTGGGTGGACGTGTTCTGCGAGCGGGGGGCTTTCGACGGGGACCAGACGCGGGAGATCCTGACGGCCGGGGTGAAGGCCGGGCTCGGGGCGCGGGTGCACGCCAACCAGCTCACCGAGGGGCCGGGGGTGCGCATCGCGTGCGAGCTGGGCGCGGCCTCCGCCGACCACTGCACCCACCTGACGGCGGCCGACGTGGACGCGCTGGCCTCCTCGGGGACGGTGGCGACGCTGCTGCCGGGGGCCGAGTTCTCCACGCGGTCGCCGTACCCCGACGCGCGGCGGCTCATCGACGCGGGCGCGACGGTGGCGCTGGCGACCGACTGCAACCCGGGGTCGTCGTTCACGTCGTCGATGGCGTTCTGCGTGGCGCTGGCCGTGCGGGAGATGCGGATGACGCCGCTGGAGGCGATCAGGGCGGCGACGTACGGCGGGGCACGCGCGCTACGCCGTACGGACGTAGGCTGGCTACGGCGCGGAGCCCGCGCGGACCTCGTCGTGCTCGACGCTCCGTCCTACGTCCATCTGGCCTATCGACCCGGCGTTCCCCTTGTCCACCAGGTGTTTCAGAGCGGCCTCCTCCTTTAGGAGGACGTCCAGAACCATCCCCCGGTCGTAGCTGTTTAGGGAATCTTTGCTTCTGGCCGGACGTTGGCGGGATATAGAACGCAGCTGCGGAACGAGGTGCCTGGGGATGGCAAGGCCTACGGGGAGTCGCACGCAGGAGCAGCACGTCGCTGATCGCGATCTGCTGGGGACCTATTTGGCCGAGATTGGCCGGGTCCCGCTGCTCACGGCGGAGGAAGAGGTGGAGCTCGCCAAGCGGATCGAGGCGGGCCTGTTCGCCGAGCAGCTGCTCGACAGCGGGGGCACGGAGCCGCGCATCGGGGACGCGGCCGACGAGGAGCTGGAACGGCTGGCCATCTCGGGCCAGCGCGCCAAGGACGAGTTCATCCAGGCCAACCTGCGCCTGGTGGTGGCGGTGGCCAGGAAATATTCGGGCCGGGGGATGCCGCTCATCGACTTGGTCCAGGAGGGGAACCTGGGCCTTGTTCGTGCGGTGGAGAAGTTCGACTACCGCCGGGGATACAAGTTCTCCACCTACGCCACGTGGTGGATCAGGCAGTCGGTGGGCCGGGCCATCCACGAGCAGGCCCGCCCGGTGCGCCTGCCGACGCACGCCGGGGAGCAGATGACCCGGCTGATGCGGGTCCGGCGGGACCTGCTGGCGGAGTTCGACGCCGAGCCGACCGACGACGATCTCGCCGGGATCCTCGACCTGCCGATCGAGCGGGTCCGCGAGCTGCGCCGCTGGGCCTCCGACCCGGTCTCGCTGCAGCTGGGGGTCGGCGACGAGGACGAGACGGAGCTCGGCGACATGATCGCCGACGAGACGTGGGCAGACCCCGAGCAGCAGGCCATCGACATCCTGGAGCGCGAGCGCCTCGACCAGTGGCTGACCGGGCTCGAGGGCTCCACCAGCGAGATGCTGCGGTGGCGGTACGGCCTGGTCGACGGGCGCGAGCACACGCTGACGGAGGTGGGGGAGCGCTACGGCATCGGCCGCGACCGCGCCCGCCGGATCGAGCGTGACGCGCTGGCCCGCCTCCGCAAGATGGCGACCGCGGCCGCCTAGGCTTTCCGGGTTTTCACGGCGGCCGGGTCTGCCCCGGCCGCCGTTTCCTCATGAGTGGGCCAGGAGGCGGCGCAGGAACTCCTCGACCGCAGCCTCCGCCGTGGCGTGGTCGCCGCCCCTGGCCACCAGCAGGGCGCTCTCGTTGACCGCCGCCAGCAACATGTGCGCGTGCAGGTCCAGGAACTCGGGCGGCACCGCCCCCGTGGCCTGCAGGGCCGACTTCAGCATGCCGAACGAATGGCGCTCCTCCAGGGCCCGCCACCGCTCCCACCCCAGCACCGACGGCGCGTCGATGAGGACGATGCGCTGGACGACCGGGTCCCCGGCGAGCCGGATCCAGGCCAGCACGCCGGCCCGCAGCGATTGCGCCGGGTCCTTCAGGCCGCGGACCGCCTGCACGATCTTGACGCCCACGGCCGCCTCCGTGGCCTCCAGCACCGCCTCGAACAGGGCTTCCTTGCCCGCGTAATGGTGGTAGAGCGCCCCCCTGCTCAGCCCCGACTCCTGCAGCACCGTCTCGATCGAGGTGTCGTCGTAGCCCCGCTCGGCGAACAGCCGCGTGGCGATGGTCAGGACCCTGTCGCGGGTGGCCGCGCCGCGTTCAGCCTTGAGGTTCATGAATCCCAGTCTAGACAAACCGACCGTCGGTCGGTAATTTCGTAGACCGACAGTCGGTTTGTAATCGGGAGGGTTTCCCCATGGACGGCATCAATTACGTGGACGTCGGGCAGGGGCCGGTCAGCCTGTTCGTGCACGGCGTCGGCACCAGCTCCCACCTGTGGCGCAACGTCATCGCCGAGCTCCGCGACGAGCGCCGCTGCGTGGCCGTCGACCTGCCGGCGCACGGCGGCAGCGCCGTACGCGACGACCTCTCCATCCCCGCGCTCGCCGAGGCCGTCGAGGAGCTCTGCGAGCACCTCGGCCTCAGCGAGGTCGATCTCGTCGCCAACGACACCGGCGGCGCGGTGGCCCAGGTCTTCGCCGTACGCCACCGCGAGCGCCTGCGCACGCTCACCCTCACCAACTGCGACGTGCACACCAACACGCCGCCCGAGGCGTTCCGGCCCACCGTCGAGCTGGCCGCCAGGGGTGAGCTGGCCGCGCTCACCGCCGCCGTGCTCGACCAGCCCGAGCTGCTGGCCAGGACCGCGTTCGGCGACGGCTACGAGCGCATCGACGACCCGGCGGCGCTGGTCGACGCGTACCTGCGGCCGATCTTCGCCAAGCCGGACGGCGGCCGCGCGTTCGAACGGCTGCTGGCCTCCATCGACGCCAAGGATCTGATCGCCATCGAGCCGCAGCTCACCGTGCTGACCGTGCCGACGCTCGTGGTGTGGGGCACGGGCGACGTGTTCTTCGACGTGAGCTGGGCGCGCTGGCTGCGGGACACGATCCCGGGCGTGCGGGAGATCGTGGAGATCGACGGCGGGCGGTTGTTCTTCCCCGACGAGCGGGCCGCCGAGCTCGTGCCCCATCTGCGGCGGTTCTGGGCCCAGCCGTAGGCTCGTCGGCATGCATGTCGAGACGCTTCGCCGTTATCCGGTCAAGTCGATGCTGGGGGAAGAGATCGCCGAGAGCGAGGTGACAGAGCGGGGGCTCGGCGGGGATCGGGCGCGGGCGGTGCTCGACGTCGCCACCGGGAAGATCGCCAGTGCCAAGAACCCCCGGCTGTGGCGCGGGCTGCTGGCGATCGAGGGCGCGCGGGTGCCGGGCGACGCGGAGCTGTCCGAGCTGCTCGGGCGCGAGGTCCGGCTGATCGACGTGCCTCCGGAGGGCGCCGAGCTCGAACGGTCGGTGCCGGAGCAGGTGCTGGCCGAGGGCATCGAGGCCGAGGTGCCCCACACCATGACCACGATCGGCACGGGCTCCCCCGAGGGCACGTTCTTCGACTTCGCGCCGGTCCACCTGATCTCCACGTCCGCTCTTGGGCGGATCGGCGCGCTCGGCCCGCGCGGGCACGTCGAAGCCCTCCGCTACCGGCCCAATCTGGTGATCGCGACCGAGGCGGAGGGCTTCGTGGAGAACGGCTGGGTGGGACGCGAGCTGCGGGTCGGCGACGACGTGCTGCTGCACGTCATCGTGGCCACACCGCGCTGCGCCGTCCCGACGCTGGCGCACGGCTCGCTGGGGCGCGACGCCGACGCGCTGCGCACGGTCTCCCGGCACAACCGGGTGCCGGTGTTCGACCTGGAGCCGCAGGCGTGCGCCGGTGTGTACGCGCGCGTCGTGCGGCCCGGCCTCGTCAGGAAGGGCGATCAGGTGCGGCTCACGTGAGCGGCGTCAGATACTTGTCGAGGTCGTCCAGGATCTTGCCGGCCGCCGTGACGCCGATCCCGAGCATCCAGATCTCGTCGTCCACGTTGTGGGCGTTGCCCGACTTGACCGCTTCGAGGTTCTTCCACAGCGGCCCGCCGGTCACCTCGGCCTGCGACTTGGCGGCGGCCTCGCCGTACGCGCTGTAGAAGACCGCGTCGGCGTCGGCCTGGGCGATGTTCTCCTGGCTCAGCTTGCCGAAGCGCTTGTCCTCCTGGCCGGCGAGCTGCTGAACCTCGGGCCTGGGGATGCCCGCGTCGCCGACGACGATGCCGCTGAACGACTCGGGGCCGTACATGCGGATCTCGGTCGGCATGAACCGCACGATGCTGACCTGCAGCTTCGTGAACTTGGCACCCACCTCCTTCGCCCGCGTCCCGTACGCCGACAGCAGCTGCTGGGCCTGGTCCTTCTTGCCCAGCGCCTCAGCGTCGAGCAGGAAGTTCTCCTTCCAGGTGATGCCGACCCGCTCGGTGAACACGGTCGGGGCGATCTTGGCGAGCTTGTCGTAGAAGGCGGCCTGGCGGAACTTGGAGCCGAGGATGAGGTCCGGCTTGAGCGCCATGATGGCCTCGATGTTGAGCTGCTGGAGCGTGCCGACCGCCTTGGTGCCGGCCAGCGCGGAGCCGAGGTATTTCGGCCACGCCTGATTCTCCTGGGCCTGCGCGGCGCCGACGGGGGTCAGGCCGAGCGAGACCATCGTGTCGAGCTTGTCGGTGTCGAGCACGACGACCCGCTTCGGGGTCATGGGCACCTTGGTCTCGCCCATGGCGTGCTTGACGGTCCGGGTTGGGCCCTCCTCCTGGGAGGTGGTGGAAGTACCACAGGCGGCGAGAGTGAGGATGGGGAGCATGGCGGCGACGGCCAGGCTGAGACGCATGGGCATTTCCTTGATCGCTAAGGTTAGGCAACCCTAAGTGTCTCATGTCCGGTATAGCGCTTCCGAAATCGGTGGCGTGAGAAGCCCGAAACCTACGCGAAACACCAGCGCGGCGAGATTCACGAATGTGAAACACGCCTGGTCGAGCCACGAAACCCCAGGCGAACACGCTGTGGCCACACGTCACATGTAAGAAGGAGGGTCGCTTCGATGATCGACAGCGGCACTACCGCCTGGATGCTGGTATGCACCGCCCTGGTGCTGCTGATGACTCCGGGCCTCGCGTTCTTCTACGGGGGCATGACAAGGGCCAAGAGCGTCCTGAACATGATGATGATGTCGTTCGTCAGCATCATCGTCGTGACGGTCGCCTGGGTCTTGTACGGCTACTCGCTCGCGTTCGACACGGCCGGGGATGGCTCCGGCTTCGTCAACAAGATCGTCGGAGGACTCGACTATGTCGGTCTGAGCGGGGTCTTCAACGCCGTCTACGAAGGACTGGTCGTCGAGGGCGGCAGCGTGACGGCCGAGGCCGCGGCGGCGGACAACTTCCCGCTGATGGTGTTCTCGGCCTTCCAGCTCACCTTCGCCATCATCACCGTCGCGCTGATCAGCGGCGCCATCGCCGACCGGGCCAAGTTCGGCGCGTGGGTGGTGTTCTCCCTCGTGTGGGCCACGGTGGTCTACTTCCCCGTCGCTCACTGGGTCTGGGGCGGCGGCTGGCTCACCCAGCTCGGCATCGAGGACTTCGCCGGCGGTACGGTCGTCCACATCAACGCCGGTGCCGCGGCTCTCGCGCTCGCGCTCGTCCTGGGCAAGCGCAAGGGCTGGCGCAAGGAGCCCATGCGCCCGCACAACCTGACCCTGGTGCTGCTCGGCACCGGACTGCTGTGGTTCGGCTGGTTCGGCTTCAACGCGGGCTCCGAGCTCGCCCCCGACCAGACCGCGGGTCTGGCGTTCATGAACACCCAGATCGCCACGGCCGTCGCCGCCGGTGCCTGGCTCGTGGTGGAGAAGCTGCGCGACGGTCACGCGACCACGCTCGGCGTCGCCTCCGGTGCGGTGGCCGGTCTGGTCGCCATCACGCCCGCCTGTGGTTTCGTCGACCCGTGGGCCGCCCTGGTCATCGGCGTGCTCGCCGGCGTGGGCTGCGCCTACGCCGTCGGCCTGAAGTACAAGGCCGGCTTCGACGACTCGCTCGACGTGGTCGGCGTGCACCTCGTCGGCGGTGTGATCGGTGCCGTGGCCCTGGGCTTCGTCGCGGCCTACCCGTTCCTGCCCGGCCAGAACAAGGGCATCCTGATCGAGGGCGGGCAGATCAGCCAGCTCGGCCTCCAGGTGCTCGGCCCGGTCGCGGTCGGCGGCTACTCCTTCGTGGTCTCCTGGGTCATCGGTAAGATCATCGACAAGACGATGGGCTTCCGTGTCGCCGAGGAGTCCGAGGTCACCGGCATCGACATCACGACCCACGCCGAGACCGGCTACGACCTCGGCACGGTTCACGCCTCCGGCGTCAACTCCCCCAACGGTCCCGCCGCACCCGCTCCGAAGAAGGTGGACGCATGAGGCTCATCACGGCGATCATCAAGCCCTTCAAGCTGGATGACGTGAAGGCCGCGCTGGAACAGTTCGGCATCAAGGGGATGACGGTCAGCGAGGCGAGCGGCTACGGCCGGCAGCGCGGTCACACCGAGGTGTACCGCGGCGCCGAGTACCAGGTCGACCTGGTGCCGAAGGTCCGGCTGGAGGTCCTCGCCGAAGAGGATGACACCGAGGACGTGATCGACGTCATCGTCAAGGCCGCGCACACCGGCAAGATCGGTGACGGCAAGGTCTGGTCCGTGCCGGTCGACACGGTCATCCGGGTGCGCACCGGAGAACGGGGTCCGGAAGCCCTGTGAGGTACCTGGCCGACGAAGTCCAGGTTGAGTTCCGCAGGGTTTTCATGATGGATCCGCGGCGATGCTCGGACAACGGCGTCCGGGCAGAGCTCGGCAAGGGGGCACAGCAGTGAGGGGAGAGGCCCGTTCGTACGCCGCGGCCCGCAAGGAGCGGGCCGCGGACACCGACCGCTGGCTCAAGGATCTCTTCCGCACGGCGAGCGACGGCGACCACGTCTCACTGGTCGCCGTCGGGAGCCTGGGCAGGGGCGAGCTGGCGCCCGGCAGCGACCTCGACCTGGTGCTGCTGCACAACGGCCGGGCCGACGTGGCCAGGATCGCCGACCGGATCTGGTATCCGATCTGGGACTCGGCGGTCAACCTCGACCACTCCGTACGCACGGTGGAAGAGGCGGTGTCCGTCGCCAGGCAGGATCTCAAGGCCGTGCTCGGCCTCATCCAAGCCAGGCACGTGGCCGGCGACCCCGAGCTGACCAGGAAGGCCAGGGAGTCCGTGCTGGCCGAATGGCGGGCCGACTCCCGGCGCAGGCTCGGCGAGCTGCGTGACGCGGCCGACAAGCGGGCCCAGGTCAGCGGCGAGCTGGCCTTCCTGCTGGAGCCCGACCTCAAGGACGGCCGCGGCGGGTTGCGCGACGTCCAGGCGATGCAGGCCGTGGCCGCCGCCTGGGTCGCCTCGGCGCCGGGCCCGCGGGCGCGGGAGGCGTACGAGCTCATCCTCGACGTGCGGCACGCGCTGCACGTCGTCACCGCGCGCGGCACCGACCGGCTGGTGCTGCAGGAGCAGGACGCGGTGGCCGGGCTGCTCGGCCTGCTGGACGCCGAGGCGCTGATGCGCAGGCTGGCCGAGGCGGGCCGCACGATCTCCCACGCGTTCGACGCCACCTGGCGCACTGTTGACAGGCTCCTGTCAGGCCCGGCTCCCCGTGGCCGCCGCCCGCTGGCGGACGGCGTGGTGGAGCATGGCGGCGAGGTCGTGCTCGCCAGGGGGATCGACCCCCGCAAGGACCCGGTGCTGGTGCTGCGCGCCGCCGCGGCCGCGGCCGACTCCGGGCTGCCGCTGGCGCCCGCCACGGTGTCCGTACTCGCAGCTCAGTCCGCTCCGATGCCGGTGCCGTGGCCCGAGGAGGCCCGCGACGCGCTGGTGTCGATCCTCGGTGCGGGCCGGGCCGCCGTGCCCGTGTGGGAGGAGCTCGACCAGGCGGGCATCCTTGTCAAGCTGCTTCCTGACTGGGAGCGCGTACGCCACCGCCCCCAGCGCAATCCCATTCACCGCTTCACGGTCGACCGCCACCTGATCGAGGCCGCCGCGAACGCCGCCAGCCACACCCGCGAGGTCTCCCGTCCCGACCTCCTGCTGATCGGGGCGCTGCTGCACGACGTCGGCAAGGGCTGGCCGGGTGACCATTCCGCGACCGGTGAGGTCGTGGTCCGCGACATCGCCACCCGCATCGGGCTGCCCGCCCAGGACGTCGAGACGCTGGCCACCGTCGTACGCCACCACCTGCTGCTCCCCGAGACCGCCACCCGCAGGGATCTCGACGACCCCGTGACGATCGAGAAGGTCGCCGCGACGGTCGGCACGCGGGAGGTGCTCGACCTGCTGGCCGCGCTGGCGGTCGCCGACGGCAACGCGACCGGTCCGGCCGCGTGGAACAGCTGGAAGGCCGGTCTCGTCGCCGACCTGGTGCGCCGCGTCAGGTCCGTGCTGGCCGGCTCGCCGCCGCCCAAGCCGCCCACCCTCTCGCCGGAGCAGGCCGCGCTGGCCCGCCACGGTGGTGGCGCGATCCGGGTCAACGGGGGAGCGGTCACGGTCGTCGCCCCCGACCGGGTGGGCCTGCTGTGGAGCGCCGCCGGGGTGCTGTCCGCGCACCGGCTCGTCGTGCGCTCCGCCTCGTCCGCGTCCGCGGGGTCCACCGCGGTGATCGAGTTCTCCGTCATCCCCGAGTACGGTTCCCCTCCCGACCCGGCGACGCTGGAGTCCGACCTCCGTCTCGTCCTTGCTGGCCGTCTTGACATAGAGCAGCGGCTGGCCCGCCGCACCCGCTCCTTGCGGCCGCCCCGCGTACCCGTGGCCCCACCTCGGGTGACACTGGTCGACGACGCCTCCGCCACCGCCACCGTGGTGGAAGTCAGGGCCCATGACAGGCCGGGACTTCTGTGGCGTATAGGACGGGCGTTCGGGGAGTGCGGTCTTGACGTGCGCGCCGCTCGCGTGGAGACTCTCGGCGCGGAGGCGGTGGACGTCTTCTATGTTGTGGACCGCGCTGGTCGCCCCCTCAGCGACGAAGCGCAGAGAGCTCAAGTCCGCGATCAAGTCCTTGCCGCACTGCGATAACCAATAGCACACGACAAACGGTCACGTTTGTAACAATTGTGTCCGAAATGCCTGGTAAGTCGGATGCTGCGGATACCTTGTGGACGGCTTGAAGACCCGTTGCTGACGGGACGATTGAGGGGTAGCGGAAGCGGTGACTACGGGGAACTCCAGCAGCGGCCCGCCCGCGGAGCGGGATCGCGAGAAGCGGTCATTGCCGCGGCTCGGCCTGCGAAATTGGCGCGTGAGATGGCGGCTCACCGCCCTCATCCTGGTGCCCACCATCGCTGCCGTGGTGCTCGGGGGAGCGCGCGTGGTGGGTTCGGTCCAGAGCATCGGCGTCTACGACCGCACGGCCACCTCGGCGGAGCAGGCCGGCCGCATCCGCGACCTCGTCCAGGCGATCGGGCTGGAGCGTGACACGGGCGGCTGGATCGGCGCCAGCCGGGCGATGCGCAAGTCGCTCGCCGCGCCCTTCGCGCAGCGCAAGGCGGCCGTGGACACGCTGGTCAAGGCCGTGCGCTCCGACCTCGACACGATGGACGACACCTACGGCCCGCGCGTGATCAAGGCCGCCGCCCAGGCGAAGTACGACCTGGGCCGCCTGTCCAAGATCAGGACCGAGGGCCAGGCCAACACCATCCGCTACGACTTCCTCACCGACACCCTGATCAAGCTGCACGACGAGCTGGCCCTGATGTCGGACGACTCGCAGATCGTCGGCCAGTTCCGCGCGCTGAGCGCGCTGGTGTCGGCCAAGGAGGAGATCTCCCGGCAGCGCGTGCAGCTCCTGCAGGCCTCCTACGACGGCGATCGGGTGGACGCGAAGGCGGTCGAGCAGTTCATCGCCTCCAACGCCCGCCAGCAGAGCGACATCTCCACCGTGGGCGTCGAGGCCGGCGTCGAGGTGGGCCTGGAGCTGTCCAAGGCGCTCACGTCCAACCCCGAGTACGTCAACGTCCAGCTCACCAAGTCCCGCGCGGTCACGCTGGCCAGCGGCCGGGCGCCCGGCGCGGTGCTCAACGACAACCTGATCTCCGCCAGGGCCGAGCGCGAGCGGTGGTTCAAGGAGAACACCGTCGCCGTCGACGTGCTGCACGGCATCGAGAAGGAGCTGGCGGGCAAGGTGAACCTGCGCAGCCAGGAGCTGCGCGAGTCCGAGATCCGCAACGCGATCATCGCAGGCGCCCTGATCCTGGCGCTGCTGCTGATCGTCCTGCTCCTCACGGTGGCCATCGCCCGCTCCATGGTGAGCCCGCTGCGCCGGCTGCGCACCGAGGCCCTGGAGATCGCCGGCTTCCGGCTGCCCGACGTCGTGCGCCAGCTCCGCGTCAGCGGCGACACGTCCGTGCGCGACGTGCAGCCGATCGAGGTCGAGGGCCAGGACGAGATCGGCGAGGTGGCCAGGGCCTTCGACCAGGTGCACCGGCAGGCCGTGCGCCTGGCGGGCGAGGAGGCCGAGCTCCGCAGCAACATCAGCTCGATGTTCGTCAACCTCTCGCGCCGCACGCAGACGCTGGTCGAGCGGCAGATCTCGCTGATCGACGGCCTGGAGAAGGGCGAGCAGGACGGCGGCCGGCTGTCCGACCTGTTCAAGCTCGACCACCTGGCCACCCGCATGCGCCGCAACTCCGAGAACCTGCTGGTCCTGGCCGGTCACGAGGCCACCCGCCGGCGCAGCCAGCCGGCCAAGCTGGTCGACGTCGTACGCGCCGCGCTGTCGGAGGTCGAGGGCTACGAGCGCGTCCAGGTCCGGGTCCACCGGGCCACCTCGGTGCTCGGCAGCTGCGCCAACGACCTGGTCCACCTCGTCGCCGAGCTGGTCGAGAACGCCATCCAGTTCTCCCCGAACCACTCCCATGTCACGGTCACCAGCAGCCTCATCGAGGGCGGCGGCGCGCTGCTGTCGGTGAGCGACACGGGCATCAGCATGACCGAGGACGAGCTCGCCGAGGCCAACCGCCGCCTGGCCGAGCCGCCCGTCGTGGACGTGTCGGTCTCCCGGCGCATGGGCCTGTTCGTGGTCGGCCGCCTGGCTCTGCGCCACGGCATCCGGGTGCAGCTCAGGAAGGGCGAGGGCAGCGGCCTGATCGCCATGGTGCTGCTCCCGCCCGCGCTGATCGCCGACGGCCAGCAGCAGCCGCTGCCGCAGCGTCCCGCGTTCGGCGGCGGCACCGTGCCCAGCCAGGCGGGCGTGCCCCTGCAGAACGGTGCGCAGAACGGCTCGTTCAGGTCGTTCGGCAGCTTCGACTCCCACGAGCCCGGGCCGGCCAGGCAGCACTCCCAGGACCCCTTCGACGGCAACGGCCAGGCCCGGCCCGCGCCCGGGATGTTCGACGGCGGGCCCGCGCGGCCCGGTCCGGGAACGTTCGACAGCACGCCGGGGACGCCCAGGCCGGCGTTCGGGGCGTTCAACTCCGACCCGGGCAGGCCGGGGGTGAACGGCTTCACCGCCGACACCGACGGTGGCTCCCACCGCAGGCAGTCGCCGTCGTTCGACTCCGGCGTCTACCCTTCGTACCCCAGCCCGGGCTCCTACCCGTCTGGTAATGGCGCGTTCCAGACGCCGCCACCGCCGCCGTCGTACCCCACGAACGACGTGCGCACGCCGGACCCCGCTCCCTTGGTGGACATGTCGCCGATGGAGCAGGAGCAGGAGGAGTACCTCCCGATCTTCGCGTCGGTGGAGTCGGCCTGGTTCCGCCGACCGCCGGAAGAGCAGTCGCCGCCGCCCGTGGTCGCGGGCGAGCCCACGCCCCCGAAAGCCGTACCCTCTGGGGAGGAAGCGTGGCGAACGGCCGCAGACGCCGGATGGCGGGCGGCGGCCGCAGCGAGCGATCCCAGTCTCGGCGGCATCACTGCCGCCGGGCTGCCCAAGCGGACCCCCAAGGCCAACCTGGTGCCTGGCACGGCGAGCCAGCCCGCGCAGCAGCAACAGCCGCAGCGGCCGGCTCCTCCGGCTCCCCCGGTCTCAGCAGACCGGGTGCGCAGCCGGCTGGCCAGCTATCAGCAGGGTGTGCGACGGGGCCGCCAAGAAGTACGTGGACAGGAGGAACAGAGTGAGTAAGCGTCCCGCCGGGGAGGATGCGTGACAACCCTTAGCCATGAGGCGCACAGGTTCGACTGGCTGATCACCGACTTCGTACGCAACACGCCCGGAGTCGCGCATGCCGTCGTCGTCTCGGCGGACGGGCTCTGCCTGGCCGCCTCGGAGGGCTTCCCTCCGGACCGGGCCGACCAGCTCGCCGCGGTCTCCGCGGGCCTGCTGAGCCTGACCGTGGGTGCGTCCAGGGTGTTCGAGGGCGGTGCGGTGACGCAGACCGTCGTCGAAATGCAGCGCGGGCTGCTGCTGGTCATGGCCATCAGCGATGGCTCGGTGCTGACGGTGCTGGCGGGTCCGGATTGTGACATGGGCCTCGTGGCGTACCAGATGACGTTGCTGGTAGACAGAGCGGGACAGGCGCTCACGCCGGCCTTGCGCGCGGAGCTGCAGGCCGCCAGGACCCGGTGATGTGATGGAACTGATGGGAGAGGGCCGTGTACGGCGCTGACGGAATCGGGGACGAAGAGCCCCTGTTCCGTCCTTACGCGGTGACGGGCGGCCGATCCGAGCCGCGCTATCACCTCGCGATGGAGACGTTGATCTCGTCGATGTCGATCCCGGACGACGAGATGGCCATGCTCACCCCCGAGCAGGAAGCCATCATGCAGCTCTGCAGGTCGTTCCGGTCGGTCGCCGAGATCTCGGCCCTGCTCCGCGTCCCGCTGGGCGTGGCGAGAGTGCTCGTGGCGGACATGTCCGACGAAGGGCTTGTCCGCCTGCACCAGCCACGCCTCAGCCAGGGACAGCCAGACCTCAACATGCTCGAAAGGGTGCTCAGTGGACTACGCAGGCTCTAGCCCTGGCCTCACATCGACGAAGATCGTCGTGGCCGGGGGCTTCGGCGTCGGGAAGACGACGTTCGTGGGGGCGGTGTCGGAGATCCTCCCGCTCACCACGGAAGCGGTGATGACCGACGCGTCCGCGGGCATCGACGACCTCGGCATGACGCCGAACAAGCAGACCACGACCGTGGCGATGGACTTCGGCCGCCTGTCGCTCGACCGTGACCTGATCCTCTATCTGTTCGGCACGCCCGGTCAGCACCGGTTCTGGTTCATGTGGGACGACCTGGTGCGGGGCGCGATCGGCGCCGTGGTGCTGCTCGACACGCGCCGGCTCGCCGACAGCTTTCCGGCCATCGACTACTTCGAAGAGGCCAAGCTGCCGTTCGTGATCGGGGTCAACGGCTGGGACGGGCAGTTCCCGCACTCCGACAACGAGGTCAGGGAGGCGCTCGCGCTGTCGCCGCACGTGCCGATCGTGCGCACCGACGCCCGCAACCGCGAGTCGGTCAAGGCGACGCTGATCTCGCTGGTCGAGCACGTCGTACGCCTGCGGGCGGCACCCGTCCGCTAGCTCGCCCAGGGCGCCTCCTCCAGGGAGTTGAGCACCGGGACCAGCTGCTCCTCCTCATAGGCGAAGTGGCCTCCATCTCACCGGCGATGCGGTCGAGCGTCGCCGGGCCGGTGGCCCCGCGCAGCTCCTCGATCAGCCCGGCGATCACGGCGTGCTCGTCGCGCAGCCGGTCGAGGGGCTGCTTCAGCTCGGGGAACAGCTTTTCCAGGTGTGGGAAGGCCACGCGGTCCTCGCCCGTGTGGTGGAAGGTCAGCGCGCCGCAGAAGGCCTGGCAGTGCGCCCGCAGATCGGCGGCGGGCGTCTCGCCGGCCCGCAGCCCGGCCAGCTCACCCCTGAGGTGGTCGTGGATCCTGGCCAGCTCGTCCCCGAACGCCTGCAGCCGCTCGCGCTCGGGATAGAGGGCGATGACCGGGATGACCCGGTCGGTCTGTGCCTGGTACGCGGCGAAGGCCGGGTCGAGGGCCGCCTGGCGGGCGTACGCGCGGTCGCGCTCCGCACCTTCGAGCGGCGCGGTCAGGCCGGTGGGGTGGCGCGCCGGTTCACCAGGGCCTCGATGCCGTCGAGCACGCGCTCCAGCCCGAACTCGAAGGCGTGCTCCGGGTTGTAGGCCGCGTTGAGCGCCTCGCCCGCCGCCTCCCCGACCCGGGCGGCCGTGGGGTAGTGGCAGGTGTCGGCGATCCGGCTGAGGAAGGGCACGTGCGCGGCCCACCACTGCTCGTCGGTCAGCCCGGTCAGGCTCTCCGCCTGCGCGGCCTCCACCGCGCCCCTGGCCGCGCCGTGCACGAAGCCGGTGATCAGCGTGATCACCGAGTCCATCTCCAGGTCCGACAGGCCGATGCCGTCGACCGCGCGCAGCTCGTAGTCGTATTTGGCGGTGACGTTCGGCCCGAGCACCGGGCGGCTCGCCGCCACCTGCAGCAGCCACGGGTGGCGCAGGTAGAGCGCCCAGTTCTCCCTGGCGATCTGCTCCAGCCGGCCCCGCCAGCCGCCGGGCACGTCCTCCGGCCTGGCGGTCTCGCCGTAGACGGTGTCGAGCATGACGTCGAACAGCTCCGGCTTGCCCGGCACGTACGTGTAGAGCGACATCGTCCCCACGCCCAGCCGCTCGGCCACCCGGCGCATGGACAGCGCCTGCAGCCCCTCGGCGTCGGCCACCTCGATGGCGGCGCGCACGATGCGGTCGACGCTCAGCTCCGGCTTGCCCTTGCGGCTGGCCCGCTCGCTGGTGCGCCAGAGCAGCGCCAGGCTTCGCGCGGGGTCGCCCTTTCCCGAGTACTCGACGGTCACATTCGTACGGTACACCGTACGGTTGCCGGGGTAGACCGTATGCTGTACGGTACGCCGTACGATTTCGAGGAGGCGGCATGTCAGCGGTGATAGCGCAGGGCCTGCGCAAGACGTACGGGGAGAAGGCGGCGCTGGACGGCGTCGATCTCGACGTGGGCCGGGGCACGGTCCACGGCCTGCTCGGTCCCAACGGCGCGGGCAAGACCACGGCCGTCCGCATACTGACCACGCTCCTGCGCCCCTCCGGCGGGCGTGCCGAGGTGGCCGGCTTCGACGTCGCCACCCAGCCCCGCCAGGTGCGCCGCAGCATCGGCCTGGTCGGCCAGCACACCGCGGTGGACGAGCTGCTGACCGGCCGGCAGAACCTGGAGCTCTTCGGCCGCCTCTACCACCTGGGCGCCGCCGCGGCCCGGGCCAGGGCGGTCGAGCTGCTGGAGCAGTTCGGCCTGGAGCACACGGGGCCGGCCAAGGAGTACTCCGGCGGCATGCGCCGCAGGCTCGACCTGGCGGCGAGCATGATCCTGGCCCCGCCGGTGCTGTTCCTGGACGAGCCGACGACGGGGCTCGACCCGCGCAGCCGGGCGGAGATCTGGCGCGCCGTGCGCGACCTGGTGTCCCGTGGCACCACGGTGCTGCTGACCACCCAATACCTGGAGGAGGCCGACCAGCTCGCGGACCGGATCTCGGTGATCGACGCGGGCCAGGTGGTGGCCGAGGGCACGCCCGACGAGCTCAAGTCCAAGCTCGGCGGCGACCGGCTCGACGTGGTCGTCCACGACCCGGAGCGGCTGGCGGAGGCGGCCGGCATCGTCGCGAGCGTGGCGGCGAGCCCGGCGGAGGTCGACCCGGACACCAGGCACGTGAGCGCGCCGGTGAGCGAGCGGGTGCAGGCGCTCACGGAGGTGCTCACGGCCCTCGCGGCGGCCGGGATCGAGGCCGAGGACGTCGCGGTGCGCCGCCCGACCCTCGACGAAGTGTTCCTCAACCTCACCAACGCCGGAGGAGGCGCCAAATGACCGCCGTATCGCTTCGATGGGCCCTGGCCGACGGCTGGACGGTCGCCCGCCGGGACCTGATCCACTGGGCCAACCAGCCCATGACCGTGGTGTTCGGCGTGGTCTTCCCCGTCGTCATCACCCTGGCCTTCGGCTACCTGTTCGGCGGTGCGGTGAAGGTGCCGGCCGGGGCGGACTACTTCGCCTTCCTCATGCCCGGCATGTACGGCATGACGATGCTCTTCGGCCTGAGCGCCACCATGATCGCCGTCACCACCGACGCCTCCAAGGGCGTCACCGACCGATTCCGCTCCATGCCCATGGCGCCGTCCGGCGTCCTCATCGGCCGGGCCATCGCGGACCTGCTCAACTCGGTGCTGATCCTGGCCGGCCTGCTGGCCTGCGGCCTGGCCGTCGGCTGGCGCCCGGCCACCCTCAGTGGCGCGCTCGCCGCCGTGGGCCTGCTGCTGCTCCTGCGCTTCTCGCTGCTGTGGATGGGCATCTACCTGGGCCTGCTCACCAAGGACCCGGGCGGGGTGGTGGCGGTGCAGACGCTGGAGTTCCCGATCGGGTTCCTGTCGAACGCCTTCGTCGCGCCCGCCACCATGCCGGGATGGCTGGGCGCGGTCTCGGAGTGGAACCCGCTGTCGTCGACGGTGGCGGCCACCAGGGAGCTGTTCGGGAACCCGGGGTGGGGCGGGGAGTCGTGGGTGGCCCAGCACGCGGTGCTGATGGCCGTGCTGTGGCCGGTGGCGATCACGGTCGTCTTCTTCGTCCTGTCGGTCCGCCTCTACCAGCGCCTCGACCGCTGACAGCGCCGCCTGCGGAGCCCTGGCGCCGACCTCACTACTATGGATCTGTTCTGTACAGAACACTTCTATAGTGCACATCAAGGAGGCTGTGCAGTGTGGAGGCTGGAGATCGACGACAGCGTGCTGGCGGAGATCTTCGACGAGCCCGGTGAGATGGAGGAGATCCGCCGGCGCGCGGCGCGCAGGGTCGCCGGGCTGCGCTTGGGGGAGATCCGGAAGAGGATGGGGCTGACGCAGCAGGTCGTGGCCGAGCGGATGGGCGTGAGCCAGAAGCGCGTCTCCGCGATCGAGTCCGCCATGCTCCCCAATATCAAGGTCTCCACGCTGGCGGCCTATGCCGAAGCCCTGGGCGGGAGCCTGGATGTGTCCATCGACATCGACGATCTTCATCTGACGGTGGCTTGAGCGGGCGCCGTGGGGGTCACCTGTGCCGGTGGAACTCCACGGGTTCCGGGGCGAGCGGGGTGTTGCCGAGGATGAGGTCGGCGGACTTCTCGGCGAGCATCATGACCGGGGCGTATATGTTGCCGTTCGTGACGTACGGCATGGCCGAGGCGTCCACGACGCGCAGCCCGTCCACGCCGTGCACGCGCATCGTGTCGGGGTCCACGACCGACAGCTCGTCGGTGCCCATCCGGCAGGTGCACGACGGGTGCAGGGCCGTCTCGCCGTCCTTGGCGACCCAGGCGAGGATCTCCTCGTCCGTACGGACCTCCGGGCCGGGGGAGAGCTCGCCCCCGTCCAGGTCCGCCCACGCGGGCTGGGACAGGATGGCGCGGGCGTGCCTGATCGCCTCCACCCACTCCCGGCGGTCCTGCTCCGTGGACAGGTAGTTGAAGCGCAGGGCGGGCTTGTGGCGCGGGTCCGTGGAGGTGATGCGGACCGAGCCGCGGGCGTCGGAATACATCGGACCGATGTGCACCTGGTAGCCGTGGCCGCCCGCCGGGGCGGAGCCGTCGTAGCGAACCGCGATCGGCAGGAAGTGGAACATCAGGTTCGGGTACGCCACCTCGTCGTTCGAGCGGATGAAGCCGCCCGCCTCGAAGTGGTTCGTGGCCCCCGGCCCGCGCCTGCGGAAGAGCCAGTCGGCGCCGATGAAGGGGCGGCGCCACAGGGCCAGGGAGGGCTGCTGGGAGACCGGCTGCCGGCAGGCGTGCTGCACGTAGACCTCCAGGTGGTCCTGGAGGTTCTCGCCCACGCCGGGCAGGTCGTGGACCACCTCGACGCCCAGGGGCTCCAGCAGGGCTCTCGGGCCCACGCCCGAGAGCTGCAGGAGCTGCGGGGTGTTGATGGCGCCGCCGCAGAGGATGACCTCCGCGGCCTCGATGCGCTCGCCGCCGCACATGACGCCGACCGCGCGGGTGCCCTCGAAGAGCACCTTCTCGACCAGGGCCCGGGTTCGGACCTTCAGGTTGGGCCGGTGGCGTACGGGGTGCAGGTACGCGCGGGCGGCGCTGAGCCGGCGGCCGCGGTGGACGTTGCGGTCGAAGGCGGCGAAGCCCTCCTGGCGGTAGCCGTTCACGTCGTCGGTCAGTGGGTGGCCCGCCTGCTGGACCGCCTCGAAGAACGCCTCGAACAGCGGTCCGCGGGCGGGGCCGCGCTCCAGCTTCAGCGGGCCGTCGCCGCCCCGGAAGGTCGTCCCGGGGTCGGCCAGGCAGTTCTCCATCCGCTTGAAGTAGGGCAGGCAGTGCGCGTAGTCCCAGTGCTTCATGCCGGGATCGGCGGCCCAGCGCTCGTAGTCGAGCGGGTTGCCGCGCTGGAAGATCATGCCGTTGATGCTGCTGGAGCCGCCCAGCACCTTGCCGCGGGCGTGGTAGATGCGCCGCCCGTTCATGTGCGGCTCGGGCTCGGACTCGTACTTCCAGTCGTAGAAGCGGCTGCCGATCGGGAACATCAGCGCGGCCGGCATGTGGATGAACACGTCCCACAGGTAGTCGGGGCGGCCCGCCTCCAGCACCAGCACCGAGGTCGAAGGATCGGCGCTGAGCCGGTTGGCCAGGGCGCAGCCGGCCGAGCCGCCGCCCACGATGACGAAGTCGAACCTCAACGGGGGATCCAGTCCTTCCACACGATCTTGTTCTCCTCCACCCACCGCTTGGCGGCCTGCTCGGCGCTCATCTTCTCGTTGATCATGTCACTGGCCACGGCGTTCTGGTCGTCGTTGGTCCAGTTGAAGTTGCGCACCAGCTCGTACGCCCGCCCGCCGGTCTGGGCGAACCGCTTGCTGACGATCTTGTCCAGCAGGTACGGCGGGTAGTCGCAGGCCACCCTCGCCGGGTTGTCGTCGCAGCCGACGGCATAGGGCGGCAGCGCGATCTTGACGAGTTTGGTCTTGGTGAACAGCCATTGCGGCTCGTAGAAATACATGAGCAGCGGTGTCCGATTCTTCGTCGCGGCCTGGGCGGCCTTGATCAACGCGTCCTCGCTGCCCGAGTAGACGACCTTGTAATTGAGCCTGAGGTTCTTGACGAGTGCCTCGTCATTCGTGACGAAGGTCGGATCTCCGTCCAGAACCTGTCCGGCATTTCCGGTTTTTTCGGTCCGGAATAGGTGTGCGTACTTATTGAGGTTTCGGTAGTCCGTAATGTCGGGGTATTTTTTGGCCATCCACTCGGGCACGTACCACCCGATGACGCCCTTGTTCCCCGTGAGGCCCGCCGAGAGGGCGACCCCCTTCTCCTCGATGTAGGTCTTCTTCCAGTCGTTGTGGCCCCAGCTTTCGACGATCACGTCGACCTTGCCGGATTCGAAATCCCGCCAGGACTGGTCCTCTTTCACGGGCCGCTTGTTCACCTTGTAGCCCAGCTCGTACTGGAGCAGGTGCGCCAGCACGGCGGCCTGGGCCTCGTACCCCACCCAGGCGTGGACGTCGATGTTGACGGTCCCCTTGGACTGCGTGCTGGTACCGGGCTCCGCGCTGGAGCAGGCCGTCAGTAACAGGGCCGCGACGAGCGGCCCGGCGAGCGTCTTCGTTCGGGTCATGAGAGGTCTCCGGGACCGCGGCCCCAGGGGCGGGGCCGCGGTCGAGAGGGGTTACTTGGGGATCCAGGCCTGCCACTTGGCGGTGTTGGCCTCGACCCACTTCTTGGCGGCTTCCTCGCCGGTCATGCCGTTGTTGGTCATGTCGTCGGCGACGGCGTTCTGGTCCTCGTTGGTCCAGTTGAAGTTCTTGACCAGCTCGTACGCCTTCCCGCCGGTCTGCGCGAACTTCGTGCTCACGATCTTGTCGAGGTCCATCTCCGGGTAGTCGCAGGCGACCTTCTTGGGGTCGGCGTCGCAGCCCTCGGTGTAGGCGGGCAGGTTGACCCGGACCAGTTCGGTCTTGCTGAACAGCCAGTGCGGGTCCCAGAAGTAGAACAGCAGCGGCTTCTTCTGCTCCTGTGCCTGCTGGGCGCCCTTGATCAGGGCCGCCTCGCTGCCGCCGACGACGACCTTGTAGTTCAGCTTGAGGTTCTTGATCAGGGCTTCCTCGTTGCTGACGTACGACGGGTCGCCGAACAGCAGCTGGCCCTTGCCACCGGACTCGGAGGTCTTGAAGAGCTCGGCGTACTTGTTGAGGTTCTTGTAGTCGGTGATGTCGGGGTGCTCGTCGGCCATCCACTTGGGGATGTACCAGCCGATGACGCCCTTGTTGCCGGTCGAGCCGGCCACCTGCGCGGTCTTCTTCTCGTCGATGAACTGCTTCTTCAGGTCGGGGTGACCCCAGTTCTCGATGATGACGTCGACGTCGCCGGTCTCGAAGCCCTCCCAGGCCAGCTGCTCCTTGATCTCGGGCAGCTCGACGTTGTAGTTGAGCTCGTTCTTCAGCAGGTACGCGACGACGTTCGCGCTGGCCTCGTAGCCCACCCACGGGTTGATCGCGATCTTCACCGTGCCGGCGGGGCCGGCGGAGGCGCTGGCGCCGGCCGCCGGGGCGGAGGCGCTGGGGGAGGTCTCGACTGTGGCTCCGCCGCAGCCTGCGGCGGCGAGCCCAAGGGCGAACAGGCCTGCGAGCAGGCGAATCTTCATGTGGACTTCCTCTTTCGGGGGGAAGGGCGCCTGTCGGCGCCCTGCGTGATGCGGTCGAGCATGACTCCGAGGAGCACGGTCGCGATGCCCGCGACGAACCCCATGCCGAAGTCGGTCCTCTGGGAGAACCCGGTGACCACGTCGTAGCCGAGGGCCCCCGCCCCGACCAGGCCACCGACGACCACCATGGCCAGCGTCATCACGATGCCCTGGTTGGCCGCGAGCAGGATGGCCCGCCTGGCCATGGGCAGCTGTACCTTCCACAGGAGCTGGCGGGGGGTGGAGCCGGCCGAGGTGGCTGCCTCGACGACCGTGGCGGGCACGGCCTTGATGCCGTCCTCGACCAGGCGGACCACCGGCGGCACCGCGTAGATGATCGAGGCGAAGATCGCGGTGAACCGGGTGGTCTCGAACAGGGCCAGGGCCGGCAGCAGGTACACGAACGCGGGCATCGTCTGCGCGGCGTCGAGCAGCGGCCGCTGCACGGCCGAGTAGCGCGGCGAGCGGGCCGCGGCCACCCCCAGGAACAGGCCGATGACCAGCGTGACCAGCACCGCGACGGCGACCGTGGTCATCGTCTGCATCGTGTGCTCCCACACGCCGAGCAGCGCGATCGCCAGCAGGCAGCCCAGCGCGATCAGCGCCGGCCGCGTGCCGCTGACCCGCCAGGCGACCGTCAGCACGGCGAGCGCGACCAGCCACCACGGGGCCGAGGTGAGCAGCGACTCCAGCGGGTTGAGCAGCGCGTACGAGGTCACGTCCTTGATGAACGTGGTCACCGCGTACCAGTTGGTCTCGGCCCACCGTACGGCGGTGTTGACCTCGGCCACCACGTTGACGGTGAGGTTCTCCGGCCAGACCTTCGGCAGCACGGGGATGAGCGCCAGCCCGGCGGCGGCCAGCGCGCCGGCCGCGACGAGGTCGGCCCGGGCGATCCTGGCGTGCGGGTCGCGGTGGGCGAGCGCCATCATCATCCGGTCGAGCATCACGGCCATGATCACGATGGCGATGCCGGCCGGCAGCATGAGGCCGACCTGGGCCCGGGACAGGCCGAGCAGGATGTTGCTGCCCAGGCCGGGGGCCGCGATCAGGTTCGCGATGACGACCATGGACAGCGCCATCATGATCGTCTGGTTGACGGCCAGCGCCATCGTGGACCTGGCCAGCGGCAGGTAGACCTTGAACAGCGTCTGGCGTCCCGTCGCGCCGAGGGAGGCGGACGCCTCGACCGCCGTGGGGGAGACCCCGGAGATGGCCAGAGCGGTGATGCGGATGGCGGGCGGGATGGCGTAGATCATCGTCGCGATGGCGCCGGCCGGCGCGCCGATGTGGAAGAACAGCGCGAGCGGCGCCAGGTACGCGAACGTCGGCATGATCTGCATGACGTCCAGCACCGGCGTGATCGCCCGCCGCACACGTACGGAGAGCCCGGCCCAGACGCCCAGCGGGATCCCGATCGCCAGCGACAGCAGCACCGCCACCCCGACCAGGGCGAGCGTGTCCACGCTCGACTCCCACAGCCTCAGCACGCCGAACGCGCTCACGCTCCCGACCGCCAGCAGCGCGATCCGCCAGCCGCCGGCCAGCCACGCCAGCGCCCCCAGGACGCCGGTGATGCCGGGCCAGCCGAGCGCGTACAGGGCGGACTGGAACAGGTCGTAGAGCGAGCCCACGCCGAGCCGGATGTAGTTGAGGAAGTACAGGAAGAGCGGGTTGTCGTTGCGGTGGTCGTCGATCCACTCGCGCAGCTCGGTGACGGCCAGGAACTGCGGCGCCTCCTTGTCGTGCGGCAGCGTCCCGGTGCCCTGGAAGACCAGGTACGCCACCACGAACAGCACCGCCACCCCGGCCGGGGCCGCCCACCTCGGTAACCCGAGCCTGGAGGGCGTGGTGACGGCCGTGCTGCTCATGTGCCCGCCCTGGCGCCGACGTCCTGGCCCGCCAGGAAGGCGAGCAGGTCCACCCGGTCCACGACGCCCACCAGCTCGTCGCCGTCCACGACCCTGATCGGCCGGGAGGAGGCGGAGGCCACGCCGATGGCGTCCTTGATGATCGTGTCGACCGGTAGCTCGGGCCCGTCCAGCGGCTCGCCGGGCTCGGGGTCACGGCAGATCCAGCGCAGGCTCAGCACGTGGCTCCTGGGCACGTCGCGGACGAAGTCGGCCACGTAGTCGTCGGCCGGCGCGCCCACCAGCTCCTCGGCCGTGCCGAGCTGCACGATCGAGCCGGCCCGCATGATCGCGATCCGCTCGCCCAGCTTGAGCGCCTCCGAGAGGTCGTGCGTGATGAACACCATCGTCTTGCCGACTTCCCGGTGCAGCCGGATCACCTCGGCCTGCATGTCGCGCCTGATCAGCGGGTCGAGCGCGCTGAACGGCTCGTCGAACAGCATCACCTGCGGGTCCACGGCCAGCGCCCTGGCCAGGCCGACGCGCTGCTGCATGCCGCCGGACAGCTGGTCGGGGTAGGCGTCGGCGTGCCCGTCGAGGCCGACGAGCGAGAGGATCTCCCCGGCCCGCCGGTGCCTGTCGGCCCTGGCGGTGCCCTGGATCTCCAGCCCGTATGCCACGTTGTCGATCACCTTGCGGTGCGGGAGCAGGCCGAAATGCTGGAAGACCATGCTGACCTGGTGCCGGCGGATCTCGCGGAGCCGGGTGGGCGTGGCCGCGACGATGTCCTCGCCGCCGATCGTGATCCGGCCCGCGCTCGGCTCGATGAGCCGGGTCAGGCAGCGTACGAGGGTGGACTTGCCGCTTCCCGACAGGCCCATGACCACGAAGACCTCGCCGGGGCGCACCTCGAAGCTCACGTCCCGGACGGCGGCCGTGCAGCCCGTTCTCTCCCTCAGCGCCGCGGGTTCGAGATGTCTGTCCTCGCTGTCCAGCACCTTTTGTGCCCTGGTTCCGAAGATCTTCCAAAGGCCCGCAACGGTGATAGCCGCGCTGTCGGGAGAATCTCCCACACTCGCCTCCTCGTTTTGCCGTCGCTCAACATATGTCGGGAATAGCGAGATTCTCAACGCCGTGACCCTCTGGAGACCGGGGTGCGCCTCGGACGTTACTCGTTTGGAACGAGCCAATCCCCCATTAGAGGACATTTATTCTGTTAAAGGTTTATTTCGTGCTCTCCCCGCTTCCGTCATGGAGCGCCAGGTTCTATCCTCAGGAGCCACGCGAACCAACTTTTGTCGCGTTATGTTCGCTTGGCCACAAGCCATGGGATGTGTTCCAATTACCGGCACTTGCCGATTTCCCCAGGGCACAGACTTCACATATACGCCGATTCGGGCGAGGTGCGTTCGGTGACTACAGAGCTCGGCGTCAGGCAGGCCAGCGAGGGCGGCTGGCGCCTGCGCAATTGGCGTGTCCGGGCGCGACTCGTGGCCCTCATCCTCATCCCGACGGCCGCCGCCGTGCTGCTGGGCGGTGTCCAGGTGCTCGCCTCGACGTCGGCGGCGGGGGACTACGCGCGGACGAACCAGTTCGCCACGCTCTCCGCCGAGCTCGGCGGGCTCACCCACCTGGTCTCCGCCGAACGCGCCAGGACCGCCTGGTACATCGCACGGAACCGGCCGGCCGCGGGACTGGCCGAGGTGCAGGCCCAGATGGAGCAGGTGGACCAGTCGGCCAGGGAGGTGCGCGGCATCGCCCAGCAACTGCTGACCGACTCCACCGGACGTACCGCGGACCAGATCGAGAGCCTGCTCAACCGCCTGAACGACCTGACCGCCCTGCGCGAGCAGGCGCTGGAGGCCAACCTGCTGCCCGGCCCGGCCGTCGAGCTCTACACCACGGTGATCAACGACCTGCTCTCCGTGCACAACGAGCTGGTCAAGGGCAGCGTGGACGACGAGCTGTTCCGCCAGACGAGCATGCTCGACAGTCTCGCCCGCGCCAAGGAGAGCATCTCCTACCAGCAGGCGCTGGTCACCGTCGTGCTCGTCGAGGGGGCGTTCGACCAGGAGCAGCTCAAGCGCTTCCTCGGGGAGCAGTCCCGGGAGGCCAACGAGCGCAAGGGCTTCGCCACCGAGGCCACCGCGGACGAGCGCCGCCTGTTCGACGAGACCGTCAACGGCAGGTCCGCCGACCGCATGTTGTTCCTGCGCGAGCTGGTGCTGATCAGGGCCACCGAGGGCCTGCCGCTGCGCGGCCTCGACCAGTCCAAGGAGGACGACGCCGCGGAGTGGTTCGACGCGACTAACGTGGTCGTCGACTCCATGCGCGAGGTCGAGCAGCGCCAGGCCCAGGGCATCGTGGACCGCAGCGAGGCGCTCAGCGCCGACGAGCGGCGGCAGGCGTTCGTGACCGCGGGCGCCGTGCTCGCGCTGCTCGTGGTCGTGCTGCTGATCACCACGGGCGTGGCCAGGTCCCTCGTACGCCCGCTGCGCCGCCTGCGCGGCGAGGCGCTGGAGATCGCCGGCAAGCGGCTGCCCGAGTTCGTGCAGCACCTGAGGGAGTCCCGCGACGGCGAGGTCGCCACCGAGGTGCCGCCGATCGGGATCTTCTCCAAGGACGAGGTGGGCGAGGTCGCGCGGGCCTTCGACGAGGTGCACCGCGAGGCCGTACGGCTGGCGGGCGACGAGGCCAAGCTGCGCTCCAACGTCAACGCCATGTTCGTCAACCTGTCCAGGCGCAGCCAGACGCTGGTCGAGCGGCAGCTCACGCTGATCGAGAAGCTGGAGCGCGGCGAGCGCGACGACGCCCGGCTGGGCGACCTGTTCAAGCTCGACCACCTGGCCACCCGCATGCGGCGCAACAGCGAGAACCTGCTCGTCCTGGCCGGCCAGGAGGCGGCGCGCAAGTGGAGCGAGCCGGTCGAGCTGATGGACATCGTGCGGGCGGCGCTCGGCGAGGTCGAGAGCTACGACCGGGTCAGCATCCAGATCGAGTCGGACGTCGCCATCGCCGGGCAGGCCGTCACTGACGTGGTGCACCTGCTCGCCGAGCTGGTCGAGAACGCGGTGTCGTTCTCCTCGCGGGACACCAAGGTCATCATCTCCAGCAGCCGCATCGACGGCGGCAGCCTGATGCTGTCGGTCACCGACCACGGCATCGGCATGAACCAGGACGAGCTGGCCGAGGCCAACTGGCGGCTGGCCAACCCGCCCGTCGTGGACGTGTCGGTGTCGCGGCGGATGGGACTGTTCGTGGTCGGGCGGCTGGCGCTGCGGCACAACATCCGGGTGCAGCTCCGGCGGCAGGACATCGGCGGGCTGACCGCCATGGTGCTGATCCCGCCCATGCTGCTCACCGAGGTGCCCGGCGCGATGGCCGCCGCCGGGCCGCGGCTCCAGGTGCCCAGGCAGGCCAACCCGCCGTCCTACCCGACGCAGCCGCCGGCTCGCCTGTCGGGGCCGCCGCCCGGGCATCCGTCGTTCGACGGCGTCACCCCGGCGCCCGAGCCGTCGTCCTGGTTCAGCTCGTCCCACAGCCACTCGATCGAGCAGCTCCCGCCTGACCTGACCGCGCCCCGGCCGTTCACCGACCTGACCCCGCCCGGCTCGTCGTCGTTCACGGACCTCGGGCCGTCGGGCTCGTCGTTCGCCGACCTCGGGCCGTCGGGTTCGTCGTTCGCGGACCTCGGCCCGTCCGGCTCGTCGCTCGCCGATCCGGGCACCCCGGGCACGTCGTTCCCCACGCCTTCCGCCTCCGGGAAGGACGAGTTCCTGCCGATCTTCGCCTCCATGGACGAGAGCAGCTGGTTCAGCAAGTCCGCGCCGACGGCGGACCACCGCGACGAGCCGTGGTCGTCTCCCGCCGACCAGGGCTGGCAGGCCGCCGGCGCGGCCACGGACCCCGCGCGGAGCGGCACCACGAACTCCGGCTTGCCGAAGCGGACGCCGAGAGCCAATCTGGTACCGGGCACCGCAACTCCGCAGCCGCCGCCCGTTCCCGCTCCTCCGGTGTCCCCCGATCGACTGCGTACCCGGCTGGCCAGCTACCAGCAGGGCGTGCGCAAGGGACGCGCCGAGCTCGAGGAGGATTCGTGAAGGAGCTGAGCCAGGCCGCCAGGGACATCAACTGGCTGGTCAGCGGCTTCGTCGAAGAGGTCCCCGGCGTGGCACACGCCGTGGTGGTCTCGGCGGACGGCCTGCCCATGGCCTTCTCCCGTGGCTTCCCGAAAGACCGCGCCGACCAGCTCGCCGCCATCGCGGCCGGGCTGGTGAGCCTCACGCAGGGCTCGGCGCGCGTGTTCGAGGGGGGCGGGGTGACCCAGACCCTCGTCGAGATGGAAAGGGGCCTGCTGCTGGTGATGTCGATCAGCGACGGGTCCTGCCTGGCGGTGCTGGCCGCACCCGACTGCGACATGGGCTTGGTCGCTTACCAGATGACGATCCTGGTCGAGCGCGCGGGGCAGGTGCTCACCCCTGCTGTGCGGGCGGAGCTGTCCGCCGCGCGCCCGTGGTGATGGGAGTGAACGTTGGCATCGTGGCACAACGGGGATCCGGAGCCCGAGCGAAGTTCGCTCGTCCGGATGTACGCCGTCACCGGCGGCAGAACGACTCCGCGCACTCAGCTCGCCATGGAGGCACTGGTATCGTCAGCCACCTCGGCACAGCTCGGTACGACGTACACGCGTGAATACCGCGCGATCAGCGAGCTGTGTCGGCAGGTTCGGTCCGTGGCGGAGATCTCCGCGCTGCTCAGCGTGCCCCTAGGGGTGGCGAGGGTGCTGGTCGCCGACATGGAGGCGGATGGGCTGGTCAAGGTGTACCAGCCGCAGCTGGATGCGGGCCTTCCTGACAGGGGCCTGCTCGAAAGGGTACTGAGTGGACTTCGCAGGCTCTAGTCGCCTCACCTCCACGAAGATCGTCGTGGCGGGCGGGTTCGGCGTGGGGAAGACCACGTTCGTGAAATCCGTGTCCGAGATCATGCCGCTGACCACCGAGGCGGTGATGACGGACGCCTCGGAGGGCATCGACGACCTCGGCCACACGCCGGGCAAGACCACCACCACCGTGGCCATGGACTTCGGGCGGCTCTCGCTCGACCACGAACTGATCCTCTACCTGTTCGGCACGCCGGGGCAGCACCGGTTCTGGTTCATGTGGGACGACCTCGTCCGCGGGGCCATCGGGGCCGTGGTGCTGGTGGACTCGCGGCGGCTGGCCGACAGCTTCCCCGCGGTGGACTACTTCGAGAACTCGGGGCTGCCGTTCGTGATCGGGCTCAACGGCTGGAACGGGGAGTTCCCGCACGTCGAGAGCGAGGTGCGGGAGGCGCTCACGCTCTCGGCGCACGTGCCGATCGTCCGTACGGACGCGCGTGCGCGGCAGGCGGTCAAGAACACCCTGATCACGCTCGTCGAGCACGCGCTGACCGTACGCTCCCACTGAGCCGTCGCCGCTACTGCGCCGACCACCAGTAGGCGGCCACCAGCTCCGCGACCAGCGTCTCCGTGAGCAGGGCCACGTCGGGGTCGTCGTCGTGGGCGTAGCGGATCGCCGCCGTGGCGGCCTTCACCTCGGCGCCCACGGTGATCACCGTGGACTCGCGCTCGCGTACCCAGTCCATGGCCTGGGCGTCGTAGCGGGAGCCGGGGAAGAGCAGCGCGCGGTAGTCGAGCGTCTTGGTGAGGTAGACGTCCACGTGCGACCAGTCGCCGCTCTCGCACGCGTCGGCCGGGCGGCGCGGGCCCTCGCGGAACATCAGCGCCGACTGCTCCGCCGACGACAGGCGCTCGGCGGGGGCGATCGTGTAGACGCCGTGCGGGCCGTCCAACAGCTCCATGGCCAGCGGGAGCCACTCGTCCCTGCGGTCCAGCAGGTCGGCGGTGGCCTCCGCCGCCCTGCCGACCAGGGCCGGGAGGTCGCGGTCGCGGCCCGTGAGCCTGGACTCCAGGGCGAGGAGGAGGGCCAGGGTGTGCTGGAACGTACGGCAGGCGACGCCGCCGCGCTCCTCGCCCGCCCCCATGTCGATCACCAGGTCGGCGGCCTCGGTGAGGGGCGAGCCGGGCCTGTTGGTGATCGCCGCCAGGTAGGCGGGGCCGCCCGCGTACCGTTCGGTGGCGTCGAGCGTCTCCCGGCTGGAACCGGTGGCCGAGATCGGGATGACCAGGGTGCCCTCTGCGGGCGGGAAGCTCGCGGCGGCGGAGGCGTACTCGGCGTGGGCGTTCACCCCGGCGGCGCGCAGGCGCAGGGCGGCCACCCCGGCGGCGTACCGGGAGCTGCCCATGCCCAGGAAGAGGACCCGGTCGAAGTCCCTGGGGAGTCCCTCGAACGGGTCCGCCGCCCGCAGCGAGCCGGCCAGGGTCGCCAGGGACTCCGGCTTGGACTCCAGGTCGGACAGGTAGAGCTCAGAATTCACGCGAAGTTCTCCTCGGGGTACCAGGTGTGCAGAACGCCCATGGGGGCGTAGCGCCAGCGGGGGAGGTGGCGGGCGGCGTAGATCAGCTCGCGGCACTCCTGCTCCACCTCGAACGGGCGGATCAGGCTCTCGTCGAGCAGGTCCGGCCCGCCCTGCTCGGACAGGCGGTGCCGGTAGGCGGCGAGCAGGGCGGCGCGGGCCCGCCTCGCCCAGCTCGCCGCCAGGTCGGGTGGGGTGCCGCGTCTCTTGATCGCCACCTGGGCGACGTGTTCGAGGCTCGTGGTGAGCTGGGCCACGTCCCTGGCCGGCGGCTGGTACGGGTCGGCGTCGGCGACGGTGGGGTTGCCGTCGAAGTCGATGACCGCGTAGCCGTCCCGCCACTTGAGGATCTGGCCCACGTGCAGGTCGCCGTGGATCCTGATCAGCGGGGTCGTGATGGGCTCCTTCAGCGCGGCCAGCTCCCGCCTGAGCGCCCCGGCCCGGCTCGCCAGCCACTCACCGTCCGGCCCGTCGGTCAGCGCGAGCGCCTCCGCGAGCGCTCCCTCCGCCCTGACCGCCGCACCACTTCCCGGCGACCGAGCGCCTTCCGGAGCGCCCGGGTTCGGCCGGAGACCGGGAAGGGGGTGGTCAGGGGCGGGGAGGGTGGAGAGGGCGAGGTGGAGGTCGGCGGTGAGGCGGCCGAGCTCCCGGGCGAAGCCCGTCGTGCCCGCCTCTGCCTCGTCCACGCACCACTCCCAGCCGTCCCGCGCCTGCGGCAGATACCCGGTGACCAACGCCAGCAGGTGCTCGCGCCCCCGCAACACGCCTGTCAGAGCCGCGTAAGGAGGCGCGGTGTCGTTGAAGCCCGCCTCAACGAGGTGAGCGAAGACCTCCGGAGCAGGGTGCGGCAGCGGTACGGGCGGGGTGAGCCACTTCACGACCACCCGCTCGCCCACCACCACCGAGTAGTTCGTCTGGTCCACGTGCGGTCCGAAATCACGTTCACCTGGGGCCCCAGTGTGGAGATCTTCAGGACCGTACGAGAAAGTGGGCAGCGGAAGGAAGCGCCGGACCCCGAAGGGCGGCGGCACCTCCCCCTCCAACAGCGCCAGGAGCGCGGTTGTGAGCCCGCGATCTCGGGCGGTGAGGGGCCTCTCACCGAGAGAGATCATGCGGCGACGTATTGAATCCCAATTCAACAGCTGGACCAAACTTCCAGGTAGCAATGTCAGCAAAAGTCTTGCTCATGTTGATTTGGGCTGCAACACTCCTGCTCTGGTCTGCTGTGTCCGGTAAGGTCGCGCGACCCCTCTTACATCACAAATTTCAGAAGGAGTAGCGGCCGTGTCCCGTACCCGGTTCACCCGTCGTCTCCCGGCCACCGTGGCGGTGGTCGGCCTCGCGCTTGCCGTCGCGGCGTGCGGCGGTGAGTCGTCGTCAAGCTCAGATGGCAGAACGGTGGCGGCCGACCAGCTCAAGCCAAACGCGGACCTGTCGCAGCAGACCCTGCAGATCACGGTCTGGGACGGCTACACCCCCAAGGAGCTTCCCGAGAAGGTCAAGGAGAAGCTCAAGGTCAAGGACCTGAAGGTGGCGCTGCACGACACCAACGAGGTCGCGATGACCAAGCTCACCGCTCCCGGTGACAGCGGCATCGACGTGGCGTTCGTGTCCGGCCAGTACGCCCAGGCGCTCAACGCGCAGGGACTGCTGGAGCCGATCCACCCCGAGCTGATTCCCAACCTGGCCAACCTCTACCCGGAGGCCACCCAGCTCTCCTACGACAAGGGCAACAAGTACTCGGTGCCCTACACCTGGGGCACCACCGGCATCTGCTACCGCAAGGACCTGGTGAAGAAGGTCCCGGACAGTTGGAACGATCTCCTCAAGCCCCCGGCCTGGGCCGAGAAGAAGGTCACCATGATGACCACCGAGCGCTGGCTGGCCCTGCCCGCGCTCAAGTCCCTCGGCTACTCGGTCAACACCGACAAGGACGAGGAGATCGAGAAGGCCCGCGAGCTCCTCATGGCGCAGAAGCCGCACCTGCTCACCTACGACGACACGACGTTCGGTGACCGCCTGACCTCCGGCGAGGCCGTCATGGTCGAGGCGTGGGACGGCTGGTGCCCGACCACGGACGAGAAGGGCAACATCGGCTTCGCCGTGCCGAAGGAGGGCAGCGACCTCTGGGTGGACACCATGGTGATCATGAAGTCCTCCAAGAACAAGGAGGCCGCGCACGCCCTGATCAACTACATCCTGGACCCCGAGATCCACAGCTGGGCGGCCGCGAACATCAACTACAAGGTCCCCAACAAGGCGGCCATGGAGAAGGTGAACCCGCCGAAGGGCTCGCTGCTCGGCATCCCGCCGGCCGAGCTGCTCGACGGTGAGTCGCTCATCGACCTCGGCCAGGCGTCCACGAAGTACACGCGTCTGTCGGCCGACGTCCAGGCGAAGTAGTTGTCGTTGTAGTGAAGTCTGAGGTCAAGGCCCGGCCGGTGTCCCGATCGCGGGGACGCCGGCTGGGCGCGTTCGTGTTCCTGGCCCCCGGGCTGACATACCTGCTCGTGCTGCTGCTGGTGCCGCTGGCGCTGGTGATGAGCTACACGGTCTTCCAGCGCGGGCGATTCGGCGGCGTGGTCTACGAGTTCACGACGGAGAACTTCGAACGCCTGGTGGACCCGCTCTACCTGAGCGTGGTCGGCAGCTCGCTGAAGATCGCCGCGGTGACGACGCTGATCGCGCTGCTGGTCGGCTACCCGACGGCGTACCTGATCGCCCAGCTCCCGCGTAAGTGGAAGACGATCGCGCTGGTCGCGATCGTGCTGCCGTTCTGGACGAACTTCATCATCCGCGTCTACGCCTGGATCATGCTGCTGAGCGGTCCCGGGCTGATCAACAGCGGGCTGAAGGTGTTCGGGCTCGGGCCGCTCGATCTGCTCTACAACGAGGGCGCGATCGTGGCGGGGCTGGTGTACTCGTACCTGCCGCTGATGGTGCTGCCGTTGTACGCCACGATCGAGAAGCTCGACCCGCAGCTCAGGGAGGCCTCGGCCAACCTGGGGGCGTCGGCGTTGACCACGTTCCGCAAGGTCACGCTGCCGCTCACGGTGCCGGGCGTGCTGACGGGGTGCCTGTTCGTGTTCGTGCCGAGCTTCGGCAACTTCGTCATCCCCGAGATGCTCGGCGGCAGCAAGTCGATCATGGTGGGCAACCTGATCCGCCAGCAGTTCCTGTCGGCGCGCGACTGGCCGTTCGGCTCCACGCTGGCGCTGGCCCTCATCGCGGTGCTGATCGTGCTGCTCGTCGCGCAGGCCTGGGTGGCGCGCCGTGCGTAGGTCCAAGCTGCTCTATGTCCCGTTCTGGGCCACGTACGCCTTCCTGTACCTGCCGATCATCGTGCTCGTCGTCATGTCGTTCAACGCCGGCGAATCGGCCTACAGCTACGAGGGGTTCAGCCTCAAGTGGTACGCCGAGCTGGCGGGGGACGAGCGGGTCCTGGGCGGCGTGGTCAACACGCTGATCGTGGCCACCGGGTCCACCGTGATCGCCACCGTGCTGGGCACGCTGCTGGCCGTCGGCCTGGCGAGGTACACCAGGTCCAAGACCCTCGACGCGGTCGCGCTGATGCCCGCCGTGCTGCCCGACCTGGTGCTGGCCATCGGGCTGCTGGTCTTCTACGGCATGATCCAGCTCACGCTCGGCCTCTACTCGGTGATCCTGGCCCACGGCGTGTTCGCGATGGCGTTCGTCGCGGCGGTCGTGCGTACCCGGCTGACCGGCGCCGACACCTCGCTGGAGGAGGCGTCGCGGGATCTGGGGGCCGGGCCGGTGGTGACGTTCATGAAGATCACGCTGCCGCAGCTCATGCCCGGCATCGTGGCCGGCGCGCTGCTGGCGTTCACGCTGTCGCTGGACGAGTTCGTGATCGCGTTCTTCACGATCGGCAACAGCGAGCCGACGCTGCCGATCGTCATCTACTCAATGATCCGTTTCGGGGTCACCCCGAAGATCAACGCGCTGGCGGCGATCCTGCTCCTCGTGAGCTTCACGGCGGTGATCGCCGGGCAGCGCCTGACCAAGATCGGGGAGTCACGTGCTCAAGATTGACGGGGTCAGCCGCAGGTTCGGGGACGTGACCGCGCTCGACAACGTTTCGCTGGAGATCGGCCAGGGCGAGTTCTTCGCGCTGCTGGGCCCGTCCGGCTGCGGCAAGACCACGCTGCTGCGCATCATCGCCGGGTTCGAGACGCCCGACGCGGGTGCCGTCAGCCTCGACGGTGACGACCTGCTGTCCAGGCCCCCGAACCGGCGGCCGATCAGCCTCATGTTCCAGTCGTACGCGCTGTTCCCGCACATGTCCGTGGCCAAGAACGTGGCCTACGGGCTGGAGCGCGAGGGCCTGCCCAAGGGGGAGGTCAGGCAGCGCGTCGGCGAGGTGCTGGAGACGGTCGGGCTGACGGCGCACGCCGCCCGCAAGCCCGCCCAGCTCTCGGGCGGGCAGCGGCAGCGGGTGGCGCTGGCTCGTTCCATCGTCAAGCGGCCCCGGTTGCTGCTGCTCGACGAGCCGCTGTCGGCCCTGGACAAGAAGGTCCGCGCCGACATGCAGCTGGAGCTCAAGCGGCTGCAGCACGAGGTGGGCATCACGTTCGTGGTCGTCACGCACGACCAGGAGGAGGCCATGTCGCTGGCCGACCGCATCGCGGTCTTCGACAGCGGCTCCGTGCGCCAGGTGGACCAGCCGGTCGAGCTGTACGAGCGGCCGCGCTCGCCGTTCGTGGCCGACTTCGTCGGCGCCAACAACCTCTTCCGCGGCACCGCCAGCGGCCTCGACGGCATCAGGAGCGAGCAGTTCGGCATGTTGCCGGGCACGCCGCTGACGGAGCTGGCGGCGGGCGCCGAGGCGCTGCTGGCGGTGCGGCCGGAGAAGATCGAACTCGCCGAGGAGAACGCCACCAGGGGGCTGCCGGGCAGCGTCCTGGACGTCAGCTTCTACGGCGGTGTGTCACACCTGTCCGTGGAGGTGCCCGGCCACGCCAAGCCGGTCCTCGCCGCCGTCCAGGGCGCCAGCTCCGTACGGGCCGGGGCCAAGGTCAAGGTGCGCTGGGACGCCCAGGACGCGGTGATCATGGCAGTCGATCAGTGAGTCAGGTCGTTGCCCGTGGCCGCGCGGGCGTAGGAGAGGATCAGCTCGGCCGCCTCGGCCGGGCCGATCAGCGGGTGCCTGGCCGTGATGCGGTAGCCGTACGCGTCCTCCAGCGCCACCAGGTTGCGCGAGATCGTCAGCGAGTCGGCGCTCAGCCTGAACACCCCCAGCGCGGCCCCGGTGTCCAGGATCGCCTGGTACATCGACACCTGCCGGTCGTAGAGCGAGGTGAGCAGCACGCCGTAGACCCGGTTGCGGCCCGCGGCCCCGCCCAGCTCGTTGAGCAGCCGCACGTCGGGGTCGAGCGGCCCGGTGGGCAGCCCCGACCTGATCGTGACCACCAGCTTCTCGACGGGGTCGGTGATGGTGGCGAGCTGGCGCAGGCGCTGCTCGTAGAAGCGCTCCATGCCCGCGTGCTGGGCCTCGACCAGCAGCTCGCTGAGGTCGGGGTAGTGGTAGAGCACGGCGCCCGAGGTCAGACCTGCTTCCTCGGCGACGTGCGAGAGCTGTACACCGTCGATGCCGTGGCGGATGATGGCCCTGCGTGCGGCCTCGATCAAGTCGATGCGCCGGTCACTGCGGCTTTTGCGCTGAGCCACCACCACCACCTTCACTCGTTTGGCTGCTGTTCAGTTAGCCGTGACCATAGTGCCCTTAAGTTGACCTTCCCGCTAGATCCGTTTTTGAATTCCTCTTCAAATTGACGAGTTCCCCCGGAGTCTCGATGTCTCTCACGATCCTGTTCATGCCGGAAAGCGCCTACGGCCCCACCAACAACTCCATCGGCATCGGCGACATCCTGCGGCAGCGCGGGCACCGCGTCGTCTTCGCCGCCGAGGCGTCGTGGAAGGGCAAGCTCGAGGCGCTCGGTTTCGAGGAAGACCTGGTCGACCTCGCCCCCGCGCCCGAGGACGCCGAGGAGCAGGACCCCGGCCAGTTCTGGAAGGACTTCATCCGGGACACCGCGCCCGAATACCGCAAGAGCACGCGCGAGCAGCTCGAGACCGTCACCAAGCCCATCTGGGCCGAGCTGATCGAGGGCGCGAAATACTGCGAGCCGCAGCTCAAGGCCATCATCGAGCGGGTGAACCCGGACGTGATCGTCGAGGACAACGTGATTACGTTCCCGGCGCTGCTCACGGCGGGCAAGAAGTTCGTCCGGATCGTCTCGTGCAACCCGCTGGAGGTGCGCGGCGAGAACGTCGCGCCGGTCTTCTCCGGCCTGCCCGCCGACGACCGCTCCGAGTGGGACGCCTTCAAGGCCGAGTACGACCGCACCCACCGCGAGATCTGGACCGCCTTCAACGAGTGGTGCGTCGAGCAGGGCACCGAGCCGCTGCCCGACCTCGACTTCATCCACGAGGGCGACCTGAACCTCTACGTCTACCCGGAGATCCTCGACTACACCGACGCCCGCCCGCTGGGCCCCTCGTGGCACCGGCTGGACTCCTCGGTCCGAGAGACGGACGAGGACTTCACGCTGCCCTTCGAGCGCAGGAGCTCGCGACGAGAGAGCGACGAAGGAGCCAACGAGGAGCGAAGCGGGCGCGACCATGAGCACGAGCGTAAGGAGGGATCCCTGGTCTACTTCTCGCTCGGCTCGCTGGGCTCCTCCGACGTGGAGCTGATGCAGCGGGTGATCGACGTGCTCGCCACGACGCCGCACCAGTACATCGTCTCCAAGGGCCCGCTGCACGAGGAGATCAAGCTGGCCGACAACATGTGGGGCGCGGAGTTCCTCCCGCAGACTAAGATCATCCCACTGTGTGACTTGGTCATCACCCATGGCGGCAACAACACGACCACCGAGGCGCTGCACTTCGGCAAGCCGATGATCCTGCTGCCGCTCTTCTGGGACCAGTACGACAACGCCCAGAGGGTCGATGAGCTCGGTTACGGTGTCAGGCTCTCGACCTACACCTTCACCGACGAGGAGCTCACGGGGGCGGTCGCGCGCCTGCTCGGCGACACCGAGCTGCGGGCGGGGCTCGCCGCCGCGGGCGAGGAGATCCGGCGTCGCGACGGCCTGCGCAAGGCCGCCGACCTGATCGAGCAGCTCGGCCGGTAGCACGGCCCTGGTCCAGTAGCACGACCCCTGAGAGATGAAGTTTCCTGATGCGTGAACTGATCAACCCCGCCACCGGGCTCACCTGTGCCGAAATTCCGGACACGCCGGTGGAGGGCGTGGCGTCGGCCGTACGTGCGGCCCGCGCGGCGTACGAGGAGTGGTCCGAGACCACCCCGGCCGAGCGTGCTCGGCTGCTGCTGCGGCTGGCCGACCTCGTGGAGGCCGACGCCGAGGAGCTGACCAGGCTCGAGGTGGAGGAGACCGGCAAGCCGGCGGCGGTGTTCCGGGACGGCGAGCTGCCGTTCGCGGTGGACAACCTGCGCTTCTTCGCCGGCGCCGCCCGCTCGCTGGAGGGCACGGGGGCCGGGGTGTTCAGCCCCGGCTACACCTCGGTCATGCTGCGCCGTCCCGTCGGGGTGGTGGGGTCGATCGCGCCGTGGAACTTCCCGTTCGTGATGGCGGTCTGGAAGGTCGGCCCGGCCGTGGCCGCGGGCAACGCCGTGGTGATCAAGCCGGCCCCCCAGACGCCCCGTACGACGCTGCGGCTGGCCGAGCTGTTCGCCAAGGCGGGCGCGCCCGACAACCTCGTCCAGGCGATCACCGGCGCTGCCGAGGTGGGCCAGGCGCTGGTCACCGACCCCGGTGTGGACATGGTCAGCGTCACGGGCTCCACCGAGACCGGCCGCGCCGTGATGAACGGCGCGGCGGCCACGCTCAAGCGGGTCCACCTCGAGCTCGGCGGCAAGGCGCCGGCGCTGGTGTTCGAGGACGCCGACCTGGCGGAGATGGCGCGCGGCGTGGCCATGGGGGCGACGTACAACACCGGGCAGGACTGCACGGCGGCCACCCGGGTCTACGTCGCCAGGGAAATCTTCGGCGACGCCGTGGAGGCGATTCGGGCAACTCTTGCCAACATCACCGTCGGCGACCCCTGGGACCCGGCGACGGACATCGGCCCGCTGATCTCGTCCGCGCACCGGGACCGGGTGTACGGGTTCGTCTCGCGGTCCGGTGGGCGCGTGCTGCACGGCGGCTCCCCGATCGGGGGCTCCGGCTTTTTCTACCCTCCCACACTCGTGACCGACGTCGTACAGAACAGCGAGATCGTGCAGGGAGAGCTTTTCGGGCCGGTTCTGGTCGCGCTCCCGTTCGACGGTGAGGACGAAGCGGTCCGGCTGGCCAACGACACTAGATACGGCCTGGCCTCGTCGGTGTGGTCGCGCGACGTCGGCCGGGCCATGCGGGTCTCGCACCGGCTCGATGTGGGCGTGACGTGGGTCAACGATCACCTGCCCATCGCCAGCGAGGCGCCGCACGGCGGGGTGAAGGGCAGCGGGTTCGGCAAGGACATGAGCCAGGAGGCGGTGCAGGAATATTCGGTGACGCGGCACCTGATGGTGAAGCACGCGGCACCGGCCGAGCGGGATTCGTTCCGGCCCGCCTGAAGACGTGTACGGCGTTATGCCACCCAAAGTGCCTCTTTGGGTGGATGAGATGGGATATGTTCGGTTGGCCGATCTGGTACGGATTGTGTTCCAATTACCCAGCCGGACAGAATCCCATGCGCCCCACGCGTGTCTGATTTTCTTCGAGCACGTACCGGCGAGAGGTTGCGAAACTCAGTGAGGACGAAAGACCCCAGGCACACGAGGTCAGGGGAGTACACAGGCGGACGGTTCCGGCTGGCGAACTGGCGTGTGCGCTCTAGGCTGGTCGCTCTGATCCTCATTCCCACGGTCGTGGGTGTGCTGCTCGCCGGCATCCAGCTGGCCGACGCCATCGGCACCAGCGCCGAATACCGCCGGCTCACCCAGGTGGCCGAGCTGGTCCAGCGCATCGGTGCGCTCAACCACGAGCTCGGCAAGGAGCGCACGCTCACCGCGTGGTACGTCGCCGACCGCCGCAGGGGCGGCCGCTTCGTCCAGCTCAAGACCCAGCGTCAGGCCACCGACAAGGCCAAGCAGCAGGCGCTGGCCGCCGCCGGCTCCATCGACGCCGCGCACTCGCTCCGTGTTCGCGAGGGCGTCGACAACATGCGCCGCTGGCTCGACGGCCTGGACAGCCTCCGCAACTCCATGGTGGGCAACGTGCCCGCGCGCGCCGCCATCGGCACGTACAGCACGATGATCGACGTCTTCTCCTCCATCCAGGGCGACCTGGGCGACGGCGTGAGCGACGACGACCTCCAGGGTGACGTGGCCGCGCTCGGCTCGCTCCAGCGGGTCAAGGAGGAGGTCTCGCGGCAGCAGATCATCCTCATCGTCACGCTCGCGCAGCGGAGGGTCGACAGCGCCGACTGGTCGGACTTCCTGGGCTCCTGGAACAAGCAGCAGGCCGAGCTGGCCGCGTTCGAGCTGGAGGCCGACGCGGCGGACCTCAAGGCGTACCGGGACGGGGTCAAGGGCTCGCAGGTCGACCTCGCCGACGCCATGCGCCAGCGCGCGCTGGCGCAGGTGAGCGAGAACAACCGGATCAGGGACCTCGACGTCACCACGCTGCGCGACCTCAACGACTGGTACGAGAGCACCACGGTCACGACCAACGCCATGCGCAAGGTCGAGGACGGCCTGGCCACCAAGATCGTGGCCACCACCCGCGACCTGAGCGACACCGAGCAGCGCAGCGCCATCATCTCCGGCGCGCTGATCCTCGTCCTGCTGCTCCTGGTCCTGGTCATCACCACCCGCGTGGCCGGCTCGCTGGTCCGCCCGCTGCGCCGGCTGCGTGCCGAGGCGCTCCAGGTCGCCACGACCCGGCTGCCCGACACCGTCCGCATCCTGCGCGAGTCCGGCGAGGGCGCGAACATCCCCGAAGTGCCGTCGATCGGCGTCAACACCCGGGACGAGATCGGGGAAGTGGCGCGGGCGTTCGACGAGGTCCACCGCGAGGCGATCCGGCTGGCCGGCGACGAGGCCAAGCTGCGCGCCAACGTCAACTCGATGTTCGTCAACCTCTCCCGCCGCAGCCAGACGCTGGTCGAGCGGCAGCTGCAGCTCATCGAGGGCCTGGAGCAGGGCGAGGAGGACGAGCAGCGGCTCGCGAACCTCTTCCGCCTCGACCACCTGGCCACCCGCATGCGCCGCAACAGCGAGAACCTGCTGGTCCTCGCCGGCCAGGAGGCCGCGCGCAAGTGGAGCGAGCCGGTGCCGCTGGTCGACATCGCCCGCGCCTCGCTGTCCGAGGTCGAGAACTACGAGCGGGTCCAGATCCAGATCCCGTCCGGCACCCTCATCGTCGGCCCCGCCGTCACCGACGCCGTCCACCTGCTCGCCGAGCTGATCGAGAACGCGATCTCGTTCTCCCCGCGCGAGAGCAAGGTCACCGTGACCAGCTCTCCCGCCGAGGGCGGGGTGCTGGTGTCGATCAACGACCTGGGCATCGGCATGAGCCAGGAGGAGCTGGGCGAGGCCAACTGGCGCCTGGCCAACCCGCCGGTCGTGGACGTCTCCGTCTCGCGGCGCATGGGCCTGTTCGTGGTCGGCCGGCTGGCCCTGCGGCACGGCATCCGCGTGCAGCTCAGCATGCGGGAGACCGGCGGCCTGACGGCGCTGGTGATGATGCCCGACATGCTCATCAGCAACGGTCAGGGCCTGCCCCAGCAGGGCGGGCAGTACGAAGCGTTCACCACGTTCGACCCGAGCATGTTCGGGCAGCCGTCGCCCAACGGGATGGGGTCGCACCCCTCCTTCGACGGGCCCGACCAGGTCGTGGACACCCAGTGGCCGGGCTCGCTGCCCGCGCCGGGAACGGGTAACTGGCCCTCGTTCGGCGAGCAGCCGCCCTACGAGGAGCAGCCGTCGTTCGGCGAGCAGCCCTTCAGGGAGCAGCAGCCGCAGGGCGCGCAGGCGGACGAGCCCCGCTGGCCGCCGTTCGGCGGCGACGAGCCCCCGGCCGTGCCGCAGCAGCCCGCGCAGCCGTTCGGCGAGCAGCGCTGGCCGTCGTTCACCGAGGAGCCCTCGCAGGCCGCCGAGCCGTCGCCGTTCGCCGAGAACAGGTGGCCGTCGTTCGCCGAGCAGCCGCCGCCCCTGCAGGCCGACGAGCCGCGCTGGCCGTCCTTCGCGACCGAGCCGCCGCAGCAGCCGCAGGACGAGTCGCGCTGGTCGTCGTTCGCGGACCCGCTCCCGCGCAGGGGGCTGTTCGAGTCCGAGGATCGGCCCCGGCCGCAGCACGGCGACTCCTACCGGTCCCCGTTCGCGGACGAGCCCAAGCCGGCCGACCAGTACGAGCAGAACGGCCACTCCAGCGACTACAACCCGTTCGGCCCGGGCGACTACTCCTCGCAGGACATGACCGGACCGCTGCCCGTGGTGCGCAGCTCGCCGATGGACGACCAGGGCGACGAGTTCCTGCCGATCTTCTCGTCGGTCGGCTCCGACTGGTTCCGCCGGCCGGACCCCGAGGTGCTGCAGCCGCGCTACGAGCCGGAGGGCGAGCCGGAGATCACCGCCGTGCATCCGGCCGTGCCCGCCGACCCGCCGCCGCACGCGGCCGCACCCCCGGCCGCCGCGCCCCCCACCGCGGACGGCACGCCCGCTCTGCCGCAGCGCAGGCCAGGGGCGTCCGGTGCCGGAGCGACCTGGTCGTCGCCCGCCGACTCAGGTTTCCAGGCAGCGCAGGCCGCCGCCCAGCCCCAGCAGGCCGGTACGACGGCGTCGGGCCTGCCCCGCCGCGTTCCCAAGGCCAACCTGGTGCCCGGCACGGCCAGCCTCGCCGAGCCCCAGGCCGCGTCACCGGCACCGCAGATCTCGCCCGAGCGGTTGCGCAGCCGGCTCTCCAGCTTCCAGCAGGGTGTCCGGCAAGGCCGGGCGTTCACCCGCGGAGAAGAAAATGAGGAGGACAAATGAGAGAAATGAGCCAGGGAGCGCGCGGTATCAGCTGGCTGATCACGGACTTCGTGAACAACGTGCCAGGCGTCGCCCACACGGTCGTGGTGTCGTCTGACGGGTTGCCGCTGGCCTTCTCCGAGGGTTTTCCCAAGGATCGGGCCGACCAGCTCGCCGCGGTCGCGTCCGGAGTGATCAGCTTGACCCAAGGGGCCGCGCGGGTCTTCGAGGGCGGTATGGTGACGCAGACCGTTATCGAAATGCAGCGTGGGCTCTTGATGATCATGTCGATCAGTGATGGATCCTGCTTGGCGGTCCTGGCCGCTCCCGACTGTGACATGGGTCTGGTCGCGTACCAGATGACCCTGCTGGTCGAGCGGGCTGGACAGGTGCTGACTCCGGCCGTACGCGCTGAGCTGCAAGCGGCCCGCCCCCGCTAGTACGGGCGGTGACAGGAGATCATGGTGTCAGGTCAGGGTTGGGCTGGTGATAGCACTCCGCCGCATCCGGCGGCTCCCCGTCCGCAGAAGCAGAGTTCCCTGGTGCGGCCTTATGCCGTGACCGGGGGGCGCACCGCGCCGCGGATGAAGTTCGCCATGGAGGCGCTCGTGTCCTCCGTGACGTCGGAATACCAAGACATTTCCCTACTAAGTCCGGAGTATCAGGCGATCATTCAGCTGACCCGGAACGTCCGGTCGGTTGCCGAGATCTCCGCCCTTTTACGCCAGCCTCTTGGTGTGGTCCGGGTGCTGATCGCCGACATGGCGTCGGAGGGCCTGATCCGCGTGCACCAGCCTGCGCTGGACGCGGGAAAGCCGGACCTCAACTTGCTCGAAAGGGTGCTCAGTGGACTTCGCAGGCTCTAGCCCCGGCCTAACCTCGACGAAGATCGTCGTGGCCGGGGGCTTCGGCGTGGGGAAGACGACGTTCGTTGGAGCGGTCTCGGAAATCCTGCCGCTCACCACGGAGGCCGTCATGACGGACGCCTCCGCGCACGTCGACGACGTCTCCCTCACGCCGAACAAGACGACCACGACCGTCGCCATGGACTTCGGCCGCGTCTCGCTCGACCGTGACCTGATCCTGTACCTGTTCGGCACGCCCGGGCAGCACCGGTTCTGGTTCATGTGGGACGACCTGGTGCGCGGTGCCATCGGCGCGGTCGTCCTGGTGGACACCCGCCGGCTGGCCGACAGCTTCCCGGCCATCGACTACTTCGAAGAGGCCAAGCTGCCGTTCGTGATCGGCATCAACGGCTGGGACGGCCAGTTCGCGCACGCGGAGGAGGAGATCAGGGAGGCGCTGTCGATCGGCGGCCACACCCCGATCGTGCGGCTGGACGCCCGGCAGCGCGAATCGGTCAAGTCCACCTTGATCACCTTGGTCGAACACGCGCTGACCCGCCACATGCACACCCCGGTGTAAACCCGTTCCCGCCTGGAGCTGGAGAGCCGCGCAAGCCTCCACCCGTCGCCCCGACACGATGGCCGGCTGACGGGATCCACCCCAGAAGGACCTCGCTCCAGGCGCGTCACGGCGCCGCGGCAGCCCACCCCTCGCCCGCCGAGGTGGTGGGCTGTCTCATGCCCGCCCTTCCCGCGACGCCAGGATCGCGGCGACCTCGGTGACCCGCTCGCGGGTGACGCCCAGCCGGTGCGGGACGTTCGCGGCCGGGCACCCGCGGTCGTCGCGTTCGCGGTTCACATGCGTGACAGCAGCTCGGCCTTCTTGGCCTGGAACTCCTCCTCGGTCAGCAGCCCGGCGTCCCGCAGCTCACCCAGCTTGGCGATCAGCTCGGCCACCTCGGCGCCACGGCCCGCCGGGAGCGGCGTCCGGGGCGTGAAGGGCGCCTCTCCCGCGGGCCCGGCGGCGGCTCCGGTGCGTACGGCGGCCAGCACGGCGGCGGCGAAGGGCAGCGACTTGTGGGTGGCGCCCCAGCCGAGCCCGAAGATGACCGACGCCGGGTCCTTGTTCGCGTCGGAGGGCATCCGCCGCCCGCGTACCTTCAACCGCAGCGACCCGCTGGCCCCCTCGGGCCGGTGCCACTCGACGCCCTCCAGGTCGGCGACGGAATAGCGCTGATCGCCCGCGGCGTATTTGGCGGACGACGCCCCCGACCAGAACCAGGTGAAGGTGACCGCCTCCCCGTCGAACGTGGCCGCCCCGTCCCACCCCTTGAAGGCGCGCGGCACCGGGGGAGCGGCGACCAGGAACCGGGTGGCGGGCCCGTGCTCGGTGACGGCCGAGCGCAGCTCGTCGGCGTAGTAGTCGGCGAGCGTCTCCTTGCCGGCGGGCAACACCAGCCGGTAGGGGTCGTCGGTCTCCTTGAGCTGCCCGGCCGCGACCGTCATCACGGGATCGGCGCCGCGCCGGGGCAACACGCGCAGCACCACCGTGCCGCGCCTGCCCCGCGCGAGCGTGACCTCGGCGATCGCCGCGTAAGGGATGACGCGTTCACCGAGTTCGGAAATGAGTTTGGGGGCTTTTCCCCGCTCGGGCGCGATGGTCAGTGATTCCGCCCCGAACAGCCAGGCGCAATCCCGGCCCGCCAGAACATCCTCCACGCCCACAGAGTAGACGCGTTGCACGGCGGGCGCGGTCACAGTTGCGACGACGGAGGCCGCGCCCACGAACGCCGAGGGCCGCGCTCCTGGCGCGGCCCTGCGGACGTCGAGTGCCTAGACGGTGGCGTGGCCGCGGACGAGCCGTCCCACCTCGGCGCGCAGATGCACGAAGTCGGGGTGCTCCCGCGTCGTGATCTGGTCACGGGGCGCGGGCAGGTCCACCTTCAGGTCCCCCACCACATGTGCGGGCGCCTTGGACAGCACCACCACGCGGTCGCCCACGTAGACGCTCTCGTCGATGTCGTGCGTGATGAGGACGATCGTCATCTGGTGGTGGCCGCGGACCTTGAGCACCAGGTCCTCCAGGTCCTCCCGGGTCTGCGCGTCCACCGAGCCGAACGGCTCGTCCATGAGCATCAGCGTCGGCCGGTACGCCAGCGCCCGGGCGATCGCCACCCGCTGCTGCATGCCGCCCGAGAGCTGGAACGGGTATTTGCGCCCCGCGGCCTCCAGCCCCACGGACTCCAGGGCCTCCTGGGCGGCCTCGCGGCGCTGTCGCTTGTCCATGCTCTTGCGGCGCAGCGGCAGTGCCACGTTGTCGGCGACCGACATCCAGGGGAACAGCGAGCGGCTGTAGTCCTGGAAGACCACGGCCAGGTTGTCCGGCGTCTGGCGGACCAGCTCGCCCTCGACCCTGATCTGGCCGCCCGTGGGCGTGATCAGGCCGGCGATGGAGCGCAGGAGCGTCGACTTCCCGCATCCCGAGGGACCGACGATGCAGAGCAGCTCGCCCTCGGCGACGCTCAGGTTGAGTCCGTCGATGGCGTGGTGCGCGTTGGGAGTACCGCCGCCGTACACATGGGAAAGGTTGTCTATCTCGAGCAATGGATTTCCTAGGGGGCGAGACCGCGGACAACACGGCGACTCTTAAGAGCCGGAAATGACTCTAGCGGAGCGGTTTCAGGATGGACATGTCAGTCAGCTAACCCAATTCAGGGCGCGATCTTACTCTCGCACGTTAGAGGCTGCCATGGGAGCCACAGCCGCTAACCGACCAGATCCCGGGCGGCGCGGTGCCAGGCGAGCACGCGCCGCTCGACGACCAGGAACAGCTCGTTGAGCAGGTAGCCCAGCACTCCGAGCAGCACGATCCCGGCCCACATGGCGGGCAGGTCGAAGGTGGCGTACGCGTCGGTGATCTGGAAACCGATGCCGTTCGTGGTGCCGGGCAGCAGCTCGGAGAAGACCATGACGATCAGGGAGAGCGACAGGGCCAGCCGCAGCCCGGCGAACATCTTGGGCAGCGCCGAGGGCAGGATCACCCGGAGGAGCCGCTCGGCCCGCGACAGCCGGAACGCCTGGCACGTCTGCAGGTGCAGCGGCTCGACCGAGCGGGCCCCGTCGGCGGTGTTGAGCAGCACCGGCCACACGATGCTGAACATGATGAACGCGAGCTGCATCCGCAGCCCGAACCCGAACAGCACGAGGAAGACGGTCACCAGCGCGGGCGGCGGGATCGCGCGCAGGAACTGCAGCACGCCGTCGAGATAGTCGTACGCCCGCGCCGACAGCCCCACCGCCAGCCCGAGGACGACCCCGGCCAGCGCGCCCCCCGCGAACCCGAGCGCCATCCGGCCCAGGCTCGGCAGGATGTTCTCGATGGCCACGTCGGTCAGGAACAACGTGCCGGGCGGCCCCGAGAACCACATCGCGTGCATCCGCGCCACGATCGTGCCGGGCGAGGGGAAGAAGGTGTTGCCCGCCATCAGCGTGGCCGCCTCCCAGAGGAGGACGAGCACGATCAGCACCACGACGCGGAAGACGGCCGTCCGCATGCCCCTGCCCCTCATTCCCGCTCTCCCAACTGCGTGTGGTGCCAGCGGAACGCGCGCCGCTCGGCCGCCACCAGCAGCGCGTTCACCGCGACGCCGAACAGGCCCACCCAGAACACGCCGGCCAGGATGTCGGCCATGCGCGCGGGCACGGCGATGCCGGCGAAGAAGACGAACACGCCGATGCCCTCGCCCCGACCGGCCACGATCTCGGTGCTGACGGTCAGGATGAGCGCGACCCCGGCCGCCAGGCGGATCCCGGTGGCGATGAAGGGCGCCGACGACGGCAGGGAGACGCGCAGCAGCACGGACAGGGGGCCGAAGCCGTACGAGCGCAGGGACTCCTTGGCCAGGGGGTCGACGCCGCGCAGGCCGTACATCGTGTTGTAGAGGATGGGCCACAACGAGGCGTAGACCACGAGCGTGACCCGGTGCTGCAGGCCGGTGCCGATGACCAGGGCCACGAGCGGGATCAGCGCCACGGACGGGATCGGCCGCAGGAACTCCACGACCGAGCGCGTGGCCGCGTCGATGATCGGCACGCTGCCGAGCAGCAGGCCGAGCGGCACCGCGAGCAGGGCCGCGATGCACAGGCCGATCGCCCAGGCGAGCAGGCTCGTCAGGGCGTGCACCCGGAAGGCGGGGTCGGCCAGCAGCGTCATGGCCCGCCCGACGATCTCCGTGGCGGGCGGCAGGAACTCGGGATCCGCCAGCCCCGTCCTGCTGAGCAGCTCGATCAGCGCGGCGAAGGCGAGAGCCCCGGCCGCCCGGCGTGACCAGCGAGTGGTGGCGGACGCCGGACGGGCACGGGACAGGGTCTGAGCGCTCACCCGGAGGTGGTGGGCGACATGAGCGACTTGACGTCGATGGCCTTCGTCAGCCACTTGGCTTCCAGCATCCAGTCGGCCACCCGCTGGAGGCGGACCGGGTTGTCGTTGCTGGAGAAGTAGGGGAAGGTCACGGTGGCGGCCGTGGCCGCGTCGATCTGCGTGAAGTTCGGCAGCACCTTGGCCACCACCTCACGGTTGTTCTCCATCAGCTTGGCCGCGTTGTGGATGGCGCGCTGGAACGCCGCCGCCACCTTCGGGTTCTTGTCGTACCACTCCTGGGTGCTGACGTAGCCCGAGATGGGGAACTCGGCGGCGGGGCCGGAGGCGGGGTCGAGGATCTTGCGGGCGCCCATGCTGGACGTGGCCGCCGTGACCATGGGCTCGCCCAGGTACGCGGCGTCGATCTGGCCGCCCTTCCACGAGGGCATGATGTTCTGGAACGTCACCTGGACGTACTTGATGGTGGCCGGGTCCACGTTGTTGGCCTTGAGCACCTGGGTGAGTGCCAGCTCCTGGAAGTTGTGCAGGACGTTCACGTTGATCGTCTTGCCCTCCAGGTCCTTCGGGGTCTTGATGGGCGAGTTGGGCAGGGCCATGATGCTGAGCGAGTCGGGGGCTGCGCGAGAGCCCTCGGCCAGGATGCGGAGCTTCAGCGCATCCTTGTCATGGGCGGCGAACATCGACACGTAGTTGCCGAACATGGCGTCGATCTCGCCCCTCACCATCATGGGGATGGCTTCCGGAGCCGCCTGGACGACCTGCGGGGTGACGTCCAGACCCTCCTGCTCGAAGAGCCCTTGGTCGATGGCGACGTAGATGGCGGCGCTGTCGATGGCCGGCAGGGTGGCGATCTTGAGTTGTGTCTTCTCGAGACCACCGCCGGCCGAGGCGGACGGCGGCGCGCTGGCGGTCGGGGAACCGCCCGTGCTGCACGCCACGGCGCCGAGTGTCAAAGCGAACCCGATGATGGCGGCCCTGGCGGAACGGCCAAGCCTCATGTCAGGGACTCCCTTCAGATGGAGCCAGGGGGGGACCGGGTGGCTTCTGCTCCCGGGGGCTGTGTGCCTGACGCACAACAGGGATCGACCGTAGCACCAAATTGGTGGTCCTTATCGTGAAAATAATACTTGTGGTTGCAATGTCTGTTTGCCGCTATATCGTGAAAATTTGACGACCCGCGAGAATCCTAATGTTTGTCCGTTTTGGGAAAGGTGGTGAGCGGCGGGACTCGCGTTGCATCTGATGCTTCACAGTTGATCTTTTCCACGCGTCGGGACCGGGCCCGTGGAACGATCTCCTGTTGCCTGTTTCGCCTGGTGGAAGCTGCTTTATCAATTCCGTCAGATTTTCTGGACATTTCGGGATGAACATCTCATCGGGGCACTAGTGGTGGTTGGCCCTGGTCGACCCTTGTGCTCAAATGGCGCTTATCTGGACGTACATATTGCCCCACCTGCATTTACCTGCATGGTCACCGAGAATTCCCCTCAGGGGCGAGAGGTTGCGAAGGCAAGTGAGAACGCAGAGCGCTGAAGCTTCCGCTGACCGCGAGCCGCACGGCCATCAGAAGCGACGGCTGTCCGATCCACCCTCGAAGAGGTTCGGATTGGGCAATTGGCACGTGCGGTCGCGCCTGGTCGCGCTGATCGTCGTTCCAACGGCCGTCGCCGTGGGTCTGGGCGGGCTGAACGTCGTCACCTCGCTCAGCGATGCCAACACCTACCAGACCCTCAGAGAGGTCGCCGAGCTCAGCGAGCAGCTCGGGGCCGTCACGCACAACCTGTCCTTCGAACGTGACGAGACCGCTCTCTACATCGCCCAGGGCCGGCCGAACAATCGCGAGCCCCAGCTCCGGACGACGTACAGCGGCGTGAACGGCCTCATCGAAGAGGCCAAGCAGCGGGCCCTCGCGCTCACCGACACCCACGCCGAGGCCGTACGGCCGGTGCTGCGGCGTCTCGAAGAGATCCCGACGCTGCGCGAGACGGCCGTCAACGGCAAGATCCAGCCCCTGCCGATGATCAGGAAATACTCGGAGATCATCGCGACCCTGCTGCGGTTCCACGACCAGGTGGGCCAGGTCGCGGTGGACGACGAGGTGGCCGACAGCGCCAGCTCGATGGCCGCCATCGCCCGGGCCAAGGAGCAGGCGTCCAAGCAGCGCGGCATCCTGGCCAGCGCGCTGGACAAGAAAGGGTTCGACAGCGGCGAGCTCGACGCCCTCACCGACGCCAAGTCGCGTGAGGAGAGCGAGGAGACGCTGTTCGCCACCCTCGCCAACCTCGACCAGCTGGAGCTCTACCGCAACACCGTCGTGGGCCGGGACGTCGACCAGACCGACCTGTTCAGGTTACGGGCCATGGCGCAGTCGTCCGAGGGCAAGGAGCTCAGCATCGGCGTACGGCCCGACCGGGACGTGGTCACCTGGTTCGAGGTCAGCACCGGCAAGATCGACGCGCTGCGCAAGGTGGAGAAGGAGCTGTCCTCCTCCGTCATCCTGCGCGCCCGTGGCCTGGAGGAGGGCGCCAACCGCTCGGCGATGATGTCCGGCGGGCTCATCCTGCTCCTGCTGATCGTGGTTCTCGCGATCATCTCGCTCATCGCCCGCTCGCTCATCAGGCCGCTGCGCAGGCTCCGCCGCGAGGCGCTGGACATCGCCGGGCAGCGCCTGCCGGAGACCGTCCAGCAGCTGCGCGACAGCGGCGACGGCACGGTCGGGCCCGTCGTGCCGATCGGCGTGGACACGCACGACGAGATCGGTGAGGTGGCGAGGGCGTTCGACGAGGTGCACCGCGAGGCGGTCCGGCTGGCGGGCGAGGAGTCCCGGCTGCGCAGCAACGTCAACGCGATGTTCGTGAACCTTTCACGGCGCAGCCAGACGCTGGTGGAGCGGCAGATCACCCTGATCGACGGCCTGGAGCAGGGCGAGCAGGACGAGCAGCGGCTCGGCAACCTGTTCAAGCTGGACCACCTGGCCACCCGCATGCGCCGCAACAGCGAGAACCTGCTGGTGCTGGCCGGGCAGGACCCGCCGCGCCGGTGGAGCCAGCCGGTCAAGCTGGTGGACGTCGCGCGGGCGTCCCTGTCGGAGGTCGAGAACTACGAGCGGGTCGTGCTCCAGGTGCCCGACGGGGTCTCGGTCGCCGGGCAGGCCGTCAACGACGTCATCCACCTGCTCGCGGAGCTGGTCGAGAACGCGCTGTCGTTCTCTCCTCGCGAGAACAGGGTGACGGTCTCGGGCAGCCGGATCGACGGCGGCGGCGTGATGCTGTCGATCACCGACTCCGGCATCGGCATGACCCAGGAGGAGCTGGCCCAGGCCAACGAGCGGCTGACGGACGCGCCCAGCGTGGACGTGTCGGTGTCGCGGCGCATGGGCCTGTTCGTGGTCGCCAGGCTGGCGCACCGGCACGGCATCCGGGTGCAGCTGCGCCCGCACACCTCCGGCGGCCTGACCGCCATGGTGCTGATCCCGGAGAACATGCTGGGCTCCCAGGCCCCCAACTTCGCCGGAATGCCGTCCTTCTCCGGCAACCAGCCGCCCTCGTTCTCGGACAACCAGCCGCCGGCCCTCGCGGGCGCGGCGAGCGGCGGGCCCAGGGACGAGCCGTACTCGGGGCCGCATTCCGCCCCACCGGCCACTGACTGGCCGCAGCCCCCGCCACCGGCCGCCGACTGGCCGCAACCCCCGCCGCCGGCGGCCGACTGGCCGCAGCCGGCGTTCCAGATGGGCCCCGGCCACCCGTCGTTCCCGTCGAACCCCGAGGCGGGCGGGAACTGGTCGGCGGATCCCCCCTGGCAGCCCGACCCCGCCGCCTGGCCCGCGGAACCGCGTGGTGGCCACGAGCTGCAGGGCGGCTTCCAGAACGGTTTCCAGAGCGGCCCCCCGAGCGGTGACGTCTGGGCGCCGCACCGCGGCACCGGCTGGAACGGCGAGCGTGGCAGCCTGCCCAAGAGACCGGTCCACCAGCCGCCGCCCGGCGGCTGGAACCAGGACACCAACCCGCCGCAGCGGCCGGGGTTCCCCGAGCCCGAGTCCGGCGCCACGGGTCCCATGCCGGCGGCACCGCCCGCGTCCGCCGGCGACGACTACCTGCCGATCTTCGCCGCCGTCGAGTCCGCCTGGTTCGGGCGCGACGCCAACGGCGCGAGCTGGGGCTCATCGAAGGCGGACGCGGGCTGGAGCGCGGCGGAGGCGGCGGTGGAGCCGGTGCGTGACGGATCGACGGCGGCGGGACTCCCCAAGCGGGTGCCCAAGGCCAACCTGGTACCGGGCTCGGCGGACACGGGCGCGTCCCCCAAGGGCGTGTCGCCGATGCCGTCGGTGTCGCCGGACCGGGTGCGCAACCGGCTCTCCAGCTTCCAGCAGGGCTTCCGGGCAGCGCGTGACGACATCAGCGAGGGCAGGGCGATTCCCCCCTCCGGCCCCGCAGGGGCGAACAACAACGACAGGGAGGAGGGCGCATGAACGACCTCAGCCACGCGGCACGCGGAGTCGACTGGCTGATCACGGACTTCGTCAGCACGGTCCCGGGCGTCGCCCATGCGGTGGTGGTCTCGTCCGACGGTCTGCCGCTGGCGGCGTCGTCGGGTTTCCCGGCGGATCGGGCTGATCAGCTGGCGGCGATCGCGTCGGGACTGGTGTCCCTGACGCAGGGCGCGGCCAGGGTGTTCGAAGGCGGTGCGGTCAATCAGACGATCGTGGAGATGCAGCGCGGGCTTATGCTGATCATGTCGGTCAGCGATGGTTCGTGCCTGGCGGTGCTGGCGGCTCCGGACTGCGACATGGGGCTGGTGGCGTACCAGATGACGCTGATGGTGGATCGCGCCGGTCAGGTGCTGACCCCGGCTGTGCGTGCCGAGCTGCGCGCCAGCCAGATCAGGTGATGTACGTGTCCGACCCGAGATGGAACAGCGGCGGTTGGGCACCTCCGCCTCAACCCCAGTCCCAGTCGCAGCTGAATCCTGACCCCGCCTCGCCCGTCCGCCCGTACGCGGTGACAGGTGGACGGACGGCGCCGCGGGTCAAGCTGGCGATGGAGGCCCTGGTGTCCTCGGCGACCGCCGAGCACCGGGAGTTCTCGCATATCACGCCGGAGTACCAGGCGATCAGCCAACTGTGCCGGCAGGTCCGGTCCGTGGCAGAGGTGTCGGCTCTGCTGCGGATCCCGCTCGGCGTGGTGCGCGTGCTGATCGCTGACATGGCCGCCGAAGGTCTGGTCCGCGTGCATCAGCCACAGCTGGACGCCGGAAGGCCGGACGTAAATCTGCTCGAAAGGGTGCTCAGTGGACTTCGCAGGCTCTAGCCCCGGCCTCACCTCGACGAAGATCGTGGTGGCTGGAGGTTTCGGGGTGGGCAAGACGACGTTCGTCGGCGCGGTGTCGGAGATCATGCCGTTGACGACGGAGGCCGTCATGACGGATGCCTCCGCCGGAATCGACGATCTGGGCATGACACCGCTGAAGTCGACCACGACCGTCGCCATGGACTTCGGCCGGGTCTCCTTGGACCGTGACCTGATCCTTTACCTGTTCGGCACGCCCGGGCAGCACCGGTTCTGGTTCATGTGGGACGACCTGGTGCGCGGTGCCATCGGCGCTGTCGTGCTGGTCGACACGCGCCGTCTTGCCGACAGCTTCCCTGCCATCGACTATTTCGAAGAGGCCCAGCTCCCGTTCGTGGTGGGCGTGAACGGGTGGGACGGCCAGTATCCCCACAGCGACTCCGAGGTGCGCGACGCGCTGACGCTGGCTCCGCACATCCCCTTGGTCCGGCTGGACGCCCGCTCCAAGGACTCGGTCAAGAGCGCGCTGATCAACCTGGTCGAGCACGCTCTCACGGTCCGGATGGCCGTGCCCGGCTGGGGCGGTTGACAACGCCGACCCGCGAGTGCGTTGACGCGCGGGCATTCACATGATCACAATGGCTCCCGCCGAACATCGCAGGAGCACCATGTCCCGTGGCCGCACCGCATGAACGTCCGGAACCCGATCACCGGGCAGGCCGACAGGCCGCTCGCCCCGATCCCGCCCGACCGGCTGGCCGCCGCCGCGGCCGGGCTGCGCGAAAGGTCCCCCGCCTGGCTGACCGCCGATCGCGGCGCGGTCCTGTCCCGGTTCGGTGCCGCGCTGGCCGATGACGACGACCTGCTCGCCGCCCTGGTGACCGACACCGGCAGGGTGGGGGAGTCGCTGCTGGAGCGCCGGCTCGTGGCCGCCCTCATCGACCGATGGGTACGCCAGGCGCCTGCCCTCCTCGCCCCGCCCGCCGAGCGCCCCGCCTCCCTGCCCGGCGTCTTCGTGGTCGGCGACTCGGTGCCGTACGAGCTGGTCGGGGTGATCAGCCCGTGGAACCTGCCGCTCCTGCTCGGCCTCATCGACGCCGTCCCGGCGCTGGCCGCGGGCTGCGCGGTGCTGGTCAAGCCGAGCGAGGTGACGCCCCGGTTCATCGAGCCGCTGATGCGGCTGGTCCCCGACGAGCTGCCGCTCGCGGTCGTCGAGGGAGACGGCGAGACCGGTGCCGCGCTCGTGGACCTGGTGGACGCGGTGGTGTTCACCGGCAGCGTCGAGACGGGCCGGCGGGTGGCGTCGGCCGCGGCCCGCGCGTTCGTGCCGGCGTACCTGGAGCTGGGCGGCAAGGATCCGGCGATCGTGCTGGCCGGGGCCGACCTCGACCGGGCGGCGTCGGCCGTCCTGTGGGGCGGCACCGCCAACGCCGGGCAGTCCTGTCAGTCCATCGAGCGCGTCTACGTGGCCCGGGAGGCGCACGACGAGTTCCTCGACCGGCTCGTGACCAAGGCCGCCCAGGTCGGGCTGACCTGCGAGGGCGGCCCGATCGGCCCCATCATCGGGCCCGGGCAGGAGGACGTCATCGCCGCCCACCTCGCCGACGCCGTGGCCAGGGGCGCGACCGTGCACACCGGCGGGCACATCGAGCGGCACGGGGGCGGCCACTGGTGCCGGCCGACCGTGCTGTCCGGGGTCGACCACACGATGCTGGTCATGACGGAGGAGACGTTCGGCCCGGTGCTGCCGGTCATGGCGGTGGACGGGCCGGACGAGGCGGTCGCCCTGGCCAACGACTCGGTGTACGGGCTGTCGGCCGCGGTCTTCGCCGCCACGGAGGAGCAGGCCATGGCCGTCGCGGCCCGCCTGCGGGCCGGCGCGGTCAGCGTCAACGACGCCGCGCTGACGGCGCTGGTGCACGAGGGCGAGAAGCACTCCTTCCGCCTGTCCGGGCTGGGCGGCTCCCGCATGGGCGCGGCCTCCATCGGCCGCTTCCTGCGCCGCCGGGCCTTCCTGGTCAACCGATCCGACGCCGCCGACCCGTGGTGGCACACGACGAAGGAGTAGCCCGGATGGGACTTCGCTCGGACATGCCGCTGCTGGCCCGGCACGAGGGCGAGTGGGAGGGAGAGTACCTCCACCTCGGCCGCGACGGCGAGCTGCTCGACCGGCACCGGGTACGGATGACCTGCGCGATCCTCGACGATGCCACCTACCACCAGACCAACCGCTACACCTGGGACGACGGGCGCGAGGAGGTGCACGAGTTCCCCGGCACCTACCTCGGGGGCGGGCGCTGCGGGTTCGACACCGAGCGGCTCAAGGGCGAGTTCCGGGAGCTGGACGACAGCACGATCTACCTGACCTGGCGGTTCAGAGGGCAGGACCTGCGCTTGTTCGAGCTCATCGTGCTGAGCGAGGACGGGAAGTCGCGCAGCCGGGTGTGGCAGTGGATCGAGGACGGCGTGTGCGTGCGCCGGACGCTGATCGACGAGCGGCGGGTCGGCTGAATGACCGCGTTCACCGCCCTCGCGCTGCAGGTGGAGACGACGGCCGGGGCCGAGGTCAGGGCCGCCGTCGACCGGATCGGCGCCCAGGTGGGGGCCTCCAAGGCGTGGCTGGGGCCGGACCTGCGCCTGGTGGTGCTGCCCGAATACGTGCTGACCGGCTACCCGACGGGCCAGGGCACGGCCGAGTGGCGGGACCAGGTGGCCCTCGACCCCGACGGCCCCGAATACCGGGCGCTGGCCACCGTCGCCTCCGACCATGACGTGTTCCTGTGCGTGAACGCCTACGAGCGCGACGGGCACTTCCCCGACCTGTACTTCCAGGCGTCGGTGATCCTCTCCCCGGCGGGTGAGGCCGTGCTGCGCTATCGCCGGCTGCACTCGCTGTTCTCGCCGACCCCGTACGACGTGTGGGACCGCTACCTGGAGATCTACGGCATCGACGGCGTGCTCCCGGTGGCCCGTACCGAGATCGGGAACCTCGCCGTGGTCGCCTCGGAGGAGATCCTCATGCCCGAGCTGGCCCGCGCGCTGGCCCTGCGCGGCGCGGAGGTGCTCTGCAACCCGACCTCGGAGGCGTCCTCCCCGGCGCTCACGCCCAAGGCGATCGCCCGCCGCGCCCGCGCCGTGGAGAACCTGGCCTACGTGGTGGCGGCCAACACCGGCGGCCTGCGGGGCATCGCGATCCCCGGCGACTCCACCAACGGCGGCTCGGAGCTGATCGACCACCAGGGGCGCGTGCTGGCGCAGGCCGGGCCGGGGGAGTCGCTGGTCGCCGCGGCGGAGCTGGACCTGGCCGCGCTGCGCCGCGCCCGGCTGCGGCCCGGCATGGGCAACCTGCTCAGCCGGGTCAAGACCGGCCTGTGGGCCGATGAGTACGCCAGGCACGATGTCGAGCGCCCGGAGCCCGGCGTGCCCGGCGTGCCGCCCGACCGGGCCCGGCTGCGGGCCAGGCAGGCGGAGGCCATCACCCGTCTGTACGGGCGCTGACGTGCCAGCCGAGCACCGCCCGCTCGACGCCCAGGAACGCCGCGTTGAGCGTGATGCCGAGCAGTCCCAGCAACACGATGCCCGCCCACATGGCCGGGATGTCGAACTGGCTCTGCGCCTCCAGCATCCGATGCCCGATCCCCTCGCTGCTTCCCACCAGCTCGGAGATGACCATCATGATCAACGCCAGTGACACGCTCAGCCGCAGCCCCGCGAAGATCTTCGGGGCGGCGGCGGGCAGGATGATCCTGGTGAGCCGCTGCCAGGGGCTCAGCCGGTAGACCGCGCCCGTCTCGATGTACTGGCGGTCGACGTGGCGGGCGCCGTCCATGCTGTTGATCAGCACGGGCCAGACGACGCCGTACACGATCGAGGCCAGCTGCATCGGCGTGCCGACCTTGAACAGCACCAGGAACACCGGCAGCAGCGTGGCCGGCGGGACCGAGCGGCCGAAGTGCAGCAGCGGCTCCACCAGCCCCGACAGCAACCGCGAGCGCCCGAGCACGACGCCGACCAGCACGCCCGCCGCGCACGCGATCGCCCACCCGGTGAACAGCCTGCCCAGGCTCGGCAGCAGGTCCGCCAGCGCCTCGTCGGTGAGGAACACCCGCGACGGCGGCCCGGAGAACCACATCTCCCGCAGCCGGACCACGATCTGCGACGGCGGCGGGAAGTACGTGGCCTGCGCGGACCGCGTGACGACCTCCCAGAGCAGCACCGCCAGGGGCAGCAGCCAGTACCACGACACCCGGCGCACGAAGCTCATGCGATCTCCCCCGTCCGCGTGCGGTGCCAGCGGAACAGCCGCCGCTCACCGGCCGTGAACAGCAGGTTGGCCGCCAGCCCGATCACCCCGGCCCACACCGTGGCCGCCAGCACCCGGTCGAGCCGGTTGGCGCTGCCCGCCAGCGACTGGAACGCCCCGATCCCGCCGCCGCCGGGCGCCAGCAGTTCCACGCTCACGGCCACGATCAGGGTGACCGCCACCGCGATCCGCACCCCGGTGGCGATGAACGGCGCCGCGCTCGGCAGGCTCACCCGCAGCACCACCGCCAGCGGGCCGAACCCGAAGCTGCGCAGCGTGTCCTTGGCGAGCGGATCGACGTCGCCCAGGCCGTACATCGTGTTGATGAGCAGCGGCCACGAGCAGGTGTAGACGACGAGCGCGGTCTTGGCGTCGTGCCCCTCGGGGAACAGGAACACCGCCAGCGGGATCAGCGCCACCGACGGGATCGGCCGCAGGAACTCCACCAGCGGCCGGGTCGAGCGCTCCATGAACGGCACCGTCCCGAACAGCAGCCCGGCGGGCACGGCGACCGCGATCGCGATCGCCAACCCCACCAGGCACGGGCCGAGCGTGGCCAGCACGTCGGCCCTGAACTGCGCGTCGAGCGGCAGCGCCGCCGCCGTGGCGAGCACGTGCGACACGTACGGCAGGAAGTCCGGGATCAGCCCGATCCGCCCGGCCAGCTCGACGAGGCCCAGAAAGCCCGCGACCCCGGCCACACCGAGCAACCCGCGCCCGGGTCCGGCGCCGAGCACCCCGCGCCCGGGTCCGGCGGGGGGCGCGCCGCGCCCGGGCCACCGACGGATCATCCGCCGACCGAGGCGAAGAGCTGCCCCACGTCCACCTTGGCCTTCAGGTAGCCGTAGCCGTGCATGAGGTCGGCCAGCTTCTGCACGCTGGCCCTGTCGGCCTCCATGGTGAACGCGCCGACCTTCATCGTCGCCGCCACGTCCGCGGGAATCTGCGTGTACGTCGGCACGACCTCGTCGATGGCCTTACGGTCGGCACCGGCGACCTGCTGGGCCTTGGCGAGCGCGCGATGGAAGGCGGCGGCCGTCTTCGGATATTTGGCCAGCCACTGCTCGGTGACGCCCCACCCGTCGATCGGCACACCCTCCGTGACGCCGGTGACGGTGTCGACGATCTGGGTGGCGCCGCTCTTCATGGCCGCGCTCAGGAACGGCTCGACCAGCCAGGCCGCGTCCACCTTGCCCGTGGACAGGGCGCCGAGCTGGTCCGCGAACGCCACGGGGACGAACTTGACATCCTCCGGCTTGAGCCCGGCCGCCTGCAGGTGGGCGTTGGTCACCGTCTGCCCGAGCGCCTTGAGCACGTTGACCGCGACCGTCTTGCCCTTGAGGTCGGCGACGGTCTTGATCGGCGAGTCCTTGGCCACGACCACCGCGGAGAAGCCGGGGGCGCCTCCCATGGTGTGCTGGAAGAGCTTGAGCTTGGCCGCGCCGGAGTCGTTGATCGTCATGAGCACCACGTAGCTCGTCATGAACGCGTCCATGCTGCCGTTGACGATCTTCGGCATGACCGCCGTCGGCGCCTGGATGATCTCGGTCTTGACGGTCAGCCCCTCCTCCTTGAAGAAGCCGCGTTTCTCCGCGATGAACAGCGACGCCGAGGACGGCACCGGCACCACGCCGACCAGGAGCTGGGTCTTCTCCAGCCCGCCGGGGGACGCGGCACCGGTCGTGCCGCTCTGTTCCCCTCCGCCTCCGCACGCGCTGAGCGCCAGCGCCACTGCCATACCCGCGACTACGATCCTGGTCAGTTGCATCGCCACTGCCTTTCTGAGTCCGGTGATCCGGTGGAGGGGTGAGAGAGGTCAGCGGCGCCCCGCCTCGATGAGGTTGGCGCCGGAGCCGAGTTCCACGACGTCGCTGAGGGCCAGCCCCGCCCGGTCGAGCAGGGAGGCGTACTCGTCGCGGCTGCGTTCGGTGCCGCCGTTGAAGATCGCCAGCATCCGCATGTCGATGTCCTTACCTAGGTGCGGCTCCTCGTCGTCGGGGAGCACCACCTCGAGCAACAGGACGCGCCCGCCGGGGCTCATGGCCCCGCGGACGTTGCGCAGGATCTTGACCGCGTCCTCATCGTCCCAGTTGTGCAGGACGCTGGCCAGCAGGTAGACGTCGCCGCCGGCCGGGACCCCGGCGAAGAAGTCGCCGGCGACGACCTCCGAGCGGTCGGCCAGCCCCGCGTCGGCCAGCGTCCGCCTGGCGTGCTCCACCACGTGTTCCAGATCGAACAGCAGGCCGCGCATCCGCGGGTTGGCGCGCAGGACCGTGGCCAGGATGTGGCCCTTCCCGCCGGCCACGTCCACCATGGTCGCGGTGGCGGGGAAGGAGTAGCGCCTGACCAGGCCCTCGGTGAAGGCGGCGGCGCGGGCGGTCATGTAGTCGTCGAACAGGGCGCTCGCGCCCGGGCTCCTGGCGAGGTGGTCGTACAGGTTGCCGTAGCGCTTGATGAACGCCGAGCCGCCCTCGCGGACGGTGGCGGGCAGCATGCCCATGGCGTACCAGAAGCCCTCCTCGCCGAGCATGCGGATCGAGGAGCGGACGGAGCCGGGCGCGTCCGAGCGCAGCGCCGCGCCCTTCTCCGTGAGTCCGTACGCGTCCGGCCCGGCGGCCGTGACCAGGCCCATGCCGGCCAGCTCGCGCAGGACCCGGTGCAGCGAGGGAGCGTGCGCCCCGCAGCGCGCGGCCAGCTCGGCGGTGTCCAGCGGACCGCTCGCGAGGTGGTCGGCCACGCCCAGCTCGGCCATGGTCAGCAGGGCCGCGAAGCGCGAGATGTCGCCTACTGCTCCCCACAGGAGGTCTGCGGAATGCGGCATATGTCCTTCCAGAAAACTGGGGGCTTGCCTGCCTCAGACGAACGCGGTGTCCGGCGGGAGCCCGGGAACACCGCACATGATCGTAGCTCAGACGGGGCCGCCGCCGAAGGAGTAACAGGGCGGGTGCCAGGGGCCTTTGCTGGTTACGGTCCTTTCGTGGCAGGCTCGGCTCCGAGCTCATCTGATCATCGGTCCACCCCCTGCCTGCTTGCTGACTGAGGAGGAAATCTGATGAACGCCAAGGAGTACATGGCCGGCGTGTTCGACCGCGCGTCCGGCACCTACGAGCGGGTCGGCGTGCCGTTCTTCGGGCCGGTCGCCGCCGAGCTGGTACGGCGCGCCGCACCCGGGCCCGGCGACCACGTCCTCGACGCGGGCTGCGGGACCGGCGCCTCCCTCGTGCCGGCGGCGCGGGCGGTCGGCCCCACCGGCCGGGTCGTGGGCCTGGACCTCGCGCCGGGCATGGTCGCCGCCGCCACCGCCGAGATCGAGCGCCACGGGCTGAGCCAGGCGACCGTCCTGCTGGGCGACGCGGAGCGGGCCGAGGAGCTGCTGCCCGGGGAGCGGTTCGACATGGTGCTGGCGGGGATGATGCTGTACTTCCTGCCGGACCCGCTCGCCGCCGTCCGATCCATGGCCGGGTTGTTGCGGCCCGGTGGGCGGCTGGCGGCCAGCCTGCTGGTCAGGTCGAGCCCGGCCGAGGCCGAGTTGCTCGGGCTGGTGGCGCGGGCGCTGGAGCCGTACACCACGGGTGCGGGCAGCGCGCCGTTCCAGCACGCGCTGGGCGGGCCGGAAGAGCTGCGGAAGTTGTTCGAGGAGGGCGGCCTGAGCGACGTCACCTGCGCGGACGTGGTGTTCGAGGTGCCCATCGCCGCCGGGCAGGTGTGGGACTGGCTCTGGTCGGCCGCCCGCAGGGCCCCGCTGGAGACCATCCCCGAATCCCTGCGCGGTGAGGCCAGGGCCGCCTTGGACGCGGCGTTGCCGCAGGATGGCTTCGTCCTGGAGCGCACGGTGCGCTATGCCACAGGACGCAGGTAAGAGAGACGGAGAGCATGAGCACGACCCCGAACACCGACCCGCTGCTCGACGCGGTACGCGGCGGTGTGACGATCTACGACCTGGGCAGGCCGCTCTTCGCCGGCATGCCCCAGTCGCCGAACCACCCCGCCTACACCCACACCCTTCCGCGCCGGCACGGCGACAAGGTCCGTCCCGACGGGGGCTCGGCCGCCAACGACCTGATCTTCATGGGCACCCATGTCGGCACCCACATCGACGCCCTCGCGCACGTGTCGCAGGACGGCAGGCTGCACGGCGGCGCCGACGCGGCCGCGGCCTGCGTGGGCGGGCGTTATCCCGATCACGGCGTGCACACGGTCGCGCCCATGGTGCGCCGCGGCGTGCTGCTGGACGTGCCCGGCGCGCTGGGGCTGGAGTGCTGCCCGCCCGGCTACGAGATCACCCCGGCCGACCTGGACGCGACCGTCGAACGGCAGGGCGTCGAGCCCGGCCCCGGCGACGTCATCCTGGTCCGCAGCGGGTGGGGCCGCCACTTCGTCGACCCGGACCGGGAGGTCTACATCGGCGCGGAGTCGGGCGTGCCCGGGGTGGGCGAGGCCGGCGCCCGCTGGCTGGCCGGGCGGCGCGCGCACGCCGTGGGCGCCGACACCATCGCCTTCGAGCGCCTGGCCCCCGGGCAGGGGCACAGCGTGCTGCCCGGGCACCGGGTGCTGCTGGTGGAGGCCGGCATCTTCATCGTCGAGGCGATGGACCTGGACGCCCTGGCCCGCGACGGCGTCCACGAGTTCACCTTCGTCCTGTCACCGCTGGCGTTCGTCGGCGCCACCGGCTCGCCGGTGCGCCCGCTGGCGCTGGTGTCCGCCGCTCAGGAGCGCGAGGTGGCCCGTGGCTGAGCCGACGCTCGGCCGCCGGCTGGCCGATTTCGCGGTCGACACCTCCTACGCCACCCTCCCGGAGGCGGTCGTCGACAGCGTGCGCAAGCGCGTGCTCGACGTGATCGGCCTCTGCGTGGCCGCGCATCGCCTGCCGACCAGCAGGAGCATCCTCGACTACGTCCACGACCAGGGCGGCCGCCCGCAGGCGCACATCGTGGGCGGCGGCGCGGCGGTCCCCGCGGCGCTGGCCGCGCTGGCCAACGGGGTGCTGGCCCACTCCCTCGACTACGACGACACCCACCTGCCCTCGGTGCTCCATCCCAGCGCGCCGGTCGTCCCGGCCGCGCTCGCCGCCGCCGAGCTGGCCGGCGCCTCGGGCCGGGACACGATCCGCGCGATCGCCGTCGGCCTGGAGGTCTGCGTACGCCTGGGCATGGCGGGATACGACCCCGAGGCCGGCAACTCCGTCTTCTTCGAGCACGGCCAGCACGCCACCTCGATCTGCGGCACCATGGGCGGCGCCGTCGCGGCGGCCCTGCTGCTCGGCCAGTCCCGCGAAGGGGTGCTCGACGTCCTGGGCGTGGCCGCCTCCACGGCCTCGGGCATCATCGAGGGCAACCGGACGGGCGGCACGGTCAAGCGGCTGCACTGCGGTTGGGCGGCGCACGCGGCGGTGACGGCGGCGGACCTGGTCCGGCGCGGGTTCACCGGCCCGCCGACCGTCCTGGAGGGGCGGTTCGGCTTCTTCGAGGCGTTCCTGCACGGCCGTTACGCCCCCGAGGAGATCACCAGGGGCCTCGGCTCGGAGTGGGCCGTGCCCGGCATCTTCTTCAAGCCCTATCCGGCCAACCACTTCACCCATGCCGCGATCGACGCCGCGATCGGGCTGCGCGAGCAGGGGCTCGACCCCGCCCGCGTGGAGCGTCTGACCCTGGGCGTCCCCGCTCCCGTCATCCGGACGATCGGGCAGCCGATCGAGGCCAAGCGGGCCCCGGAGACCGGGTACCAGGCCCAGTTCAGCGGGCCGTACGCGGTGGTGGCCGGGCTGCTCGGCGGCGGCGGCCTCGGCGCGGGGCTGGCCGACTTCACCGACGAGCTGGCCCGCGACCCGCTGCGGCGCGAGCTCATGGCCAAGGTGGACGTGGTGCCGGACGACCGCGCGACGGAGATCTTCCCGCACCAGTTCCCCGCCGTGCTGACCGCCCGTGACCTCGACGGCCGCGAGTGGCGGCAGGAGGTGCTCGCCAACCGCGGCGGACCGGCCCGCCCGCTGTCCGCGGCGGAGCTGGCGCTGAAGTTCCGCGACAACGCGGCCGGCCGGCTCTCCGCAGCCACCTCCGAAGCCGTGGCCGGCCTCGCGGGCCGGCTGGAGGAGGCGGACGACGTCGGCGAGCTGCTTCGCCTGGTGGCGGAGTTCGAGCCGGGAACGTGACCTCTCAGCCGCGGCCGGCCTGCCGGTGCCAGACCAGGACCCGGCGCTCGGCCAGCACGAAAAGGGAGTTCACCACGTAGCCGAGCACGCCGAGCAGGGCGATCGCGGCCCACACCCCGGCGCCGTCGAAGCTGCGCTGGGCCTGCAGGAGCTGGTAGCCGATGCCGTTGGTGCCGCCGATGAGCTCGGTGATCACCATGAGGATCAGCGCCAGCGACAGGCTCAGCCGCAGCCCGGCGAAGATCTTCGGCGAGGCGGCGGGCAGGAGGACGACCCACAGCCGCTGCTGCACGGTCAGGTTGAAGACCGCGGCGGTCTCGAGGTAGGTGCGGTCCAGCGACCTGGCGCCGTCGATCGAGTTGAGCAGCACCGGCCAGATCACGCCGAACACGATCGTGGCCAGCTGCGTGGACAGGCCCGCCTGGAACAGCACGAGGAACACCGGCAGCAGCAGCGGCGGCGGGATCGACCGGCCGAACTCGATCAGCGGGTTCACGTAGTCGGTCGCGGTCCTGGAGCGCCCGAGCAGCATCCCCAGCAGGACCCCGATCAGCGCGGCCAGGACCCAGCCGCTGAACATGCGGCCGAGGCTGGGCAGGAGGTTGTCGATAGCGCCGTCGGTGAGGAACAGCCGCCCGGCCGGGCCGGAGAACCACAGCTCGTACATGCGGGCGACGATCGTCGTGGGCGGCGGGAAGTCGGTGTCCTCCACCGCGCGGGCGACGAACTCCCAGACGACCAGCACGACCGGGATCGCCCACAGCCTCGCGAGGGCCTTCATGACCCCTCCGTCCGCACCTGGTGCCAGTGGAAGAGGCGGCGCTCGCCGGCCAGCAGGGCCAGGTTCGCGACCACTCCCAGCAGGCCGGCCCATAACGTGGCCGCCATCATGAGGTCCATCCGGTTGCCGCTGCCCGCCACGTTCACGTAGACGCCGATGCCGGCCGCGCCGCCGGCGATCAGCTCGGCGCTGACGGCCAGGACGAGCGCGATCCCGGCGGCGATCCGGACGCCCGTGGCGACGAACGGGGCCGCGCTGGGCAGGCTCACCCTGGCCAGCACGGCCAGGGGGCCGAAGCCGAAGGCACGGAGGGTGTCCTTGGCCATCGGGTCCACGTCGTGCATGCCGTACAGGGTGTTGATCAGGATCGGCCAGACGGAGGCGTACACGATGACCGAGACCTTCATCAGCTCGTCCACCGGGATCAGCAGGATCGCCAGCGGGATGATCGCCACCGACGGGATCGGCCGCATGAACTCCAGGATCGGCCGGATGGCGCGCTCCACCGGAGGCAGCGCGCCGAGCAGCACACCCACGGGCACGGCCACGGCGATCGCGATCAGCAGGCCGAGCGCCCAGTTCGCGAGCGTCGCGACGACGCCCTCCAGGAACACGCCGTCCGCGAGGATCTCCCAGGCGCCGGCCAGGACGGCGGACGGCGCCGGGAAGACCAGGCCCTCGCCCAGGCCGTAGCGGATGAGCAGCTCTCCGGCGATGAGGAACCCCGCGACGCCGGCCGCGCCGCGGAGCAGTCGTGTCCCGGTCATCAGCCCGTCGTCGTCGCGATGACCGACTTCACGTCGATGGGGCTGGTGAGGTACTTGTACTCGAGCATCAGGTCGGCCACCTTCTGCAGGCGGGCCGCGTCGAGCGCGGTCGGGTAGGCGCCCAGGGTGATCGCCGCCGCGGTCTTGGCGTCGATCTTCGTGTACGTCGGCAACATCGCCTCGATCTCCTTGCGGTCCGAGGACGCGAGCTGCTGCGCCTTGGAGATCGCCCGCTGGAAGGCCGCCAGCGTCTTGGGGTTCTCCTTGGCCCAGTCCTCGGTGGCCATCCAGCCCGCGATCGGCAGGTCCGCCGTCGCGCCCGTCATCGTGTCGGCGATCGACCGGAAGCCGAGCGTGTTCGTGTTGGCCGTGATGAACGGCTCGGTGATCCAGCCCGCGTCCGCCTGGCCGGAGTTGATCGCGTTGCCCATCTCGGGGAAGGGCTTCTCGGCGAACTTGACGTCGTTCTCGGTGAGTCCAGCGGCCTTGAGCTGGGAGGTCACCGCCAGCGTGGCGATGTTCCTGAGGTTGTTGACCAGGACGGTCTTGCCCTTGAGGTCCGCCACCGCCTTGATGGGGGAGTCCTTCGGAACCATGATGTTGAAGGTGTCGGGCGCCGCCTGGTACATGTCCGCGACCAGCTTGATCTTCTTGCCCTGGCCCACGGCCAGGAACGTCGAGACGTAGTTGGTCTGCGAGATGTCCAGTGCGCCGCTCTCGATCTGCGGCAGCGCGGCCGCGCCACCGGTGATCGTGACCGGCTCCACGGTCAGGCCCTCTTCCTTGAAGAAGCCCTTGGCATTGGCGATGTAGAGGGCGACCGGGTCCGGGATCGGCAGGGCGCCGACCTTGATCGTGGTCTTCTCTAAGCCCGTGCTGTTGGCGGCGGGGCTGGGCGGCGAGTCACCGCCCCCGCCGCAGCCGGCGAGCACAAGAGCGATGGACACTCCCAGGACGACTGCCCGGGATCGTGCGTTGCGGGTCATCAAGATCTCCTACCAGGGGGTGGATGGCTCTTGGAGAGCGCCCTACGTCACTGGGCGGGAGCGTACCCGAGTAATGATCACTTCGGCACCGGCGTAAACGGCGCCGCCGCCCGGCGGGAGGGGAATCCCGGCCGTGCGGCGGCGTACGTTCTGGGGCGTTCAGGCAGGTCGGGACACGTACCGCCCGATGGGGGAACCCACGACCTTCCCGGACTCCAGCACCCGGTTGCCGCGGACGAACGTGTCCGACACCCTGGCGGTCAGTTCGAACCCTTCGAACGGTGTGTACTCCTGCGTCGACTCCGAGTCCTGCGCCCGCACCGTCCAGGTGTGCGCGGGGTCGACCAGGCAGATGTCGGCGTCGAAACCGGGGGCGATCGTGCCCTTGGTCCGCAGGCCGAACCGCTTGGCCGGGTTCCAGGAGGTCAGCGCGGCGATCCGGCCGTACGGCAGGCCCCTGCGCCGCCCCTCGGTGATCAGGCCGGGCAGCAGGTACTCGGCGCCGCCGAAGCCGGCCTTGGCCACGAAGACGTCGTCGCGCGGCTCGCCGAACTTGAGCTCCTCGCGGCAGCAGGCGTGGTCGCTGACGACCCAGCTCACGGTGCCGTCGAGGACGTACTCCCACAGCGCCTCGACGTCCTCGCGCGGCCTGATCGGCGGGTTCACCTTGCCGCCGATGCCGCTGGCCGTGTCGATGTCGGCGAGCAGATGCCCGATCGTGACCTCGCGCCGGAAATCGATGTGCGGGAACGTGGCCGCCATGCGCACGGCCGCGTCCATGGCCTTGCGGGAGGACAGGTGGAGCAGGTTGACGTTGGCCAGCCCGGTCTCGTGGGCGAGGTAGGAGGCGATGAAGACGGCCAGCCCCTCGGAGTGCGGGGGCCGGGAGGCGCTGTAGGCGGCCAGCCCGCTCAGGTCGCCGGCCTCCTCCACGAGCTTGGTGTAGGCCGTCATGATCTCGGCCGTCTCGCAGTGCAGCGACAGCGAGATCTCGTCCGCCAGCTCGGGCAGCCGCTCCCTGGCCGCCTGCACGCCGCGCATCACGAACTCGAAGTGCGCGTAGTCGTAGCGCTCACCCTCGGGCAGCATCAGGAAGGCCCGCTGGTCGTCGGAGCGCCCGTGCAGCCCGTGCCCGCCGTAGAACATGAAGATCTTGAACGACGGCACCCCGAACCGCTCGACCAGGTCGGGCAGCTCGCCGATGTGCCCGCTCGACATGGGCGCCAGGTGGAACCCGTAGTCCACGAACGCCCTGCCCTCGGCCTGCTTGAGCACCTCGGGGAAGAACTCGGCGTAGGGGCCGCCCCTGTTGAGGTAGTACTGGCCGGTGCGCATGTACGTGAGCGCCGTCGTGACGCCGCCCTGAGCGCTCGCCCGGCTCTCGGACTCGGTGTCCTCCGGCAGCGGGTTGTAGATGCCCCAGTGCTGGTGGGCGTCCACGACTCCGGGGAAGGCCAGCTTGCCGCCCCCGTCGATCACCTCGCCGGCCGCGGGCAACCCGGGCTCGACCCGGACGATGCGGCCGTCCGCGATGGCGATGTCCGCGTCGACCGGCTCGTCCCGATCGTGGGTCACGACCTTCACGTTCTTCAGCAACAGCTCGGTCACAGGGGGACTCTCCTAAGCGATGCGGTGAGCGTCGCGGTGCCAGGCGAGCACGCGCCGCTCCACCATGAGGAACAAGGTGTTGAGTGTGAAGCCGAGCACGCCGAGCAGCAGGACACCGGCCCAGATGGCCGGCATGTCGGCGTTGTTGCTGGCCAGGTTGAGGAGGTAGCCGATCCCCTCCGTGCTGCCCTTGAGCTCCGAGATGATCATCAGGATCAGCGCCAGTGAGACGCTCAGCCGCAGGCCGGCGAAGATCTTCGGCGACGCGGCGGGCAGGATGATCCGGACGAGCCGGAGATGCGCGGGCACGCCGAACACGGCGGCGGTCTCGATCTTCAGATGGTCGAGGTTGCGCGCGCCGTCGATGGAGTTGAGCAGGATCGGCCAGATGATGCCGAAGACGATGGTCGCGAGCTGCACCTGCGTGCCCATCGTGAAGAGCACGAGGAAGACCGGGAGCATGGCCGGCGGCGGCACCGCCCGGCCGAACTCGATCAGCGGTGAGATGTAGTCGGCCAGCGTGGCGGACCTGCCGATCGCGACGCCGAGGGCCACGCCCACGATCACCGCCACGCTCCAGGCCGAGACCACCCTGACCAGGCTGGGGACGAAGTTCTCGATGGCCTCTTCGGTGAGGATGTACGGCCCGGAGAACCACATCTCGTACATGCGGGACACGATCAGGGTCGGCGTCGGCAGGTACGGGTTCTCCAGGGACCGCGCGAGCAGCTCCCAGCCGCCCAGGATGACGGGGACCAGCCACAACCGCTTGACGATGGTGAGTATCACGTCGACCGCCACTTGAACAGTCGTCGTTCGGCCCGCACGAGAGCGGTGTTGACGACGAGCCCGATCGCGCCCGCCCACAGCAGGGCCGCGATGACGTCGATCATCGCGTCGGCGCCGATGCCCGTGCTCGCCTCGATGAGGAAGCTGCCGATGCCGCTCGAACCGCCCACGATGTACTCCACGCTGATCGCCAGGATGAGCGTGATGGAGGCGGCCAGCCGTACCCCTGTCGCGATGAAGGGGGCCGCGCTCGGCAGGGACACCCGCCAGATCACCGAGCCGCGTCCGAAGCCGAACGAGCGCAGGGTCTCCTTGCCCAGCGGGTCCACGTCACGCACGCCGTACAGGGTGTTGATCAGGATCGGCCAGGAGGCGGCGAAGACGATGAGGGCGATCTTGGCGTTGATCTCGGGCTGGAAGAAGAACAGCGCCAGGGGGATCAGCGCGACGGAGGGGATGGGTCGCAGGAACTCCACGAACACCCGGGTCATCTCCTCCACCACCGGGACCGTTCCCAGCAGCAGGCCGATCGGCACGGCCACCAGCACGGCGAGCGGCAGCCCGATGGCCGCCGCGGTGAGCGTGCCCCGCAGGTCGTCGAGGAAGACGGGGTCGACGGCGAGCGCGACGGTGCGCGCCAGCGTGTCGGCCGCCGGTGGCAGCCATTTGAGCAGGCCCGACATGCCCAGAATCTGCCAGGCGAGCAGAAAACCCGCCACGCCGGTGGCGTGACGGGCCAGCTTGATCAGCTTGGCGCGGGCGAGCGGGACCCGCTCGCGCCGCGCCGCGGTGACTGTGCTCATCATCCCTGAGAGGCGGAGTAAATCATCGAGGTGACGTCCATCTTCTGCTTGAGCATGCCGGCGTCGACCATGAGGTCCGCGACCCGCTGGATGCGCTGGGCGCTCAGGGAGGTCGGGTAGGCACCCAGGTTGATCGTGGCGGCGGTCTCGGCCGGGATCTTGGTGAACGTCGGCAGGACCTTCGTCACGGCGCTACGGTCCGTGGCCGCGATGTTCTGCGCCTTGGCCATGGCCCGCTGGAACGCGGCGAGCGTCTTGGGGTTCTCCGCCACCCACTTCTCCGTGGCGGCCCAGCCGGTGATGGGCAGGCCGTCGGTCGGGCCGGACATCGTGTCCAGCAGCATGGTGGCGCCGAGGTCCTTCTTGGCCTGGCTGACGTACGGGTCCGTCATCCAGACGGCGTCCACGTCGCCCTTGTCGAGCGCGGAGAGCCAGTTGGTGGTCGGAACCTCGACGTACTCGATGTCCGTGTCGGGGTTGAGACCGGCGATCTTCATGTGCGGGTTCATCGTGAGGGTGCCCAGACCCTTGAGGGCGTTGACGCCGATCTTCTTGCCCTTGAGGCCGGCGACGTCCTTGATGGGGGAGTCCTTCTTCACCATCACGCCGAACGCACCCGCCGCACCCTGATAGGAGTCGGCGATGTACTTGAACTTCTCGGTGCCCGCCTCCTGGATCGTCAGGATGGTGGCGTAGCTGCCGAGTACGACGTCCATGGTGCCGTTGGAGAGCTTGGGCAGCACCATCTGGGGAGCCTGGATCGGCTCCTGCTTGACGTTGAGGCCTTCTTCCTTGAAGAAGCCGCGCTCCATGGCGATGAACAGCGGGGCGGAGTCCGCGCCTGGGTACTGGCCGATCAGCAGGTCGGTCTTCATGCCGGCGGAGGCGCTGGAGCCGGTCGACTCCCCGCCTGAACCGGAACACCCCGTGACGACGAGGGTGGCGACAAGCCCAACCAGAGCAGTGCGCCCTAATGCACCGAACCGCATTGCGGGTCTCCTTTGAACCGAGGGGGGTGAAGTGCGAACGGGAGTGTTCAACGACGGAGGCACCCTAGCGCAGGCAGTACTACTCACCGCAGCCTGTACATAGGAAATTAACGAGATATATGCATATATAGGACGATTGGTGTGGTTTTGTCCGATTATCTGGGGCGCCTACCTCTTGACTTGGGGGGCGTGCAATGGGTGTTGTGTTTTGAGAAGATTGTCGGTTTATGTGGTGACTGCGATCTTTGCGGTATTGGCCGATCTCCTGTTGATGTGCTCCAATTAGCTCTCGCCCCAAGGGTGCGTCGGCGTCACACTGCAAACACAGGCAAGACGTGATCTTCGTGCACCAGACCATCCGAGGAGAGGTTGCGGAGGCAAGTGAAGAGTGTTGTCCCCTCTGTGGGCGGGGATCAGGGCTTAACAGACCAAGCCCCCCGAAACGCATCCCGTAAGCCACAGGCACCGGTTCCGGGCAAGAAGTCGGAGGCCGGCAGCCGGAGGGCGGGGGCTCGCTTCTCCCTGCGTAACTGGCGGGTACGCTCCAAGCTCGTGGTCCTGGTCGTCATCCCGACCATCGCGGCGCTCACGCTCGGTGGCCTGCGGGTCACCACATCGATCGCCACCGCCAACGAATACGCGCAGGTCAACGAGGTCGCCGTACTGGCGAGCCGGCTGACCGCCCTTGCCCACGAGGTGGAGGCCGAGCGCGACCTGAGCGCCAGTTACGTCGCACAGGGCCGCAGAAGCGGCAGCCCGGCGGACGTCGCCGCCCAGTACGAGCGCGTCGACAAGCTCGTTGTCGAGGTCAGGAGCGGCGTCGAGGACCTGGCGAGCGGCACCAGCCCGCACGCGGCCGAGGCACTGCGCATCAAGAACCGCCTCGACGAGCTCGCCACCTCGCGCAAGACCGCCATCGACTCCCAGCTCGACGTGAACTCCGTCATCGAGCTCTACGACCGGTCCATCTCGGACCTGCTCTCGCTCAACGACAAGATCGACCGAGGCGCGGTCGACAAGGAGCTGTCGGCGAGCGTCGCCGGCTTCGGCGCCCTGTCCCGGGCCAAGCAGTACGTCTCCACCCAGCGAGCCCTCCTCGTGTCGGCTCTGGCCACCCGGAGCTTCGGCAAGGACGAGCTCGACGCCTTCATCGCCGCCCGCGCCCAGAAGAACAGCGAGCTGAGCACCTACAGGTCGCAGGTCCCCCTGGCGCTGCGCCAGCTCTACGACGACACCGTCAGCGGCAAGGCCGTCGACCGCGCCGAGATCCTCGCGGCCCGGGCCCTGGTCCTCCAGGAGGCCGGCCTGGCCCTGATCGACCGCCAGGTCGGGCTCACCCGTGACGGCGAGGCGTGGTACGACGCCATCACCGAGACCATCACCGGCATGCGCAAGGTCGAGCAGCAGGTCGCCGAGAGCATCGTGCTGCGCAGCCGCACCCTGGAGGGCGCGGAGCAGCAGGGCGCCATCATCGTGGCCGGCGCGATCGTGCTCCTGCTCATCCTCGTGCTGCTGGTCACCGTGATCATGGCCCGCTCGCTGAGCGGACCCCTGCGCAGGCTGCGCAGGGAAGCCCTGTTCATCGCCGGACGTCGCCTGCCCGACACCGTCCGCCAGCTCCGCGAGGCGGAGACGGTATCGGACAACGTCGACGTCGAGCCGATCGGAGTCGCCTCCAACGACGAGATCGGTGAAGTCGCGCGGGCGTTCGACGAGGTGCACCGCGAGGCGGTCCGGCTGGCGGGCGAGGAGTCCCGGCTGCGCAGCAACGTCAACGCGATGTTCGTGAACCTTTCA
>NZ_JBFANM010000008.1:0-231004 GCF_040674815.1 Nonomuraea sp. NPDC049709
CTGCGTAATCTGCCCAGCAAGGACTGGACCGTCAACCAAGGATGGGTATTGGCCGCCAACCTCGGCCACGACCTGGACTGCTGGCTGCGCCTGCTCACCCTGCACGACCAGCCCGGACTGGACCGCGCCGAGCCGGACACCATGCGCTACCGGCTCTACCACCTGCCCGCCCGGCTGGCCGCCCACGCCCGCCGCCGCCACCTGCGCATCGAGCGGACCTGGCCCTGGGCCCAGGCATTCGTCCTGGCCTGGCAGCGCCTCACCAACCTGCCCGCTCTCACCTGAGAGCCGGACCCGACCACGACGATCCAGAAAGGAGCCTCCTCCGGGCCCGTGGAACCCGGCGCCCCCGCAGCGTCATGCGACGGCCCGCCCCAACCGCCTCGGGGACATTACGGGCGAAACCCGCGGAGCCACTCACGCACCCCGACCAGCTGAAGAATCGAGGCTATTGCCTCAATCATTGCCCACGAAATCGCACAACGTTACCCGGCGCGCCACTTGCCCCCGATCACCATCTCCTGTTCCCCACGAACACAAGGCATGGCCCGGCACTGTAAGCATCTCAGCTAAGACTCTCTTTGCCATCATCACCGACATTCAACACTCGTTGCGCGCATCCCGCATCAACAAACTAGTTTTGATTAACGCTCACGGTGGGAATTACGTACTGTCTAACGTCGTACAGGAAGCCACGGTCACCGAACGCTGTATGGCGCTCTTTCCGACCAACACCCACTGGAACGCGGCACGCGCGAAGGCCAACATGGAAACCAGTAGTCACGAAGACATGCACGCAGGTGAACTCGAAGTTTCCATCCTCCTCGCAACTCACCCCGAGCTGGTGAGAGAGGGCTTCGAAACCGTCGACCACGTCGCGGACGACCGCCAGGATCTTCTTACAGTCGGCTTGGAGGCATACACCAAAAACGCTGTTATCGGTCGTCCGTCACTCGCTACCGCCGAAAAAGGACGAGCAGTCCTTGACTATCTCGGCGCCGCGTTCCGTTCCTGCCTCAGGAGTATCGACATAGCCCCGTAGGTACCAGTGATACGGGGCACAAGGGCAACCTAGAGAATAAGTATGAGCAGTGACCAGCAGAAACACTCAGTCAGCGTCGCTGGCATTGTCCTCGATCCCGCCGGCCGAGCTCTCCTGATTCAACGACGGGACAACTCCCACTGGGAGCCACCAGGCGGAGTTCTTGAGCTCGCTGAGTCCTTCCACCACGGACTCTGCCGCGAGGTCAAAGAAGAGACCGGCCTTGACGTAGAACCGATCGCCCTGACAGGCATCTACAAGAACATGGTCCGTGGCGTTGTCGCCCTCGTTTTTCGCTGTGCCATGACTGGGGGCGAGCTGTCGATTAACAACGAGGTAAGTGGCTTCCACTGGGCCACGCCCGACGACGTGATATCCATGGCAGCCGAAGCTTTCGCTGTCCGCGTGCTTGACGCCCTTCACAACGGCGTTCCCACCGTACGCCAGTACAACGGGACCAAGATCCTCGGCGATAGGTGACCCAGCCCTGTCTAGTCCCAGCCCATCTTGTGAAAACTTTCTGTACATCAATCAAGGCGGCCCCGAGGGGGCCGCACGCACCGCCGTCTCGGCACGCCGCCGCCTCCCGCTGGCGCTCCCGGCGGCGGCTAAAAGCATCGCCGGACGGCTGGCGCGGACGAGTGAAAGGGGGCCGCCGTGCGATGGTACAGGGTGATCACTGGGGGAGCGCGCTGCTCGGGTCACGGGGCCGGGCCAGTCAGCGCACGCGTGCGCGGCCACGGAGCCGGCCTTACTGCATGCCTCCGGCGGGGGCGCTCCGGCTCCGGGCAGGCCCAAGATCGCGGACTGTCCGTCTGAGCGGGTTGCCGTGGAAGCCTGCCCGCCTGCCGCCGTCCCAGGGCAAGCCCTAGCAGACCAGCCACGGGGCCGCCTGCGTTCCATCACGATCCTGACACCGGGCGCGCGGCCGGGGCAGCCCCGCGGCCGGCCCGCTACCCTGCGGGTGGGACGACGGCAGACGGGCAGGCCAAGAGGCGCGCGTGCCTTGGGTGTTCCCGGCTCACAGCCTTGCCCCATGGGTTGGGTGCGTCGACCTGTTTGTCGCCTGTTGGGGACGCCTACGACGCCGTTGGTTATCCACGCCAGTGGCCAGGGCTACAGCACCGATCATGAAGCCGACTCCTACGATGGCCAGAGCGACGGCCTTGCCGATATCCACTGCCGAGTTGACAACCAGGGCGCCGTACCCAGCAAAAAAGAGGATTACCGCACCTGTGGTGAAGCACACATTTCGCCCCGTCATGGAGATGATCGTAGAGGCGTAGTAGGGCAGAGGCTAGATGTTGGTGCGGGGACCTTAGTATGCCTGGAGGTGATGATGTACAGGGCACATGACAACGCGATCATGCACGAAACGTTGAGAACCCCTGAGAACAAAAATTGCAGGTCACAACGCGTGGATCGCGAATCTCAGCAGCTCATGCCAGAGCCGAGAAAGGAACCCGGCCTACAGGCCGACTCGTCACCCCTCCCCCGAAGGGGGGTTCAGGGCCTCGGCCAGTTTGCGCATGGCCGAGGCGGCGCTCTCGCTGGCGGTCGGTCCGAGGACGGCGAGGCTGGAGATCAGCGCGGCCGCTTCCGGCAGGTCGAGCACGAGGTGGATCGCGGCGCCGGTGGACAGCAGGCGCACCCCGCCCCCATGGCCCCGGTACGCGTCCAGGGGCACCCCGCTGAGCCGGAGCCGTTCCACGTCGCGGGCGACCGTTCGCGGTGAGACGCCCAGCTCGCGCGCCAGCTCGCCCATCCGCACCCGCTCGCCGCGGGCGGCGTGCAGCCGTTCGATCAGCGCCTGCTGGCGTTCGACGCGCCGCAGCGCCAGGTGCCCGTCGCGCGAGGATGCGGCGAGCCGGAGGACTCGGTCCACGGATTTCGCCTTTCAAAGGAGACACAGGCCCGTCTTGTTCGGACCCTAGCGTGGGAGCATGCGCAACGATGACGACAAGGTGAACGGATTCTTCCGGCGTTACGCGGCCGCGCTTCTGGCCCGCGACGCGAAGGCGATCGCGGGGATGTACGCGGTGCCCTCGCTCATCCTCTTCCCCGGCGCCTCGATCGCCGTCAGCGACGCCGGCCAGACCGAGAGCTTCTTCGCCGCCTCCTGGGACCAGTACGACGGGATCGACGAGCTCGATCAGCAGGTCGTGATCATGGCGGAGGCGCCGGGCAGCGTCTGGGCCGACGTCACCTGGTCCTACTCGGGCCGGCCGCGCGAGCGGTTCTGCTACCAGCTGGTCGAAGGCGGCGACGGATACCGGATCGCGGTGCTCACGCCCCTGGAGTAGAGGCGGCCGGCCGCGCCTGGCCCAGGATGTGCGTGAGCGGCGGGATGACCGGCTGCGGGGCGAAGGCGAACCGGTCGGCCTCCGACACAGCGAACCCGGCCCGCTCGATCGCGCCCAGCGTGTCCCGGTTCGGGTGGCAGCCCGCCGCGACACGCCGCCACGCGGGGGTGATGACGTCCTGGAGCAGGCCGAGCACGGGATTGGCCGAGCGTACGTGCTCGTAGAAGAGCAACTGCCCGCCGGGCCGGAGCACCCGTACGATCTCCGCCAGCGCCCGCTCCAGCGACGGCACCGAGCACAGCACCAGGGACACCACCGCCGTGTCGAAGGCCGCCTCGCCCCCGGGCAGCGCCTCGGCGTGGCCGGCCACCACCGAGACCGGCACCGGCGCCGACGCGGCCTGCTCGCGCGCCAGCGCCCGCAGCGTGTCGTCCGGCTCCACCGCGACCACCTCCGTCACCCGCGCGGGGTAGTGGGGGAAGTTGCGGCCGTTGCCGGCCCCGATCTCGATCACCCGCCCCTCGGCCGCGGCCAGCAGGCGCCGCCGGTGCTCGTACGCGCCGCGCCGGTCGGCGAGCTCGGACGCCTCGACGTACGCCCGCGCGAAGCGGGGATGCTGCAAGTCGGACAACCGGGTCATCGAATCACCTCAGGAAAGGCAGCCACACCTTCCAGCATGCACCCGGGTCACCCCGCCTCGGCGATGGCCCTGGCGACCATCTCGCTGACGCGCTCGACCGCCTTGACCCCCGAACCCATCGAGCGGTTGCGCCGGGAGACGACGGCGATCAGGTACGTTCGGCCGCGCTCCCGTACCCGGCCGATGCTGTTGACCGTCCACCGCCCGCCGTCCCGCTCCCGGGGGAGCCAGCCGTTCTTCAGCGCCACGTCCGCCCCCTTGTGCCCGGCCGCGCTCACGCCCCACGCCTGCTCGGGAGCCACGTCGCGCATGAGACCGAGGACGTAGCGGCGGTTCTCGGCCGACAGGGGGCTCTTGGCCGAGACGAGCGCGTTCAGCAGGCGTACCTGGTCGGCGGCGCTGGTCGTGGTGGAGCCCCAGGAGCCGCCCGGACCGGGGCGCGTGTGCCGCAGGCCGAGCTTCTTGTTCGCGGCGGCCAGGCCGGACGCGCCGCCGATCGCGCCCCACAGGGAGGACGCGGCGGCGTTGTCGCTGACCTTGATGGCCTGCGCCGCCGCGCGCCGTTCCCACTCCGTCAGGCCGCGCCGCTGCCGCTGGGCGCGCAGCAGCAGCGCCACCACGATGTTCACCTTGACGATGCTGGCCGTGGCCGTTCTGAGCCCGCGGTTGTAGGAGAAGGACAGGCCCGAGGAGAGCTCCCGCACCGAGACCGCTAGATCGTCCGCCAGGCCGTCCAGGTAGCGGTCCAGGGACCGGGTCAGGGACTTGCCGTAGGAGGGCTTGCGGGGCTTCTTCGCCGGCTCCGGGGCGGACGCCACCGCGACCGGGTCGTGCTCGAAGGAGGTGGATACGGGTGCGGCGAGGGGGGCGGGGGCGGGGATGGAGGCGCCGCTTGACGTCAGGAGGGCCAGCGACGCTGCCGCGGCCCCCAGCGCGACCCGCCTCCCGGGCTTCGCGGGCATGACGGCTTACGCGAAAGCGGAGGGAAGCGGCAACGGGTCGTGTACTGCCATGAAAGTCATGGCAGGCAGCATTACGGGACGGGTGTTTCCACGGTGTTAGCAGCGGGCCGCGGTCACCGTACGGGGCGATAGCGCAGGTGCGTGACCAGAGCGGTGCCCCACGCGTCGCCCAGCGGTTCGAGGGTGATGTCCCCGACCCCGTCGAACAACCGCTCGCCCCTGTCCAGGATCACGGGCGCGACGTGCAGGCGGAGCTCGTCGATGAGCCCGGCGGCGAGGTACTGGTTCACGGTGTGCGCGCCGCCCGCGATGGCGACGTCGCCGTCGCCGGCGGCCTCGCGCGCCCGCTCCAGGGCCGGCCCGATCCCGTCGGTCACGAAGAAGAACGTCGTGCCGCCCTGCATCGTCACCGGCTCGCGCGAGTGGTGGGTGAGGACGAAGACCGGAGCGTGGTACGGCGGCTCGGCACCCCACCAGCCGTTCCAGTCGAGGTCCCAGTCGCCGCGGCCGGGGCCGAACATGTTGCGGCCCATGATGAAGGCCCCCGCCGCGGTGATGCCCTCGATCACCGCGGCGTGCGCCTCGGGCTCATCGAACATCCACTGGTGCAGGCGATCGCCCACCCCCTCGCCGAACGGCTGCTCCAGGCTCTGCCCGAGCCCTGTCACGAAACCGTCGAGGGACATCGCCATGTCGCAGGTGACCTTGCTCATCTGACTACCTCCTGTGCTTCGGCGCTCCTTTTCGCGCCGCTCACGAGGAAGTCGGAGCCGTCCGCCCGCCCTCTACATCCTGGCTGCCTCCCGGCGGGAAAATATCCGGGAAGGTGAGGGGCGGAGGCGACCGCCCGCCGTCTCGCCACCATCGGCGGCCCCCGGTCAAGGGGGACATGGCTCGACGGCGGGCACCTCCGCCCCTCCGGCCCCTGGGAGTCAGGACCGGCACCGCGAGGTGCGCCGTGGGCAACGGGAGAACCTCGCTGGCACCGCGACCCTAACCCCGCCCGCACCGCCCGGTCTGCGCAGGATTACGCAGAACGCGCCTCCCGCAGGCAATCGAACTACGCGGAACGCGCCTCCCGGGCGGATCCTCACTACGCCGAACGCGCCTCCCGGGCGGATCCTCACTACGCCGAACGCGCCTCCCATGCGGCGAGGATGGTCGCCTCCTTCTCCGGGGCCATCCCGTGCCGGGTCTTCGCGCCATAGCTCCGCTCGTCCTCCGGGATCTCCCGCAGCCAGGCCCACGTGTCGCGCACGGTCTCCGCCACCGGCCGGGTGCGCAGCCCGGCCGCCTCCGCCCGGGCCGTCGGGACGCTCCAGAAGTTGGCCGTCACCGCGGACGGCGGCCCGCCCCACAGCGGCAGCTCCACGAACGTCCCCGCCCCCTGATCCACCAGGAACTGGTCGTCCACCCACACGAACTCCGCGTCCGAGCCGGTCGCCTCCTTGCAGAAGCCCAGCCACTCGCCGTAGGTGGCGTTGCCCGCGGGACCCGTCACCAGGAACTGGCCCGACGTGCCGCGCTCGGCCTGGTCGAGGGTGAAGGCGGCCACGTCGCGCGCGTCCACGAGCTGCATCGGAGCGCCGGGGTCGCCCGGCGCCAGCACCCTGCCGCCGTGCGAGATCCTGGTCAGCCACCACGGCAGCCTCGCCACGTCCTCGTGCGGCCCCAGGATCAGGCCGGGCCGGACGATCAGCGCGTTGCCGTCGAAGCCCTGCTCGACCGCCCGCTCACAGCCCGCCTTCAGCACGCCGTAGTCGCCGTCGTCGGGCCCCGCGTCCGGCTCGCAGGACCACCCGGCCGCCTCCTCGGCGGCCGGCTTGCCGGGGAAGCCGTCGACGGCCGAGATGCTGGAGATGAACGCGTACGTCGCCGCCTTCCCCGACAGCGCCCGCACCGACTCGCCCACCACCCGCGGCACGTAGCCGGAGGTGTCGACCACGAAGTCCCACGACCGCCCCTCGGCCAGCCGCTCCAGGTCCGCGGCCACCTCCCGGTCGCCGCGCACGGCCTCCACGCCGGCCACGTCGGCCCCGCTGCGCCCCCTGTTGAACGTCGTGACCTCATGCCCCCGGGCCAGCGCCGCCGACACGACGGCGCGCCCCAGGAAACCCGAACCGCCCATGACCAGAACTCTCATGGGCTCATTCTTCGCTCGCGAGCACCGTCCGATCAGACGTCTTCACGGAGAGCGTAGAGCGCAGCGGCGGCACCATGTGCACCCGCGCGGACCCGATGTCGAAGAACAGCCCGACCAGCTCCAGCTTGCCGGCCCTGACCTGCTCGTCGACCTTCCGGTAGGTGAGCAGGTTCTCCAGCTGCTGTTGCACGTTGACCCGGCACAGCACGTCCAGCGCCCCGCTGTGCAGCCGGTCGCCCTCGGTCTCGATGAACGTGGCCAGGCTGTGGTCCCCGTGCCGCAGCCACCTGCGCAGCCCCGGCAGGCTGCCCGCCTGCACCCCGCCGCTCAGCACCCCCGCCATCGCCCCGCACCCCGAGTGGCCGCACACCGTGATCGTGTGCACGCCCAGCACCTGCGTCGCGTACTCGATCGCGGCCACCACCGAGTCGTCCTGCGGCTCGGAGCCCCTGCGCGGCACCAGGTTGCCGATGTTGCGCACCGTGAACAGGTCGCCGGGGCCGCTGGCCGTGATCAGGCTGGGCATGATCCTGGAGTCGGCGCAGGTGATGAAGAGATGCGTGGGCTGCTGCTTGCGGGCCAGCTCGGTGAAGATCGGCCGGACGAGCGGCGCCGTACGCCGGTGATATTCGCGCGCCCCCGCCGTGAGCAGGCACTCCGTCGGCGCGGCGGTGCCGTCCGTCGGCACCTGGATCGGCACGTCACGCCGGTGCCGCTGCGCCCACGGCAGCCACCAGCGGTCCGGCGCCTGTGGCGGCGACTTCACGGGGAACATGCGCGCCCCGCTGGCCGCCAGCGCGTACCACTCGTCGTGCAGCTCGTCGATGACCACCGTGCCGCCCATGCGCTCGTGGTCCAGCCGCCACGAGTGGATGGCCTCGAAGGCGCCGTTGTCCATGAAGTCGATGTTCAGGTCGAGGTCCACGGGCGTGCCGGCCGGGATCGTACGCAGCTCGTGCGTCAGCCGCGGCACCCCCAGGAACGTCAGCGACCCCGAGATCGTCACGTGCAGCCGCCCGTCGCGGTCCTCGCGCTTGCGCACCGTCACCCAGGTCAGACGGCGCAGCGCCAGCAGCGCGGCCAGGGCCAGCCCCGCCAGCACCCCCTCGGCCAGTCCGAGCAGGATCACGGCCGCCATCGTGACCACGTACACCGGCACCTCGCCGTGCCCGTGCACCTTCCTGATGTGGCCCAGGTTCACCATCTGCACGCCGATGAACACCAGCAGCGCGGCCAGCGCCTCCAGCGGGATCAGCGTGATCGACCAGCCGAACCCCAGCGCGAACACCAGCACCCACACCCCGTGCAGGATCGCCGACCAGCGCGTACGTGCCCCGGCCTGCGCGTTCGCCGTGCTGCGCACGATCACCCCGGCCACGGGCAGGCCGCCGAGCGCGCCGGTGACCATGTTGGCCACGCCTTGTCCGGTCAGCTCCTGGTCGAGGTCGGCGCGGCGCCCGCCGTGCATCCCGTCGACCGCCACCGAGCACAGCAGCGACTCGCACCCGGCCAGCAGCGCCACCAGCAGCACCGAGGACACCACCAGATGCCAGTCGCCCTGCGGCAGCACCGGGAAGGCCCACTCGGTGAAGCTCCCGGACAGGTCGACCCGCGTGACGTCCCAGCCGAACATCCACGCCGTGAGCGCCGCCACCAGCAGCGCCGCCAGCGGTGCGGGCACCGCCTTGACCCGTTTCGGCAGCCGCGTCCACAACGCCAGCACCATGATCGTGAGCAGGCCCACGGCGACCTTGTGGCCGTGCAGGTCGACGATCTGGCCGGGCAGCTCCACCAGGTTCGCGATGGCCGAGCGCTGCGAGCTGCCGCCCAGCACGATGTGGAGCTGGGAGAGGGCGATGATCACGCCGACCGCGGCCAGCATGCCGTGGATGACGGCCGGCGAGACGGCGAGCGCCGCCCTGGCCGCCTTGAACACCCCGAGCACGAGCTGCACGGCGCCCGCCAGGAGGGTGATCATGCAGGTGGCACGCCATCCGTACGTGTGCACGAGGTCCACGACCACCAATGACAGACCGGCGGCCGGCCCGCTCACCTGCACGGCCGAGCCGCCGAGGGCGCCCGCCACGATCCCGCCCACCACGGCGGCGATCAGTCCGGCGGCGAGGGGCGCCCCGGAGGCCATCGCGATGCCCAGGGAGAGGGGCACCGCGACGAGGAAAACCACGAGCGAGGCTGGCACATCATGCCGGAGGGTGCTCAGCCAGCTACTCTGCGTGTCGCGGAACATGGTGCAAACCCTAATGCTCCGTCGACCCTGCTTTAAGGGGGCGTCGCGCGGGTTTTACGGATTAATGAGCGCTGGAGATCATCGGTAGTAGTCGTGCGGATAGTCCTGCTCCGGGCCCCGGCGGTGGTCGTTCCGGCCGCCGTCCTGCGGCTGCGGCTGCTGGCCGCCGTACGCCGGCCAGGTGCCCGGGGCGCCGTTGACCGACGACGGGGGCTCGGGCCAGGCGGCGGCGGGGCTGGTCGTGATGTCGCCCGTCTCGTAGGCGCCCATCCCGAACGGGGAGGCCGGCGGCGTCGGGGCTGACAGCACGTCGTCGTAGTTCGAGACCGCGCGGCCCGGCACGGTGGGCGTGCCGGCGGCGGGGGAGGGGCCGGTCAGCGGGTCGGTGTCGTCGGCCACGGCCCAGCCGGAGCGCACCTCGTAGGAGGCGGGGTAGGACGAGCGCGCGGCGGGCTGCTCGAACGCCGGCCACGAGCTCGCCGAGCCGTAAGGGGTCGGCGTCGGGGCGGGGGCCGGGTCGTCGAGGATGTCGGGAGAGGCGGCCCACGAGCCGGACGTGGTCGCCGCGGGCTGGTTGTTGGTCCAGGTCGTCTCGAGCGGGTCGGCCACGCCGCCGTAGGCGGGGAACGGGTCGCTCGTCGGGGCGCCGTGGATGGGGGCGGGGGCGGCCGGGAAGCTGCCGCTGGAGGTCGGGCTGACCGCGGGGAAGGCGCCGCTGCCGGTCACGGCCGGCGTGGCGGGGAACGAGCCGCTGCCGTTGACCGCCGGATAGGCGTTGGACGACACCGACGCGGGCCGGCTGACAGGGGCCGGCTCGGAGCGGGTGGGGGCGGGCACCGGCTGGGCGCCCGCGCCGAGGATGCTCATCACGTCGGCCGTCGGGGCCGCGAACGTCACGGTGCGCTGGTCGGCCAGATCGGCCTGCGAGGGAGTGGCACGCTTCTGCGGCTCGACCAGGTCGGCGAGATTGGCGGCCGCGGCGGCGGGCTGGCGCTGCGGCAGGGGGGCCTGGACGGTGGCGGCGTTGGGGTCGGCGGCGGCCGCGGCCGCGGGCTGCGGCTTGGCCGGACGCTGGGGCCGCTTGGCGGGACGCTCGGACTCGGCCGGGCGTTCGCGCTCGACGGGGCGGGAGGCGGCCTTCCTGGCAGCCACCGTGCCACCCGCGCCGAAACCGCCCTCTTCCGCGTCACTGCGGATGTTGGCCCAGAACTCCTCGTCGTCGTCGTCCGTGGACGGGTTGCCCCACTCGTCGACGCCACGCCTGCCGCGCTGACCGGTGCGCACCGGTTTCTGCTTAGGCTCGTCTATGGGACTGAAGTCGGGACTGAAATTGGCCATTCGCGGCTCATGCGCCGCGAACTCGTCCGTGGAACGAGCATGGGTCATCTCCTCCTTCTCGGCCATCTCCTTCAGCCGTTCCGGAGGAAGCGAGCTCTCTCTGCGGTTCATCGAACGCATGCCCAGTGCCACGACGACGAGCACGAGGAGCACGACAGCGACCAAGCTCACTACGACCGCGATCATTGCACCACCCTCAAAGCCATGGCCTCCCTCTGGCACCGATGAGATCGCGCGGCCATCGACGCGATCTGCCCCCTTTGATCACCAGTGCCTAACAATTGGATCTGATTGTGTCGGACCACTATGAGAGTTGTCACACCCTACGTGAAGAATTGGTACACCAGCACTACATGTCGTATTTGACCGCTCACTCGATGTTCACCACCGTGAGCCGGCCGCGGGCGATGGTCTGGTCCGCGATCTTCTTGAGGATCTCGGGGAGCTCAGAGCCCTCCGGGAGGTCGACCTTGCCGTTCAACGTGTAGACGGTGAGCCGGTAACTGGCCCGGTCCTGGCAGGGGGGCTCGTAGCCCACCTTCCCACTGGTCACCTTCGCCTGCCCGGACCCCTCAGGGGGGTCGGCGGCGGCGTTGGGACCCAGCTCGGTCGTGGTCGCCGGGATGTTGTAGAGCACCCAGTGCACGGCCGAATCGGATGACGTGTGGCTGTCGATCACGATCGCGATCGACTTCGCCTCGGACAGTGGCTGGCTCGACCAGCGCAGCGGCGGGCTGCCCTGATCGCCATGGCAGGAGTATTCGCGCGGCAGCGGTTTGCCCTCGCGCAGCTCCGGGCTCGTGACGTTCATCTCCGCGATGTCCAGAGCCTGTGACCTGCCGATGAAGCTGCCGCAACCTGACAAGGCGAAGACGACAGCCACCGCTGTCACACTGACAGCGATGCGTCGCACGCGTGATGCCGTGTTACACAGCCCCATGCCGGACGATGCTACGCGGCTCTCGGCGGTGCGCAGACCGTTTCTCGATGGTCGGTGGTCGGTAAAGGATCCGAAAACCGCCAGAATGTGGGCATCCGCGTAGTGAAGTTGACCACAGCGACGGCCGCCGCGAGGGTCCCGGGGATCCGACGGCCGCCGTACCGAGGAGACCTTTCCGCCTGCTGCTTCGGGGCGGAGGGGCGCGGGCGGGGCCGCCCGTGCGGCGGGCCGGCGAAACGGGCATCGGTTTCGGTCGCGCGTCGCGGCGAAAACCAGGTGCGCCAGATCGCGGCGGAAGGGTATGCGCGACGGCGGCCGGTGGTCTGCATGCGGGGACGCGCAGATGGTGGTGGTGATGCGCGGGCGGCGGTAGGAGGTGCGCGGGCGATGGCGGGCGGTGCGCGGGGCGGCGGTGGGGGTGCGCGGACGGCGGCTGCCACGTTGCGTGAGGCGCTCGCGCTGTGGTGCGGTCACGCGCTGGCCGGGCCTGGCTGGCACGAACGTGGCGCCGCCGACGTGGCCAAGCTCGACAGCCTGCGGCCGGCCGCCACCGAGCATGGCACCGGGGCCGGGCCGGGGCTCGGCAGACACGCCGGGACCGTCGGCGGATCTTTACCGGTCCGCCGGCAGATCGCCTTCCGGGTTCGCGCCCTAAGCTGGGCTTGTGACGTCAAATGGCCCGCTACGTGACCCGGCGAACCGCGTCTCGCCCAAAGCCGTCCGGATGTGGTTGCTGGAGTCGCTGATCGCGTTCGCGTTCTTCCTGGGTGGCGCGCTGCTGGTGTCGCGGTGGGTCGGGGGGAGCGGGTGGTCGTGGGTGCCCGGATGGTTCGCCCGGGACCCGTGGCTGCTGCCCGTCGCGGTGGTCGTGGTGCTGCTGCCGTTCCTGGCGGCCGAGCCGTTCGTGCGGTACGCCGTGCATCGCTGGGAGCTTTCTGGAGACGTCGTCTACGCCAGGTCGGGGTTCCTGACCAGGGAGTGGGTGTTCGTGCCCGTGAGCCGCATCCAGACGGTCGACAAGGGCCAAGGATGGTTCGAGAGGATGCTCGGGCTGGCCACGCTGGAGATCAGGACGGCCTCCCACGCGGGGTCCTCGACGATCAAGGGGCTCGACTACCGGGTGGCGGCCGGGCTCGCCGAGCAGCTGGCGCGCCGGGCCGAAGAGCTCAGAGACGACGCGACATGACCGAGCCCCGTCCGGACGGCCCGGCGCCCATCCCGGAGGGCGCCCCCGGTGACATCCCGCCGTACCCCGGCCCGGCGGCCGGGCCGCCTCATCCCGGCCCGGCGGGCGGGCCGCCGCCCGTGGTGCGGCTGCCGCAGCGGCTCAGCCCCAAGGTGCTGCTCATCGACCCCGTACGCATGCTGCCCTCCCTCCTCCTCCCCCTGGTCGGGGTCCTGTTCGTGGGCGGCTTCTCGGCCCGCTCGTACGGTTACGCGGCCGCCGGGGTCGTCGCCGCCGTGGTGTTCTCGGTCATCAGGTGGGTCACCTTCACCTACGAGATCGTCGGCGACCGCCTGGAGACCAAGCGGTCGCTGATCAGCCGCTCCGTCCGCACCATCCCCCTGGAGCGCATCCGCGGCGTCGACGTGTCCACCCCGCCCATGCACCGGCTGCTCGGCCTGAGCGTGCTCAAGATCGACACGGGCGCGAGCGGCGACGCGGAGGAGGCCAAGCTCGCCGGGGTCACGCTGGAGGAGGCCGAACGGCTCAAGGCCGTGCTGCTGCGCCGTGCCGCCGTCCCCGAGACCCACGTCACCGGCGCCGCGCCATCTCCCGGGCCCACGGAGCGGCCGATCATCGACGTGCCGCGCAGGTGGCTGCTCTACGGGCCGCTGTCGGGCGCGTACCTGCTCACCCCCTTCGCCTTCGTCGGCGGCGCCGTGGGGCTGGCGTTCCAGTGGGGGGACGAGCTGGGCGTCAGCCAGGACGCCGCCTGGACCGCGGGGGAGTGGCTCTGGGAGCGCCCCTACCTGCTGCTGGCCGTGGCAGTGCTGCTCGTGCTGGCGATGCCGTTCGCCGGCGGGCTGATGTACGCGGTCTTCAACTGGAACTTCCGGCTCAAGCGGCGCGACGGCTACCTCGTGGCGGAGCGCGGGCTGATCAACCGGCGCAGCGTGTCGCTGGAGTCCCAGCGCGTACGCGGCTACGAGATCGTGGACGGCCTGGCCGAACGCTGGGCGGGGGTCGCGCGCGTCTGGGCCATCGTGACCGGGCTCGGCGACTCGGAGACGCGCGGGCAGCTCCTGCCCGACGTACCGCGCGAGGTGGCCTTCCAGGTGACCCGCGACGCCATCGGGCCCTACCACGCCGAGCTCCGGCCCCACCCGCCGGTCGCGCGGAACCGCCGCCTGTTCCGCGCCGTCTTCCCCTGGCTCCTGCTGGCCCTGGTGGGCGCCGCCGGGGTCTGGGTCGCCGGGACGATGATCTGGTGGATCCTCCTGGTCCTGGCGCTGCTCCTGGCGGGCGTCGGGGTGCCGCTCGGGCTCGACCGGTACGCGTCGCTCGGGCACGGCTACGACGGCGTGCGGGTGGCGGTGCGGTCGGGGTCGCTGCGGCGCGCCCAGGCCGTGGTCGAACGCCGGGCCGTGGTGGGCTGGCGGATGCGGCAGACGTGGTTCCAGCGGCGGGCCGGGGTGCTCACGCTGATCGCCGGGGTCGGGGCCGGCAAGGGGGGTTACTCGGCGATCGACGTGTCGGAGGCTCAGGCGGTGGAGTTCCCCGCCGAGGTGACGCCGGAGTGGCTGGCGCCCTTCCTGGAGCGCGCCGAACCCTGACGCGGGCGGCGGGCGGGGCCAGGGAGGGGTTTCCCGGCGCCGGCTCGCTCGTCACCTTGGTGCCGGGCGTCCCGGCGGTGACTCGGTCGTCTCCTGCTCTGTTGCGGTCGGTCCTGCTCTGCTGCGGCGGTCAGTCCTGGCGGCGGGCGCCGAACATGATCTCGTCCCACGTCGGTACGGAGGCGCGACGGCCCCTCGAACTCTTGCGCGCCTGGCGGGCGGCCGGGGCGGGCGGCGGGGACGGCACCGGCACGGCCGGGTCCTCCTTGCCCTCGTCCTTGCCCGCCCGCGCCGCCGGCACCGAGGGTGCGGGCTTCGGCTTGGGCGCCGGAGGCTTGGTCTCCTGCGCGGGCTGCTCGGGCTCCGGCTCCGCCTGTGCCGCCTTCTTCCCGGGGACGGCCGGCTTGTCGGCAACGGCGGGCTCCGCCGAAGCGGCGGGTTCGGTTGCCACGGCGGGTTCGGTCGAAGGGGCGGGCTCGGCTGCCGCGGCAGGCTTGGCCGCGGTGACAGGCGGCTCGGCTGAAGCGGCGGGCTCGGTCGCAGCGGCGGGCTTCTCGGGAGCGGCGGGCTTCGAGGGAGCGGTCGCCGCCGTGTCGGGAGTGGCCGTCGCGGGTTCGGGGACGGTCGCGGTGGGTTCGGGGACAGTCTTCGCGGTCGTCTCCGTCGCGGTCGTCTTCCCTGCGGTCGTCTCCGTCGCGGTCGCGGCAGGTTCCAGCGCGGGCGCCGGAGCGTCCGGCGCCGCCGTTGGCTCCGGCGACGTGGTTGACGTAGCTGCTGCGGGCTCCGGTGCGGCCGCTGCGGCTTCGGATGTGGCCGCTGCGGCCTCGGGTGTGGCCGCTGCGGTCTGGGGCGCGGCTGCTGTGGGCTCGGGCGAGGTTGCCGCAGGCTCCTGTGCGGTTGTCGTGGGCTCCTGTGCGGTTGCCGTGGGTTCCGGTGTGGATGCCTGGGAGGCGACGGCCTTGCCGCTCTCCGCAGCTCCCGTCTGCGCGATCTCCTCGGTCTTGCTGGGCTGTTCGGCCTGCTCGGTCCGCTGAGTCGGCTCGGCGGTCTCGGCGGCCTCGGTCTTGGGCGCCTCGGCCATCGCGGCAGGGGCGGCCGCCGTCTCCGGCTGGGCCGGGGCGGTGACTTCGCTCTTGGGCTCCGCCGTGGTCGTGGGCTGCTCGGGCGCTTCGCCGGTGACGTCGGGCGAGACCGGCGCCGGGGCAGCCGCTTCCGTGGTGGAGCTCGCGACCGGTGAAGGCTGCGTTCCGAAGGTGGCGGCCGGGGACTCGTCCGACTGCGCGGCGTCGGTCGTATCCGGGGTGGCGGTCTCCGCAACCGAGGCCGTCTCGGCGACTGGGGCCGTCTCGGCGACTGGGGCCGTCTCGGCGACTGGGGCCGTCTCCGCGACTGGGGCCGTCTCCGCGACCGGGGCAACCGCCGCTGCGGCCTGGGCGGCCTGAGCCGTCTGACCGGACTGGGCCGTCTGGGCGGCAGGCTGCGCGCTGACCGGTTGTGCCTGGGCGGCCGTTGACTGCACCGGCACGGCGGCCGATTGCGTCGGCGGGGTGGCCGTCGGCGCGGTGGTGGGCTGTGCCGGCGCGGAGGCCGGGCTCTGCGCCTGGGCGGCAGGTGATCCCTGGGCGGCGGGGGCCGGCGACTGCGCGACGGGCTGAGCCTGCGCCTCGGCGGCCGGCTGATGCCGGGCGGGCCGCTGGTCCTGGGCCTCCCGCCGGTCCTGGGCGGGCCGCTGGTCCTGGGCCTCGGCGGCCGGCTGATGCTGGGCGGGCCGCTGGTCCTGGGCCTCCTGCCGGTCCTGGCCGGAGTGCTGGTCCTGGGCGGAATGCCGGTCCTGGGTGGGGGTCGGGGGTGCCGGGGCGTCGGTGGTGGGGCGGGTGGACGGTGGGGTGGCGGGGGCGTAGATGGAGTCGCTCTCACGCTCCCCCCCACGTCCCGAGCTGAAATCGGGCAGCCATGGCGAAGTCCCGCCGCGGCGGGACGTGGTGTCGCCGGGGCGGGTGTAGCCGGTTTCGCGGGCCGGAGGTTCGGGCCGGAAGGGCTCGCGTGACGGAGGCTCTTGCCGGAGGCCGGGGTCTCTGACGGGATCCTGGCGGAGGGCGGACTCTCTGGCCGGTTCCTGGCGGGGGTCTCGGGAGGGGGAGTCCTGGCGGGGGTCGCGGTCGAAGGGGGTCTCGCGGGACGGCGGCTCGGGCGCCCGGGTGTACGCGCCGTCCGACGGCGATCGGGGCGGCGGGTCGTAGCCGACGGCCGGCTCCTCGGGCTCGTGCCGCACCACCGACGGGAACTGCCGCGTGTCGGAGGTCAGCGGCGGCACCGGCTGCAGCTTGGCCACGCGCGGCGCGAACGGCGTCACCGTGGTGTCCTCCACCACGGCCGGCTCGGGGTCGAAGTCGGCGGCCGACAGGCGCATGGCCTCGTCGTCGTGGGGCGTCACGTGACGCTTGCGCGGGTCGAAGAGCCATTCGGCGTGGCGGGTGTGACCGTTCCACACGTAGCCGAGCTTGACCCGCCACAGGCCGTCGTCGCGCTTGGCGGAGTCCCAGTCGATCTCGTCGGTGGGCACGCCGCGCCTGGTCAGCCGCTCCGCGACGAGGTCGCCGAGGGTGGGCCCGGGCGCGGACTCGCCGGGCATGCGGACGGCGACGCGCTGGGCCTGCTGGGCGACGTACTCCCGCTCCTGCAGCACCGGCCCCTCGAACCAGCGGACACGCTCGACCGGGATCCCGGCGGTCGCGGCGATCTCCTCCGCCGTCTCTCCGGCTCGGATGCGGGCCTGGATCTCCTTGGGGCGCAACGGACTCTCCACTTCGATCTCGTACTGGCCGAGACGGGAGAAGTTGCCGCGGACGGCAGCACGGAGCCGGTCGTCCACGGGAAGCGTGAAGCGTGTACCCCGTCCGGCTGTAGCCAGCACGAGGTAGGTGCCGTCCTCACTCACCGCGACGAGTCGGAGCTCCTGCATGCGAGTCCCTTCGTCAGCGTCGCCATTCTTCCCCCGGACCCTTGAGTCTCTCGCGTGTGCCGGTTGCCTGCCAGCACCGTACCCGGCATGTCCGAACATCGCCTTCCTGGGATAGCCAGGAGGCGATGTGACGCCGGTCACATTTATGGAATCCATCCCTCTAGAGCCCGCCATCGCGCATGAGGAGGTTAGATCGCCGCGACGGGTTCTGGCGAATCGCGCCGCGGGCCGCCGCGCACCCGAGCCGGGTGGCCAGTGCGGCGGGGCCGGCGCTCGGGTGAAGCTCCAGGTGGCGGGCGGCGGCGCCGGCGAGGTACGGCGCGTGCGCCGAGAAGGCGCGTCCGTCCGATGTGACCTGACATGTGCCGTGGTTCGCGGCCCCGACGACGAACACCCCAGAACGTACGAGCGAGTGGGCGGCCGCCTCCAGAGCCGGCGAGCCGGCGCCGTCGATCGACAAATTCGCCACGGAGGGGCCGCGCGCGTGCCGGTGGATCCAGTCCAGCCCCGCCAGCACGTCGGCCAGTGTTCCCGTGCCGTCGCAGCCGAGCACCCGTACCGAGGCGATCCTCGCCCCGGGCGCGACGTCGTGGGCGCGGGCGGCGACCCGCGTGCCGTGGCCGCCGCAGTCGCGGCCGGTGCCGCCGGTGGCGTCGAAGGCGCGCCAGGCCCGCTCGCCGAACCCGGCCTGCCTGGCCTTGATGCCGCTGTCCACGACGTACACGGTGACGCCGGCGCCGTCGGCCCGTACGGTGGACGGCCGGTCGGGTCTCGTGCTCGCCATGGGATGGATCTGGCGATCCGGCTCGATCGTGCGCACCCGCGGGTCGGCCCGCAGCTCGGCCAGCTCGGCGGCGGTGAGGAAGGTGGCGAATCCGGGCAGCGCCGAGGTGAAGTAACGGCGTACCCGCCACCGCACCTCACCGACGAGGTCGCGCGCGTCAGCCCGGTCGCGGGCGGTGACGATGTAGGGCCGGGCGGGTTCCACCGGGGCGGGCCGCAGGGCGAGTCCTGAGGCGGGCGTCATGGCCGGAGGGACGGCGGTCGTGGCGGCCGTGGCCATGGCCGCGGCGAGGTAAACGGAGGGCAGGCCGAGTCGTCGGGGCACGAGTTACAAGGGTGCCTGTCACGCAGGTCACAGGAACAACAGGACACGCACTCGCGTCTATTCACGAGACAGCTCTTTACCGAACGCATGACTAGAGGGGACTGATCCCGGAGATGAGCGGCGAGCAGCGGAAGTTCGAGCTGAGCATGCCGCAGATCCTGGGCAGCGCCCTGGCCGCCGTGACCGCCGCCGTGGCCGCGTCGTATCTCGGCGTGGCGGGCACCGTGATCGGCGCGGCGGTGGTCAGCATCGCCAGCTCGGTCGCCACGGCCGTGTACACGCACTATCTCAAGCGCACCGGAGAGCGGGTCAAGCAGCACACGCTGACCTCCTGGCGCGAGGAGCACGACCCGGACGGCCCGCCGGAGGAGGGACGGCTGCTCGCGGCCGCCGCGCACGCGACCCCGGGCGTTGGCGAGTCCACGCTGGTCATGCCGGTCGTGGAGGAGCCGCGGCGGAGGCTGCCGTGGCTGAAGATCGCGGCCGCGGCGACGATCGTGTTCGGGGTCAGCATGGGGAGCATCCTCGTCTACCAGGCGGCGGCGCAGCAGACCGTGCACGAGCAGGTGACCGGGAAGGCGCCCAAGAAGCCGCAGGAGGAGCACAGAGGCCGGCCGGTACGACAGGAGCGGGAGAGCGAGGCGCCCGCGTACCCGCCGCAGACCTCCACACCCGCGCCGTCCACCCCCTCGCCCAGCCCCACGACGACCCAGCCGACCAGGACGCCCACCCCGGGGCCGACTCCGGAGCCGACGCCCACGCGGTCGGACACGGTGGAGCCGTCGGGGGAGGTCACGAGCGCGCCGCCGCAGCAGGACCAGCCCGACGTGGGGGAGGAGGCGCCGGTGTCCAGCGCGCCGCCGGCACCGACCGGGCAGCCCGCGGACACGCCCGCGCGATGAGTCCGTCTTCCGCGGGTCGCCGTTCCCCTTCCCGCCGCACTTCGGCACTGGTCCTGGCCGGGTGGCGAGGGAGGTCCGTACCGGGGGTCGTCCCGGAGCCGGGGTCAGGGGCCGAGCACCTTGTCCAGGTAGTCGTTGGTGAACAGGCGGGCCGGGTCCAGGCGGTCGCGGAGGGCCTGGAAGTCGGCGAGGCGGGGATAGACCTTGCCCAGGTAGGCGGCGTCGCGGGTGTGCAGCTTGCCCCAGTGGGGGCGGCCGTCCAGGCGGGTCATGATCTCCTCGACCCCCTCGAAGTACGCGGGGTTCGGCGTCGGCCGGTAGATGTGGCAGGCGACGTACGCCGACGCCCGCCCGTACGCGGTGGACAGCCACGCGTCGCTGGGCGGCGTCACCCGCACCTCCACCGGAAAGGTGATCCGCCAGTCCATCCGCTCGACCAGGTCCCGGGTCTCGCGCAGGGCCTGGGCCAGGCGCTCGCGCGGGACGGCGTACTCCATCTCGAGGAAGCGCACGTCCCGCCGCGCCGTGAACACCCTGTACGACGCGTCCACCGACTCCGAGTCCCCGAGCGCCGCCGCGCTGACCGCGTTGATCCGCGGGATCAGCGAGGGCAGGCGGGCGCCGACGGCGCAGGCCGCGCCGAAGACGGTGTTCTCCAGGAACACGTTGTCCAGCCAGTGCCGGAGCGCGCCCGGTGGCCGCGCCGGGCCGGGGCTCCGGTTGTTGGTCTTGACCAGGCAGGCGTCGGTGTGCGGCAGCCAGAAGAAGTCGAGGTGCTCGTTCGCGGAGGTCAGCTCGTCGAGCGAGCCGAGGATCTCGCTGAGCGTGAGCTTGCGCCGCCGGTTGTGCAGCAGGAACGCGGGCTCCACCCGGAACGTCACGGCCGTCAGCACCCCGAGCGCGCCCAGGCCCACCCGGGCGGCGTCGAACAGCTCCTCGCCCGGCGAGACGGTGGCCACCGAGCCGTCGGCGAGCACCAGCTCCAGCTCGGCGACCTGGTCGGCGAGGCCGCCGCTGTCGCGGCCGGTGCCGTGGGTGCCGGTCTGGATGGCGCCGGCGACGGTCTGCTCGGTGATGTCACCCATGTTCGCCAGCGCCAGGCCGTGTTCGGCGAGCAGCTCGTTCAGCGCCCGCAGGGGCGTGCCCGCCAGCACGGTGACGCGGTCGTCCGCGCGTGACCTGATCCCGGTCAGCGCGCCGGGGCACAGCATGATGCCGTCGGTGAGGGCCACCCCGGTGAAGGAGTGGCCCGTGCCGATCATGCGGACCCGCCGCCCGGAGGCGGCGGCGTCGCGTACGGCGCGTACGACGTCCTCGACGGAGGCCGGCGTACGCACCTCGGCGGGGGTGCCCGACTGGTTGCGTGCCCAGTTCACGAAGGCCACGAGCACCCCTCACCCAAGAGCATCGTTCCGACTAAACGCGAACGATACTCACTTCTCCCAGCCCTCCGGAACGGGGTAGATGTCCCCGGGCTTGAGGTCCTGGCTCTTGACCACGTCGGACACGGTCACCAGGTGGTAACCCTTGCCCTGCAGGGTCTTGATGAGCGAGGGCATGCCGTCCACGGTCTGCTTCACCCAGTCGTGCATGAGGATGATCGAGTTCGGCTTGGCCACGGCCAGGGTCTGCTTCTGGATGGCCTCGACGTTCTTGGAGCTCCAGTCCTGGGAACCGGCGGTCCACAGGATCATCGGCATGCCGAACTCGGCGGCGATGTCGGAGACCTGCAGGTCTGCCATCCCGTACGGCGGCCGCAGCAGCTTGGGCTCGACGCCCGCCGCCTTCTTCACCGCGTCCTGGGTCTTCTGGATCTCGCTCTTGATCGCCCCCGGTTCGATCTTGGTGAAGTCGGGGTGGCTGTAGCTGTGGTTACCGAGTTCGTGGCCCTCGGTGGCCATGCGCTTGACGTAGGAGGGGCGGCTCTTCACGTATTGGCCCTCAAGGAAGAACGTCGCCTTCGCGTCGTACTTCTTGAGCGTGTCGAGCAGCGTTCCCGCGTACTTGCCCGGACCGTCGTCAAAGGTCAGTGCGATGCACTTGACCTGCTCGCAGTCGACCGGCTCCTTCTTGGTGGGGGTTTGCGCGAGAGCCGGTGCCGGGGCAAGAGTCACGCAAACAGCCGCGATAGCTAGAAGTGAACTGATTTGTCGGGACATAACTAGTGCTTCCAGTGTGATGGGTGTTGCGAGGGATGTCCCGACCGTAGCGGATCAGGTCCGCGGGGGTGAAGGAGCCTCGGGAAGTCTCAGCAAACCCGAACCTCCGATTCCCACGATCACGGCCAGCACCGCCGCGCACAGTGAGAAGCCGTACGCGCTGGACGCGCCGTACGTCTCGGTGAGCTGACCGCCCGCCCACGAGCCGATCGCCACGCCGAACCCGATCGCCGTCGAGATCCACGCCATGCCCTCGGTGAGCAGGGACGGCGGCACCAGCCGCTCGGTGAGCGAGAAGCACGTGATGAGCGTCGGCGAGATGGCGAACCCGGCCAGGAACAGCGCCCCCGCCATCAGCCACGGGCTGTCGATGAACAGGATCGGCACCAGCCCCACCATGAACAGGGCCAGCGCCCGCACGAACCGCGCGCGCATCGAGATGCGCCAGTTGCGGGACCCGAACCAGAGCCCCGACACCATCGACCCGCCCGCGAACGAGGCCAGCAGGAACCCCGCGGCCCCCTTCACGCCGCGCTCCTCGGCGAACGCCACCGTGATCAGGTCCACGGACCCGAAGATCGCGCCCAGCGCCAGGGAGACGCCGGCGATCAGGGCGATGCCGGGGATCAGGATGGGCGTGCCCGCCGACGTCCTGAACTGCTGCACGGGCGGCTGGGTGCGCCCCTGCGAGGCCAGCGCCAGGGAGCCCAGCAGCATGCAGACCAGGGCCACGATCAGGCCCGCGTACGGGTTCACGGCGGTCGCGAGCACCGTGACCAGCGCCGGGCCGGTGACGAAGACGACCTCGTCCGCCACGGACTCGAACGCGAACGCGGTGTGCAACTGGCCGGAGCCGCCGTAGATGACCGACCAGCGGGCGCGCACCATCGAGCCGATCGACAGCGAGGTGGCGCCCACGATCAGCCCCGAGGCGTACAGCGTCCATTCGGGCAGCCCGGACCCGGCGAGGATCATCAGGGCCGCCAGGGCGAGAGCGTTGACGATGGCGATCGGCGCGATCACCCGCCCCTGCCCGAACCTGTCGGCCAGCCGGCCCGACATGGGCGCGGCAACGGCGAAGGCGACGTTGGAGGTGGCGGCGACCGCGCCGGCGGTGGCGTAGTTGTCGGTGAGCGTTGAGATCAGCAGGATGACCCCGATGCCCAGCATGGACATCGGCATCCGGCCGATGAGACCGGCCAGCACGAAAGCTTTGACACCGGGCCTCTCGAACAACCCCCGGTAAGGCCCGACCACGCTGTTTCCCCCTTACTCAAGCAGCTAACCATTGCGCACTGTATGTCCGGATGGCAAGTGATTTGGCGCGGGCGTGAGTTAACGTGTCCCGGGTGTCCGGTCTTCCCAGCCTTCGCGCGGTCATGCTCATGGTCATCGCCGTGCTCGCGGTCTGCGCCGCTGCCGGCGGCATCGTCGTGATCATGGACGATGGCCTGGTCAGGACCGTGCAGGAGCCCGTACGCCGGGAGCCCCGCCCCCAGCAGGAGACCGGGCCGTCCGCCGCTCCCCGCCTGGACCAGATCGTGCCCACGGCCGCACCGGTCAAGGACTTCGGCCAGGGCGGTCCCGGCATCACCTCCACGCCGCCGCGCGTGCTGGCGATCGCCCCGGGCACCGTGCCCAAGCAGACCAGGTTCCGCCTGGGAGAGCTGAAGCACGTGCAGAAGGTGATCGTGGTGGACGCGGGCGCGGTCAAGGTGTCCGGCACCGCGCTGAACCTGCTGGCCGTGGACCCGTCCGACTTCCGCTCCTGGACGCCGCAGCCCGTGGCCGACCAGCCCGCGCTGTGGAGCGCGCTGGCCAGGGGCGGGCTGGTCGCCGACGCTGGTGCGATACGCAAGTTCGGGATGATCCTGGGCGCGATGTACCAGGTGGACGGCGGGCCCCGGCTCCGCGTCGCGGCCTCGGCCACGCTCGGGCTGCACGGCGTGGACGGTCTGGTGAGCGCGGACCTGGGCCGGTCGCTGGGGTTCGCGCCGGGAGTGGCGGTGCTGCTGCACGGCAAGGAAGGCAAGATCAGCGAGTCGGGCGTACGCAAGCTGCTCGGCAAGGACGCCCAGGTCGTCGTGCTGGACGCGGCAGCCCGTACCGCCAAGCAGCAGCAGCCCGCCCAGCAGCAGCCGCAGCAGGTCAACGTCGGCCGGCCGGGCAGCTATCTGGAGCTCTACAAGGCCGCCGCCACCCGCTGCCCCGGGCTGTCCTGGACGGTGCTGGCCGCGATCGGGCAGGTGGAGAGCTCACACGGGCGCAACAACGGGCCCTCCAGCGCGGGCGCGCTCGGGCCGATGCAGTTCATGCCCGCCACGTGGAAGCACTACGGCGTGGACGGCGACGGGGACGGCAAGAAGGACATCTGGAGCCCGTACGACGCCGTGCCCGGCGCGGCCAACTACCTGTGCGCCAACAAGGCGGGCCAGGGCGGCGAGCGGCTGCGCAAGGCGATCTGGTTCTACAACCACTCGTGGGACTACGTGAACAAGGTCATGGGGATCGCCGAGGCGTACGCCCGCACCTACGCCTGAGGCGCCTGAGGCGCCTCAGGCCGCCTGCGCGGCGGCGGGCAGCAGGTGAGCGCGCACGGCACCGGCTCGGGCTCCTCCATCAGCTCGCGCACCATCCGCACGAAGCTCGGGTGCGTGCCCGCCGTCGCCGCCCGCTCCATCGGCAGGCCCAGCTCCGCCGCCACCGCCCTGGCCTCGGTGTCGAGGTCGTAGACGACCTCCATGTGGTCGGAGACGAACCCGATCGGCACCAGCACGACGGACCTCGCGTCGGTCTTGCGCAGGAAGTCGCAGACGTCCGGCTCCAGCCACGGCACCTGCGGCGGCCCGCTGCGCGACTGCCACACCAGGTCCCACGGCTGGGTGCGGCCGAGCGCCTGGTTGACCAGCTCGGCGCTCCTGCGCAGCTGCGCCTCGTAGAGGCCGCCGGACGGCCCGGCCGTCTCGGCCATGGAGACGGGGATGCTGTGGGCGGTGAACACCAGCTGGGCGTCGTCGCGGCCGAGCCGCTCCAGCGCCGCCCCGGTGCGGTCGGCCATCGCGGCCACGAATCCGGGGTGGTCGCCGTAGTGGCGCATCTTGACCAGCTCGGGGCCGCCGTCGACGGAGATCCGGGCGATGTCCTCGTAGTATTGCCGGCAGCTCGAGTAGCCGGCGAACGCCGACGTCGCGAACACGGCCGCCTTCCGGATGCCGTCGGCCTTCATCTGCCGCACCGTGTCCTCGCCGAACGGGTGCCAGTTGCGGTTGCCCCAGTAGACCGGGACGCCGGCGACCGGGCGCAGCGCCTCGACCAGGTCGCGGTTCTGCTGGTTGATCGGGCTGACCCCGCCGAAACTCTGGTAATGCTCGGCCACCTCGAGCAGCCGCTCGCGCGGCACTCCCCGGCCGCGCACGACGTTTTCCAGGAACGGCATCACGTCGTCCGGTCCCTCCGGGCCGCCGAACGACAGGACCAGCAAGGCGTCGTAAATTCCCACGTGACAACCCTATGCGGGAGTGTCGGCGGTCCCTTCCGCGAGGTAGGTTCGATCGAGTGAGCGCATTCAACGACATACGTGACTATGTGGCCATCCCCCGGGTTCTCTCGCTGCGGCTCTCGCCCGACGGCTCCAGATTGATCTCCACCGTCCAGTCCCTCAACCCCGATGGAAAGTCGTTCGGCACCGCGCTCTGGGCCGTTCCCGTGGACGGCGAGCCGTACCGGCTGACGCGCTCCGCCAAGGGCGAGTCCGCCGCGGTCTTCACCACCGCCGGGGACGTGCTGTTCACCTCCGCCCGCCCCGACCCCACCGTCAAGGACTCCGGCGACGAGGTCCCCTCGTTGTGGCTGCTGCCCCGCGCGGGCGGTGAGGCCCGCCAGGTGGCCGCCCGGCCCGGTGGCATCGGGGCCGTGCGCACGGCCGGCGACGTGGTCGTGTTCGTCGCCGACGTGCTCGACGGCGAGGAGGCCGCGGAGGAGGAGAAGCGCAAGGCCCGCAAGGACGCCGGGATCAGCGCCGTCCTGCACGAGGGCTACCCCGTGCGTTACTGGGACCAGGACCTCGGCCCCGGCCGGCCCCGCCTGTTCGTGGCCCGGCTCGGCGACGACCGCCTGGAGGACGTGCGCGATCTGACCCCCGACGCCGGCGACGCGCTGCGCGAGGGCGGTTTCGAGCTGACCCCCGACGGCGCCACCGTGATCTCCACCTGGCGCAACTACCTGCCCAAGGGCGAGTGGCGTACCGACCTGGTGGCCATCGACGTCGCCACGGGAGAGCGGCGGGTGCTGCTCAGCGACGAGGCCTACGACTTCACCGGCCCGCTGGCCGTCTCCCCTGACGGCGCCAGGATCGCCTGCTCCCGCGACCGGCTCACGGGCCTGAACATCTCGGCGCGCAGCGAGCTGTGGATCGCCGACCTCGCCACGGGGCAGGGCCGCGCGTACGCGCCCGACCTGTTCCCCGCGGACGTGGAGTGGTCGCCGGACTCCTCGACCGTCTACCTCGCCGCCGACTTCCAGGGCCGCCGCCCGGTCTTCCGCGTGCCCCTGGAGGGGGAGGCGACCAGGCTCACCCAGGACGACTGCGCCTACCTCGGCCTCAGCCCGTCCCCCGACGGCCGGTTCGTGTACGCGCTGCGCAGCGCCGTCAACCTCGCGCCCGCCCCGGCCAGGATCGACGCGGTCACCGGTGAGATCACCGAGCCGCCCTCGCCCGCCCCGCGCCCCGAGGTGCCCGGCACGCTGACCGAGATCTCCGCCACCGCCGACGACGGCGCCACCGTCCGCGGCTGGCTCGTGCTGCCGGAGGGCGCCTCGGCCGAGGACCCCGCGCCGTTCGTGCTGTTCATCCACGGCGGCCCGGTCGCCTCGTGGAACGACTGGCAGTGGCGCTGGCAGTCCTGGATCATGGCCCAGCACGGGTACGCCGTGCTCATGCCCGACCCCTGCCTGTCCACCGGCTACGGCCAGGAGATGATCGACCGCGGCTGGGGCAACTGGGGCCCGCGCACGCAGGCCGACCTCGACGCGATCGTGGACGTGGCACTGGCCAGGGACGACATCGACAGCGAGCGCATCGCCGCGATGGGCGGCTCGTACGGCGGCTACATGGCCAACTGGCTGGCCGGCCACACCGACCGCTACAAGGCCATCGTCACCCACGCCTCGCTCTGGAACCTCGACCAGTTCGCCGGCACCACCGACGCCTCCATGTACTGGCAGCGCGAGTTCGGCGAGCCCGGCTCCGAGCGGTACCAGCTGCTGTCCCCGCACCACTCCCTCACCGACATCACCACCCCGGTGCTGGTCATCCACGGCGACAAGGACTACCGCGTGCCCGTCGGCGAGGCGCTGCGCCTGTGGTGGGACCTGCGCCGCACCGAGGTCGAGTCGAAGTTCCTGTACTTCCCCGACGAGAACCACTGGATCCTCAAGCCCGGCAACGCCGTCGCCTGGTACGAGACCGTCCTGGCCTTCCTGGCCCAGCACGTGCTCGGACAGGAGTGGAAGCGCCCGGACTCGGTGGCCTGATGACGGATTTCCTGAGGCTCGCCGAGGACATCGCCCGCGAGGCGGGGGACATGCTCCTCGCCAAGCGGCCCACGATGTCCGGCGAGATCGAGACCAAGTCCAGCCCCACCGACGTGGTCACCACCCTCGACAAGGCGTCGGAGGAGCTCATCCGCGAGCGCATCCTGGCCGCCAGGCCCGGCGACCGGATCCTCGGCGAGGAGGGCGGGGAGGAGCCCGGCGAGTCCGACGTGCGCTGGATCGTCGACCCGATCGACGGCACCGTCAACTTCCTGTACGGCCTGCCGGACTGGGCGGTGTCGATCGCCGTCGAGGTGAACGGCCAGGTCGTGGCCGGTGTCGTCAACGTCCCGCCGCGCGGCGAGGTCTACACCGCGGCGCTCGGCGAGGGCGCCTGGCTCGGGGCCGGGCGGCTGCGCTGCAACACCGGCGTGCCGCTGGCGCAGGCGCTGGTCTCGACCGGCTTCGGCTACGCCCAGGCCCAGCGCGCGGTCCAGGGCGAGGTGGTGGCCCAGGTGCTGCCCCGCGTGCGCGACATCCGGCGCGGGGGCTCGTGCGCCGTCGACCTGTGCTCCGTGGCCGCCGGCCGGGTGGACGCGTACTACGAGCGCGGCGTCAACCAGTGGGACTTCGCCGCGGCCGGGCTGATCGCCACCGAGTCGGGCGCCAGGCTCGGCGGGCTGCGCGGCGAGCCGGTCAGCCCCGCCTTCGCGCTGTGCGCGGCTCCCGGGCTGTTCGAGGAACTGCACGACCTGCTGGCGCGGCTGGACCCCGAACGCGCCGTCTGATCGCTGAACCGGGTCGAGAAACGGCCGGAGCCGGGCTCCGGCCGTTTCGCACGGCTAGCGGGGCAACGGGATGCCGTGATCGTCGGCCAGCCTGCGCAGGTCCTCGATCTCGGCGGTGAGTGTGTCGGCGAGGTAGTCGTCGCCGACGCTACGGGCCTCCCGAAGGCCCTTGTAAGCCTGGTCGAGGCGGTGTTCGATCGTGGTCGTGAACTCGCCCATCTCACCTACTCTCTGGGGGTTCGATCCGTGTGGGGGGCGAAGTTACCCCATCGCCAGATGAAGACCGGGCAATGGGTGTCCCGCAGGCATACCCCGGCTTGTCGCCCACCGAAACATGAATTTCTCCAAGGGCCGTCTCACCGCGGGGTCACCCAGCCCTGAACATGCCTTACCGTGCGCTTATCGAGGCCGTGGGCAGAATGAGTGCCCAGAATCCGGAGAAGAGGTGTACCAGGCGTGCGGGTGCTGGTGGTAGAGGATGAGCGGGTGCTCGCCGACGCGATCGCGACGGGGCTGCGGCGTGAGGCCATGGCGGTCGATGTCGCGTACGACGGCGGGGGCGCCCTGGAGCGGACCTCCTACATCGACTACGACGTGATCGTGCTCGACCGCGACCTGCCCGTCGTGCACGGCGACGAGGTGTGCCGCCGGCTGGTGGAGCAGCGGACGGCCTCGCGGATCCTCATGCTGACCGCGTCGGGGGACGTGGACGACAAGGTGGAGGGGCTCGGCCTGGGGGCCGACGACTACCTGGCCAAGCCGTTCGTGTTCATCGAGCTGGTCGCGCGGGTCCGGGCCCTCGGCCGCCGCTCCGCTCCCGCCCTGCCGCCCGTCCTGGAGCGGGCCGGGATCCGGCTCGACCCGGGCAAGCGGCTGGTGGAGCGCGACGGCAAGGAGGTCGTGCTGACCAAGAAGGAGTTCGCGGTGCTCGAGGAGCTGATGCGGGCCGAAGGGGCCGTGGTCAGCCAGGAGGACCTGCTGGACAAGGCATGGGACGAGAACATCGATCCCTTCACGAACGTGGTCCGGGTGACCATGATGACGCTGCGGAAGAAGCTGGGCGAGCCTCAGGTGATCGAGACTGTGCCCGGGGTTGGGTACAAGTTGTGAGCGAGCGGAGCGAGCGAACCATCAGACGCAGCAGTGCACTCACAAGGCCGACGGAGGAGGCCTTGTGAGTGAACGGCCAGAGCGTGAGGCGGGCCCGACGCATCCGATGATCAGTCCGCACTCGGCGAGGAAGGCGACGCGGGTGCAGGAAGCGCCGCCCCCGGTCGGCCCGCCCGCCTGGGACGGTCCCCCTCCGCTGGAGCAGCAGGCGCCGGCTTCGCGATCCACTATGGATCGTGTGAAGGATCTGCCGGGCAAGGTCAGCATCCGATGGCGGCTGACGCTCACCTACGGCGCGCTCGTCTTCGGGGCGGGCGCGGCGCTGCTGCTGTCGGTGTACGTCATCCTCGGCACAGCGATCAGCACTGCCTGGCCGACCCTCGACACCGGGCTGGACCCGATCTCCGACGCGCAGATGCAGGTCCGCTGGCGCCAGTACGAACAGCTGGCGATCATCAACGCCCGTGACGCGCTGCTCGGCAGCGCGCCCATGGCGCTGGTGGGTGTGGGGATCCTGGCGCTCATCATCGGCTACTTCGTGGCCGACCGGGCGCTCAAGCCGGTCGCGCAGATGACCGTGACGGCGCGCAAGCTGTCCGAGAGCACCCTGGCCCACCAGCGCATCGCCCTGGAGGGCCCCAACGACGAGCTGAAGGAGCTGGCCGACACCTTCGACGCCATGCTCACCAGGCTCAACGTCGCCTTCGACACCCAGCGCAGGTTCGTGGCCAACGCGTCGCACGAGCTGCGTACGCCCCTGACCATCAACAGGACGGTCCTGGAGATCGCCCTGTCGGATCCGGAGGCGTCGGAGGACCTCAAAGCGCTAGGCCGTACCCTCCTCGAGGTCAATGCGCGTAACGAGAAGCTCATCGAGGGATTGCTGCTGCTCGCCAGGAGCGAGCGCGAACTCGCCGTGCGCAAACCGCTGGACGTTCAGGACGTCGCCGAGACGGCGCTGGAACAGGTCACGCCCTTCGCCGAGGAACACGGCGTAACCGTGAGCGCCGAACTGGTCAGCGCGCCTACCATAGGCGATCCCGTGCTCCTCGAGCGCTCCATCAGCAACCTGCTCGAGAACGCCGTGAAGTACAACATTCCCGAAAACGGAAAAGTCTGGATCCGAACGGGAATGGTGGACGGTGCCTTGGTTGTTCAGGTGGCCAACACGGGACAGCACGTCCCGGCGTACGAGGTGAACAGCCTGTTCGAGCCGTTCAGGAGGCTCCATGCGGACCGCGTGGAATCGGCCAAGGGAGCGGGGCTCGGGCTGTCCATCGTGCGTGCGGTGGTGCAGGCGCACGGCGGGAATGTGGCCGCCGTGCCGCGTGATGGTGGAGGGCTTGTCGTGACCATTCAGCTGCCGAGGCGTTGACGGGCGTGTCGTTCAGGCGCGTTCGTCCGCGTGTTGACGCGCGTGTTGAGGCCCGGGGGGCGTCTCATTCGCGCCGCACATGTGGTTGGATGTGCCGTCGAACACGGTGGTGCATGACGCCAAGGCTGTGGGTTTCGCCATATTTGGCTAACCATTGCCGTCGGCAGCAGGCCCTGACGTGTTGGGAGGTTCGTTGTCCGTTTCCGCGGGGTACCGATGGGAAATCTCCCCGACGGAACGGGCACAAGATGGGCTTCCCGGACGTTAGAAGACGCGCGATGAGCGCGAACACATATGGATGAGGGGGATGGAGTAAGCACAATGGCTACCGACTACGACAGCCCGCGCAAGACAGACGACGACCTGGGGGAAGACAGCCTCCAGGAACTCCAGGCGCGGCGCACCGACAAGTCGTCTGGCAGCATCGACATCGACGAGACCGATCTGGCCGAGTCGCTCGAACTGCCCGGTGCGGACCTGTCGAACGAAGAGCTCTCCCTGCGGGTGATTCCCCGCCAGGCCGACGAGTTCACCTGCTCACGCTGCTTCCTGGTGCATCACCGCAGCCAACTGGCCTCTGAGAGGAACGGCCAGCAGGTTTGCCGGGAGTGCGCCGCCTAATTTCTGGAGCGAAAGTGCTCGGGGTAGCGAGGGAGCGATGACCGAAGCCCACGAACCCTGAGCGGTCGCGACCAAGAGACATGGAGGCATCGCGTGGCCGTACCGGAGAAAGACCAGCAACCAGGCAGCGAGATCGCCGACCCCGACCGTGAGGTCGGCGAGCTCGTAGGCAGGCTCACCGCGTCCGGTGAGCTCGAGCCGGCCGAGCGGCGCAGGCTGCTCGGCCGCCTAGCCCAGGCGTTGTCCGCGGGAGCCAAAAGGGCACGCGCGACCGGCGCGGGCCGGGGACGCTGGCTGGCGGACGTCTTCCTCAACATCGCGCCGCGCATCCCGATCCGGGATCTGCACACCCTTGCCGAACATCATCACGGCCTGACCGGCGAGGAGCTCGCCGACGACCTGGTGCGCACCGCGCAGAAGGCCACGATGACGGTCGGCGCCATCGGCGGAGCACTGGCCGCGGCCGAGTTCGCCGCGCCACCCCTCCTGCTCTCCGCCCCCGCCCAGCTCGTCGCCGAGACGATCGTCGTCGCCGCCATCGAGGTCAAGCTCCTGGCCGAGCTGCACGAGGTCTACGGCGTACGGGTCCAGGGCTCCGGCACCCAGCGCGCGGTCGCCTTCACGGCCGCCTGGGCCAAGCAACGCGGCATCGACCCCCTCGCGCCCGCGTCCGTCTCACTGGCGCTCGGAGCGGCCACCAAGACGGCTCTGCGCAACCGTCTCATGCGTACGCTGGGCCGCCACCTGACCACGTTCGGCCCGTTCCTGACCGGCGCCGTCGCCGGCGGCGCGCTCAACCGCATGGCCACTAAGAAGCTCGGCGAGACCATCCGCAACGACCTGCGCGTCAAACGCCCGCTGCCCGGTGACGGGCAGCCCGAGGCCGTCGAGTCCCCGCGGCGTAACGAGCTCGACCCGTAGCCCTGCCTCCCGGCGGCGAGCCCGTGGCAGGTCTCTAGGCCGCGTTCGAGCGCAGCCCGTCGAACATCATCGTGATCAACGCGTCCGCCAGGTCGTCGGCGGAGGCGCCGCGTGACGGGTGGTACCACTCGGTGATCGAGTTCACGGTGCCGAACAGCAGCCGCGTCACCAGTGCGGGATCCAGGTCGGCCCGGATGCCGCCCTCCGCCGCCGCCTGTCCGACCAGGTGGCTGATGAAAGCGTCGAACTCTCGCCGCCGCTCCAGCGCCGCCCGCTCGGTGCGGCTGTTGCCGCGCACCCGCAGCAGCAGCGTCACGTACGGCTGCCGGTCGACGAGGATGCGCACGCTCTGCCGTACGACCCGTTCCAGCCGCTCGATGGCCGCCCCCGAGGCGGCGCGCTCGTCGGCCACCATCTCGAACAGGCCGTCCAGCGCCCGGTCGAGGGCGCGGGCGAGGAGCTGCTCCTTGCCCGGCACGTGGTGGTAGATGGCCGACTTGGTGACGCCCAGCGCCCTGGCGAGGTCCTCCATGCTGGTGCCGTCGTAGCCACGCTCGTTGAAGACGCCCACGGCGATGGACAGCACGGACTCGGGGTCGTGCCCGCGCCTGCGCTGACGCGTAGGGGCTGGAGTGGCCATATGCCCGATTATCCCTGCTTGTCGTGGTCGTCCGCCGCAGCTCGCCGGTCGATGACCCGCTTGAGCTTCCCGACCGATCGCTCCAGCGTCTCCGGATCCACGACCTCGACCTCCACGCTCACGCCGACGACGTCCTTGACCGCCCTGCGCAGCGCCTCGCCCGCCTCGCCCCGCCCGCCGCCGAGCTCGGGACGCGCCTCGACCCTGACCGTCATCACGTCGAGTCGCTCCGGGCGCGTCAGGTGCAGCTGGAAGTGCGGAGACAGGCCCCGCGTGGCCAGCACGAGCTCCTCGATCTGGGTCGGGAACACGTTCACGCCGCGCACGATGATCATGTCGTCGGTGCGCCCGGTCACCTTCTCCATGCGGCGGAACGCGGGCCTGGCCGTGCCGGGCAGCAGCCGGGTCAGGTCGCGCGTGCGGTAGCGGATGACCGGCATGGCCTCCTTGGTGAGGCTGGTGAAGACCAGCTCGCCCGCCTCGGCCGGCTCGCCGGTGAACGGATCGACGGTCTCCGGGTAGAAGTGGTCCTCCCAGACGTGCAGGCCGTCCTTGCTCTCGACGCACTCGTTCGCCACGCCGGGCCCGATCACCTCGGACAGGCCGTAGATGTCCACGGCGTGCAGGTCGAAGCGCTCCTCGATCTCCGCGCGCATCCGCTCCGTCCACGGCTCCGCGCCGAAGATCCCGACGCGCGGGGACGCGGCGCGCGGGTCCAGCCCCTGGGCGGCGAACTCGTCCAGCAGGGCCAGCATGTACGACGGCGTCATCATGACGATGTCGGGCCGGAAGTCCGCGATGAGCCGCACCTGCCGGGCCGTCATGCCGCCCGAGACGGGCACCACCGTGCATCCCAGCCGCTCGGCCCCGTAGTGCGCGCCCAGCCCGCCGGTGAACAGGCCGTAGCCGTAGGCCACGTGCACGATGTCGCCGGGCCGCCCGCCGGAGGCGCGGATCGAGCGGGCCATGACCTCCGCCCAGACGTCGATGTCGTTCCTGGTGTAGCCAACCACGGTCGGCTGCCCCGTGGTGCCGCTGGAGGCGTGCACCCTGGCCACCTGCTCGCGGGGGACGGCGAACATGCCGAACGGGTAGCTGTCGCGCAGGTCCTGCTTGGTGGTGAAGGGGAACTTCGCCAGGTCACCGAGCTCCTTGCAGTCGCTCGGATGTACCCCGGCTTGGTCAAATTTTTCCCGATAAATCGGGACGTTTTGGTACGCGTGGTCGAGGGTCCGCCGCAGGCGCTCCAGCTGCAGCGCCATGAGCTCGTCGCGGGACACCCGCTCGACCGGGTCGAGCTCGTGGGCGGCAGGGGGATCTCCAAGTCTCACTTCAGCTCCCGGCTCCGGCCGCGGAACTCCGCGACCACCTGTCCGTCCGGCCTTCGCACGGTGATGTCGTAGATGCCGCTGCGCCCGTAGCGGGTGCGCTCGGCCGCCTCGGCGACCAGCACGTCGCCCGCGCGGGCGGGGGAGACGAACGTGATCTCTGCGCCCGCCGCCACCGTCACCGGGCCGTAGGTGTTGCAGGCGCACGCGAACGCCGTGTCGGCCAGCAGGAACACGTATCCGCCGTGGCACAGGTCATGGCCGTTGATCATCTGGCCCGTCACGGTCATGCGGCACACCGCCCGGCCCTCGCCCAGCTCCGTCAACTCGATGCCCAGGGCCGCGGAGGCGGTGTCGGCGTCCATCATGCGACGCGCGCTCTCCAACGCAAGTCTCCCTTGTCAACTGACCGAATGTTCGGTAAACCAATCACCGTCCTGACTTCCCTGTCAAGAGATGAAACGCCGGCCCGGCCACGTCGCGGGGCGCTTCCACGCGGTGCGGTCCAGGCGGCCGGCGTGGCACGGGGAGTGCGCCTGATCTCGGAAGAGATGGGCATGGGCAGGACGTCGGGCGTGCGGATGGACTTCGACGGCTGAGCGGAGGAGGAGCGATGGCCAAGCCGTTCGCCTCGTCGGCGGATCTCGGCGAGAAGAGGCAGTCTCTGGAGGTGCTGGCGGAGGGCGTCTACGCGCTCACGGCCGAGGGCGACCCCAACGTGGGCGCGATCGAGGGGGAGGACTTCCTCGTCTGCTTCGAGGCGCTGGCCACGCCGGTGGCCGCCCGCGAGTGGCTGGCCCGGCTGCGCGAGCACACGGACAAGCCGGTCAGATACCTCGTGTTGTCGCACTACCACGCGGTCAGGGTGCTGGGCGCCTCGGCGTTCGGCGCGGACGTGATCGTCACCCACGAGAAGACCCGCGAGCTGATCGCCGAGCGCGGCGAGCAGGACTGGGCCAGCGAATACGGCAGGATGCCGCGCCTGTTCAAGGAGCCGGGCTCGATCCCGGGCCTGACGTGGCCGACGGCGACGTTCAGCGACCGGTTCAGCATCGATCTTGGCGGCGGGCGGGGCGACCTCGTCCTGCAATACTGCGGGCGCGGCCACACCGAGGGTGACCTGGTGGCGTGGCTGCCGGATCGGCGCATCATGTTCGCCGGAGACCTGGTGGAGTCGCAGGCCGCCCTCTACACCGGCGACGCCTTCCACCGGGAGTGGTCCTCGGGGACGCTCGACCGGGTGGCGTCGTTCGGGGCGGAGACGCTGGTCGGCGGCCGGGGCGCGGTGGCCAGGGGGAAGGACGGCGTGGCGGCGGCGATCGGGCAGACGCGCGACTTCCTGGCGGTGATGTTGCGCGAGGTGGGCGCGGCGGGGTCGATGAAGGAGGCGTTCGAGCGTACGCACCGGGCCCTGGAGCCGCGTTACGGCGCCTGGCCGATCTTCGAGCACTGCCTGCCGTTCAACGTCTCCAGGCTCTGGGACGAGCTGCACGGCGTCGAGCGGCCACGCATCTGGACCGCCGAGCGCGACCGGCAGGTGTGGGACGAGCTGCAGTCATGAGGAACGACGCACAGGTCATCGTGATCGGCGCGGGCCCGGTCGGGCAGAGCGCCGCGCTGCTGCTGGCCCGCTGGGGCGTCCAGGTGCTGGTGCTCGACCAGCGCCCGTCGCGGGGCAGGGGCGGCTCGAAGTCCATCTGCCAGCAGCGCGACGTGCTCGACATCTGGGCCGCCGCCGGGGCGGGCAGGGTGGCAGAGGAGGGCCTGGCCTGGACCACGGCCCGCACCTACTACCGCGACCGTGAGCTGTTCTCCTGGACGTTCGAGCGCGAGGGGCCGCTGCCGCCCTGCGTGAACATCTCCCAGAGCCGCACCGAGCAGATCCTCGACGAGGTCATCGCCGGGCAGCCGCTCATCGAGGTGCGCTGGGACCACGAGGTCACCGGCCTGTCCCAGGACTCCACGGGCGTCACCGTGCACTGCGGCCAGCGGCGGCTGCGCGCGCCCTACGTGCTGGCCTGCGCGGGCGCCAGGGCCCAGGGGCTACGCGGGGGGCTGGGGGTGGCCTTCTCCGGGGAGACGTTCGAGGACCAGTTCCTGATCTGCGACATCAAGGCCGAGCTGCCTGGCTGGGAGAACGAGCGCCGCTTCTACTTCGACCCGGTCTGGAACCCGGGGCGGCAGGTGCTCATCCATCCCTGCCCCGGCGGCACGTACCGGATCGACTGGCAGATCGCGCCGGACTTCATCCCAACAGAAGCCGATATATCGCGAAAAATCCGGCAGATCATCGGGGATCGGTCGTACGAGCTGCTCTGGCACAGCACCTACCGCTTCCACTCGCGCATCGCCTCCCGCATGCGGGTCGGCCGGGTCCTGCTGGCGGGCGACTGCGCCCACCTGGTGGCCCCGTTCGGCGCGCGGGGGCTCAACTCCGGCGTGCCCGACGCCGAGAACGCGGCCTGGAAGCTGGCCTTCGTGCTCAACGGCTGGGCGGGGGAGGGGCTGCTGGAGTCGTACCACGCCGAGCGGCACGCGGCCGCGCGGGAGAACCTGCAGGTCACCGCGGCCACCATGCGCTTCCTCGCGCCCAGGAGCGTGGAGGAGCGGATGCGCAGGCGGGCCGTGCTGGAGGGCGGCCGGGTCGCCGAGGTGGACTCGGGGCGCTTCGCCGAGCCGTACTGGTATGTGGACTCGCCGCTCACCACGCCCGAGCCGTCGCGGCCCTTCCTCGGCAGGCCGCCGAAGGGAGCGCTGTGCGTGCCCGCGCCGGGCGTGATCCTGCCCGACGTGCCGCTTCCCGGGGGCAGATTGCGGCAGATTGCCCGGGACGGATTTCTCGTGCTATTGGGTGATATGTGCGATTCGAGTTTGTTTGTGCAGGTCCTGGGCAAGGTCATTACGGCGCCGCTCGCCGTACGCGGGCTCGCGGAGATGGATGGGACTGGCTCGCTCGCTGAGAGGCTCGGCGCCGGGCCGGATGAGGCATGGCTCATCAGGCCCGATTCCCACATCGCCGCGATCATCCCCCATGCGGGGCCGGAGTCGGTGGCGGCCGCTGTGAGCCGCGCACTCGGCGGCTCTCCTGACACATGACCCCATAGGAGGACTGCGTGAGTGGCCGTAGCTCGTTTCTGATCGTCGCGAACCGGTTGCCGGTGGACCGGACGATCGAGCCTGACGGAGCGGCCTCGTGGCGCAGGAGTCCAGGAGGGCTCGTCACCGCGATAGCGCCGGTGATGCAGCGCCGCCATGGCGCCTGGGCCGGCTGGCACGGGGCGCCCGACGAGAAGCTGGAGCCGTTCGAGCAGGACGGGATGAGTCTCATCCCCGTGCCGCTGTCGGCCAGCGAGGTGGAGCTCTATTACGAGGGCTTCTCCAACGCCACCCTGTGGCCGCTCTACCACGACGTGGTGGCGCCGCCGGTGTTCGACCGGGCGATGTGGGAGACGTACCGGTCCGTCAACGAGCGCTTCGCCGTCGCGGCCGCCGAGGCCGCCGAGGAGGGCGCGGTCGTGTGGGTGCAGGACTACCAGCTCCAGCTCGTGCCCGCCATGCTGCGCAGGCTCCGGCCCGACCTGCGGATCGGGTTCTTCCTGCACATCCCGTTCCCGCCGACGGAGCTGTTCTGGCGGCTGCCGTGGCGCAAGGAGCTGGTCGAAGGGCTGCTCGGGGCCGATCTGGTGGGCTTCCAGCTGCCCGGCGGCGCCTCGAACTTCCGCAGGTTGTGCCGGCGGCTGCTCGGGCTGCCGTACAAGGGGAACGAGATCTTCCTCGACGACCGGATCGTGACCACGCAGGCGTTCCCGATCTCGGTGGACTTCGCGCAGCTCGACTCGATCGTGCGCGAGCCGCACATCGTGGCGCGGGCCAAGGAGATCAGGATGGAGCTGGGCGACCCCGAGCACGTGCTGCTGGGCGTGGACCGGCTCGACTACACCAAGGGCATCGGGCAGCGGCTGGAGGGGTTCGGAGAGCTGCTCAAGGCCGGGCAGCTGCGGCCCGGCGAGGCCGTGTTCGTGCAGATCGCCACGCCGAGCCGGGAGCGGGTGGACGAATACCGCCGGCTGCGCGACGACATCGAGCTGCAGGTCGGCCGGATCAACGGGGAGCACGCCCAGCTCGGCTACCAGCCGATCTGGTATTTCCACCAGTCCTACGGCCACGAGGAGCTGGCGGCGCTCTATCTGGCGGCCGACGTCATGGTCGTCACGCCCTTGCGCGACGGGATGAATCTGGTGGCCAAGGAGTACATCTCCTGTCACCACGACCTGCACGGCGGGCTGGTGCTCAGCGAGTTCGCCGGGGCCGCCGACGAGCTGCGGCAGGCCTATCTGGTCAATCCGTACGACGTGGAGGACGTCAAGAGGCAGATGCTGGCCGCGATGCGCGCCACGCCGCACGAGCTGGCCCGGCGGATGCGGACGATGCGCCGCCGGGTCGCCACCTACGACGTGGACCGCTGGGCCAGCGAGTTCCTCACGGCCCTGGAGACACCTGCTTCACAGACTTCCACGCGTCGTAGCGCTTCTTGGCGGTCCGGTTGACCACGATCTGCGCCACTGACATGCCCACTCCCATGACGACGGCGTAGCCGATCGCCTCACCCATGCTGACCTCGGGCGAGTCCGTGTCGATGGGCGGCTCCTTGCCGGTCGCCTTCCGCCAGGCGAACCCGAGGATCTTCCGCGCCGCCCAGGCGGTCACCAGGCCCACCAGGCCACCGATGACACGCCAGGCGACATCGGGCTTGTCCTCCGCCATGTCGATCTCCCTTCCCCTTTGTAACGAACACTAGTCTCTACCGCAGGCCGCGCCCGTGAAGCCGTACCATAAGGAGGCATGACTCAACAGCGACTACGCCGTCCATCCATGCCCCAAAAGCCGACCCTTGACGGCTTGGAGCAGGTATGGGTAGCTCGCTGGGAGGACGAGGGCACTTACCGCTTCGACCGGTCCAAGCCGCGTGAGCAGGTCTACTCGATCGACACGCCGCCGCCGACCGTGTCGGGGTCGTTGCACGTCGGGCATGTCTTCTCCTTCACCCACACCGACATCATGGCCCGCTACCAGCGGATGATCGGTAAGTCTGTCTTCTACCCGATCGGGTGGGACGACAACGGGTTGCCCACCGAGCGCCGGGTGCAGAACGTCTATGGCGTGCGCTGCGACCCGTCGTTGCCCTACGACCCCGAGTTCGTCCCCCCGGACAAGCCCGGCAAGCGTGAGATCTCGATCTCGCGGCGCAACTTCGTGGAGCTGTGCCACAAGCTGACCGCCCTCGACGAGCAGGCGTTCGAGGAGGTGTGGCGGCGGGTCGGACTGTCGGTCGACTGGTCGCTGCTCTACACCACGATCAGCGACGAGTCCCGAGCGGTGTCGCAGCGGGCGTTCCTGCGCAACCTGCTGCGCGGCGAGGCCTACCTCGCCGAGGCGCCGACCCTGTGGGACGTCAGCTTCCGCACCGCCGTCGCCCAGGCCGAGCTGGAGGACCGGGAGTGGCCCGGCGCCTTCCACAAGATCTCCTTCTACGGCGAGAAGGGCCCGGTCTGGATCGAGACGACCCGGCCCGAGCTGATCCCGGCCTGCGTGGCGCTGGTCGCCCATCCCGACGACGAGCGCTACCAGGAGCTGTTCGGCACCTCGGTGCTGACGCCGCTGTTCGGGGTCGAGGTGCCCGTGCTGGCCCACCGGCTGGCCGAGCCCGACAAGGGCACCGGCATCGCGATGATCTGCACGTTCGGCGACATCACCGATGTCACCTGGTGGCGGGAGCTGCACCTGCCGACCCGGCCGATCCTCGGCTGGGACGGGCGGCTGCTGCCCGAGCCGCCGGAGGGCGTGGAGGACGAGCCGTACAAGGAGCTGGCCGGCAAGACCGTCCACAGCGCCCGCGAGCGGATCGTGGAGCTGCTGCGGGAGTCGGGCGACCTCGAGGGCGAGCCCCGGCCCGTGCGGCGCACGGTGAAGTTCTACGAGAAGGGCGACAAGCCGCTGGAGATCGTCACCACCCGCCAGTGGTACATCCGCAACGGCGGCCGTGACGAGGAGCTGCGGCGGCGGATGCTGGCGCGCGGGCGCGAGCTGACGTGGCACCCGCCGCACATGCGCGTGCGCTACGACAACTGGGTCGAGGGGCTCACCAGCGACTGGCTGATCTCGCGCCAGCGCTTCTTCGGCGTGCCGTTCCCGGTGTGGTATCCGATCGACGAGTCGGGGCAGGCCGTCCACGACGCGCCGATCCTGCCCACCGAGGACATGCTGCCGGTGGACCCGTCCTCCGACGTGCCGCCCGGCTACACCGAGGAGCAGCGGGACGTGCCCGGCGGGTTCATGGCCGACCCCGACGTCATGGACACCTGGGCCACCTCGTCGCTCACGCCGCAGATCGCCGGCCGCTGGGGCTCCGACGACGACCTGTTCCGCCGCGTCTTCCCCGCCGACCTGCGGCCGCAGGCCCACGAGATCATCCGCACCTGGCTGTTCTCGACCGTGGTCAGATCGCACTACGAGTTCGGCGACACGCCCTGGAGCGACGTGGCGATCTCCGGGTGGATCCTCGACCCCGACCGCAAGAAGATGTCCAAGTCCAAGGGCAACGTGGTCACCCCGCTCGACCTGCTGGAGCAGCACGGCTCCGACGCGGTGCGCTACTGGGCGGCCAACGGGCGCTACGGCGTCGACACCGCCTTCGACGCGGGGCAGCTCAAGATCGGGCGGCGGCTGGCGATCAAGATTCTCAACGCCTCCAAGTTCGTGCTCGGGCTGGCCTCCGACGACGTCGGCTCCGAGGTGACCGAGCCCCTCGACCGGTCGATGCTGACGGCGCTGAGCGACGCCGTACGCGAGGCGACGGAGGCGTTCGAGGCCTACGACCACACCCGGGCGATCGAGGCCGTGGAGCGCTTCTTCTGGGCGTTCTGCGACGACTACCTGGAGCTGGTCAAGGCCCGCGCGTACGAGTCCGGCGCCGCCTCGGCGTCGGCGCACGCGGCGCTGCGGCAGGCGCTCGACACGCTGCTGCGGCTGTTCGCGCCGTTCCTGCCCTTCGTGACCGAAGAGGTGTGGTCGTGGTGGCGCGACGGCTCGGTCCACCGCGCCGCCTGGCCGCTCACGGAGCGGGGCGAGGGCGACCCGGCCGTGCTGGCGGTGGCCTCGGAGGTGCTCGGGCAGGTCCGCAAGGCCAAGTCGGAGGCCAAGCAGTCGATGCGGGCCGAGGTCTCCCGGCTGACCGTGTGGGCGCCCGACGTGGAGCTCGTGCGGCAGGCGCAGGACGACCTGTGCGCGGCGGGCAACGTCGAGGAGTTCGTGCTCGACTACGGCGACGAGCTGAAGGTCGAGGTCCACCTGGGCTGACCGGCGCTCGGGCGCCCCCGCGGGGTGCCCGGCGTCAGCCTTCTCTGGCGACGTCGCGGTGGAGGGCGAGGAACACCGAATACGCCTCCCCGCCCGGCGGCGACTGCCGGCCCTGGAAGTCGTCGAACACCTCCTGCAGCCGCCTGCGCAGCTCCTCCCGGCCCTGCGCGGTGAGCCTGAGGCCGAGCCGGGTGAAGTCGCCCTCCTCGACGTCGGCGAGCCTGACCTCCTCCAGGAAGGCGTCGAGGATCGCGGTGTTGGCTCCGGTCACGCCGCTCTCGCGGACGTCCATCTCCCACGACTTGCCGGTGGCGCGGTAGGGGATCTCGGTGGAGCCGCGCGGGCCGGGACGGCTCGGCTCGGCCGCCAGGAAGCCGGTGTCGACCAGCTTGCGCACGTGGTGGAGCGTGGTGGCGGGATTGGCACCGAGCCGGCTCGCGATCTCCTTGTTGGTCAGCGCCTGGTCGAGGCAGAGCCGCAGGATGCGAAGGCGGATGGCGGAGGCCAGCGCGCGGGCCTCGGCCTCGGTGGCCGGGCGGCGTTTGGTGCCCATGGCAGGCCACCCTATAACCGGTTGATTTTTATCAATCGGTCATGGATTCTCTTTTCGTGAGCTTGTTAAAAGATCACGACTTCCGTGGGCTGTTCCTGGCCGACAGCGCCAGCCAGGCGGGCACCCAGATCCTGGTGCTGGCCCTGCCGCTGGTCGCGGTCTCGGCGCTGCACGCCTCGGAGTTCGAGGTGGGCGCGCTGGCCGCGTGCCAGACGCTGGCGTTCGTGGTGATCGGGCTGCCTGCCGGGGCGATCGTCGACCGGTTGAGCAAGCGCGCGGTGATGGTGGTCAGCGACTGGGCGCGGGCCCTGGCGCTGGCCTCCGTGCCGGTGGCCTGGTGGCTGGACGGGCTGACGATCCACCAGCTCTACGCCGTCGCGCTCGTGCTCGGGGTGTTCACCGTGTTCTTCGACGCCGCGTACCAGAGCTACCTGCCGCACCTCGTCGGGCGCGAGCGGCTCGTCGAGGGCAACTCCGCGCTGGAGGGCGTGCGTACGGTGGCGCAGCTCGGCGGGCCCGGCGCCGGCGGCTACCTGATCCAGTTCCTCACCGCGCCGTTCGCGCTCGTCGTCACCGTGGCCGGGTTCGCCTGGTCGGCCCTGTGCCTGGCCACCATCCGCAAACCGGAGGCCCGCCAGGAGCGCCGCCGTGGCCACCTGGGGAGGGAGATCGGGGAGGGCGTCAGGTTCGTGCTCGGGCATCGGCTGCTGCGCCGCGTCGCGGGGTGTGCGGCCACCGCGAACCTGTTCGCCACCATGGCCCACCCGCCGATCCTGTTGCTGCTGGCCAGGGACCTCGCGCTGGCCCCGGGCACCATCGGGCTGCTCATGGCCGCCGGCGGGCTCGGGGGCGTCACCGGAGCGCTGGTCAACCGCCGGATCGCCGCGCGCTTCGGGCAGGGGCCGACGATCTGGCTGGCCATCGGGCTGCCCGCGCCGCTGATGTTCCTGGTGCCGTGGGTGGAGGCCGACTGGCGGCTGGGCTTGTTCGTCGTGTTCGAGTTCTGCTTCGGCGCGGGCGCGGTCGTCTTCAACGTCACGCAGCTCAGCTTCCGGCAGGCCATCACACCCGAGCCGCTGCTCGGCCGGATGAACGCCACCATCCGCTTCCTCGTCTGGGGCACGATGCCGCTCGGCGGCCTGCTGGGCGGGGCGCTGAGCGAGGCGATCGGGGTCAGGAACACGCTGCTGGTCGCCGCGTGCGGCGCCTGCCTGGCGTTCCTGTGGGTGGTCACCTCGCCCATGCGCTCCATGCGGGAGCTGCCCGTCAGTAGTCACACACGCCCGTAGGGAAGATCTGCTTCAGCCGGGCGCGCTGGTCCGGCGTCGGCTGCCAGGAGCCGTACAGGCCCCGCGCGACGGCCCGCTCGACCGGCTGGAGCCGGCACTTGTAGACCCCGCCCTCGATCGGGCCGCCCGCCACGATGCGGGAGGTCGAGTAGAGCGGGAAGCGCTGGGTGCAGGCGCCGGGGGAGCGGCGGTCGAGGACCCCGTCCCAGACGTGCGGGCCGGCCGCGATCTGGGTGCCGTCCGTGGCGAAGCAGCGGTCCACGGCGTCGGGCGGCCTGTTGCCCGTCACGCCGCGCGCCGGATATTTCCGGATATTGGCCATCCACTCGTCGATCACCCGCAGCGCCTCGGGCGTCTGGTCGAACTTCGGCCCGTCCGGGCGGGCGTCGGTGAACCAGATGACCTGGTTGCCGGCCCGGCCGTCGTGGTCCAGCATCCGCTTCCTGGAGGCGAACGACTGGTGCGAGTTGTGCATGTCGAGCTGGTCCTCCAGGTACGGGCGCCAGTCGATGATCGGCAGGTCGATGTCGCCGCGGAACACCAGGCCGCTGCGCTGCACGTTCCTGATCGCGACGGGGTCTCCCGTACGCCTCGGGGCCGGGTCGCCCAGGTTGGCGTTGCGGGCGCTCCACGGGTCGAGGTCGGCCGGGCAGGCGGAGGGCACGAACGGGCAGCCCTCCTGCACCATGTCGGCCGCCTCCTTCCACGAGCCCGCCTTGGCGTTGACGTCGAGGAACTCCTCCGGCGTGATCACTCCGTCGGTGAGCGCCCTCAGCCCGTACTGGACGCCCACGTTGTCCCAGGTCGAGCGGGCATAGCCGCGCTCGTCCACGCCGTAGACCTTCCTGAGGTCGTCCCAGTGGGTCCACTGGACGGTGTCCTTGACGCCCGGCGGGTCCATGCGCTGCCACTCGGGGTCGTTGTTGGAGGTCCACAGCGGGTTCATGCTCAGCGGGGTCAGGCCGCGCCAGCCGTTGACGCACTCGTCGGAGCCGGGCCGGCCGGTGTACGGGTTGGGCACGGTGTCGCTGGCGTTCATGCCGATCAGGGCCGTACGGTCGTCCCACCTCGCCCAGCGGGGGTTGTGGTCCATGTAGCGTTCGAGCAGCTCGCAGTCGCCCACGTGGATGGTCTGGGTGACCATGTCCGGGTAGGAATACTGCGGGACGGCGGCGTCGATCACCCTGTTGCCGTGGTTCTGGCCGTAGATGTACTGCTGGATGGCGCCGCCCGAGCCGCCCACGCCCACCGTGTAGAGCGGGAGGCCGTGCCGCTCGACGAAGCGCTCCTTGACCATCAGGGCCGTCTCGCCGCCCAGGATCAGGTTGTAGTGGGTGGAGGTGCGGGTGCCCGAGGAGTGCAGGATCGCGTAGCCCTTGCCCAGGCCGTACGGGTCGAGGGCGGCGCCGCCCAGCGTGCCCTGGTCGTGGCCGATCGCGACGCCGCCGTCGAACCGGTAGATCGCCCGGCCGTTCCAGCCGTCCTCCAGCATGGCGATCGAGTAGAGGAAGCGGTTGATGACGCCGCGCTCGCGGCGTACCACGAAGTCGACCGTACGGCCGTCCAGCAGCGTGGTCGTGGCCAGGTCGGCGGGGCGCTGCGCGGGCATGGGCTTGTACGTGCCGTCGGTGGACCGGTAGAGGCGGTCGGTGACCGTGGGGGCGAAGCAGTCCTTGCTCCAGCCGCCGCTGACGCGCATGCCCTGGCCGTCCTGGTTGTCCACGGCCGGCGGGCCGAGGCCGCTGCGCTCGGTCTTGCACAGGAACGGGTACTGGTGGGCGCCCGAGAAGATCGGCCCCTGGATCGGGTGGTTGCGCACCCTCAGGCTCTCCCGGTGCGGCCACGCCACCGCGGTGATCGTGTTGTCCCCGTCGGCCAGGCCGGTCACCAGGCCCGTGAGGCCGTCCGCGGTCTTCGTGAGGGACTGGGTGACGTCCTCGCCGTTGCGCAGGACCTTGAGGCGCGCGCCGCGGGTCTGACGGACCCTGATCAGGGCGTCGCCGCCGCTGACCTGGTCGGCGCGGCTGGAGAGGACCTCCAGCGCCAGGGCGGCGCGGGAGGCGTACGCGGGGGAGGGGGCGGCGATGAGGGACGCCAGCACGGTGAGGACCACCACAGCCTTCATGACCATGACGGTGACACGCGCTCCACCCCTTGCACAGACCCGATCTCGGGGCTGTGAGCCACGTGCCGTCGCATGGGTGCGCGGCGTGCTGCTTCATTACGCTGTGAGCTGCCCGGCCGTTATCCGCGCGCATCCTGGGCCCGGACATGCCAGTCTTGAACACGTGCTGTCCGACCGCCCAACCAAGCTCGTGCCGCCCGTGCTGGCCAAGATAACCGCATGGTGCGTGTGCCTGATCGTCGTCGGCGTGGTCGTCTACTTCATCGTCCAGGTGATCGCCCGCCTCGCGTTCGTGGCGCTGCCCGTGGCGATCGCGCTGTTGCTGACCGCGCTGCTGTTCCCGCTGACGAGAAGCCTGCGCAACGCGGGCATGCGGCCCATCTACGCCACCTGGATCACCATGCTGGTGGCCCTCACCGTGCTCGTCGGCACCGGGTGGCTGGTGGGGGCGCGGGCCGGCGAGGAGTTCCCCAACCTGGTCAAACAGGTGCAGGAGACGGCCAGGACCGTTCAGGAGTGGCTGATCACCGGCCCGCTGCACCTCCAGCAGGCGCAGATCACCGGCTACGTCGACGAGATCGCCGCCATGGTCAACGCGCAGCGCTCGGCCATCACCGGCACCGTGCTGTCCGCGGGCGCGGTGGCCGTCGAGGTGCTCGCCTCGATCGTGTTGCTGCTGTTCGTGACGTTCTTCCTGCTCAAGGACGGCGACCGGATCTGGTCCTGGTTCCTGAAGGCGTTCGGCGGGGTGGCGCCGCGGGTCGACCGGGCGGGGCGGGCCGCGTGGGCCACGCTCTCCCACTACGTCCAGGGCACCGTGGCGGTGGCCGCCGTGCACGGGCTGATCATGGGCATCGTGCTGGCCGGGATGGGGGTGCCGCTCTGGGCGCCGCTGGCCGTGCTGATCTTCTTCGCCAGCTTCATCCCCATCGTCGGCATCTTCTTCGCCGGGACCATCGCGACCCTGGTCACGCTCGGTGCCAAGGGGCTCGTCTACGCGCTGATCTTCCTGGGAATCCTCATCGTGGAGCAGCAGCTCGAGAACCACGTGCTGCAGCCGCTGATCGTGGGCCGGGCGCTGAACTTCCATCCGCTGGCGATCATCCTGGTGCTGTCCATCGGGGGCATCCTGGCGGGCATCGCGGGGGCCGCCGTGGCGGTTCCGGTGGCGGCGGTGATCTACCGGGCGCTGCCGGAGCTGAGACACAAACCACCCGAGCTACCACCGGGCCACGACGACGAACCCCCAGGCGGCGCCCCTCCGCCCGGCCCGGGTCCCGGGAGGGGGCTGCTCGGCGACGACGGTGGCGGCGACCGGGGGTGGCCGGAGCGGCCTGGCGGCTCGGGTGAGCGACCCGCTGGGTCGGGTGAGCGGCCTGCTGGGCCGGGTGGCCGGTCTGCGGGCGTGGGTGATCGACCTGCTGGGTCCGAAGCGCCCACCGAGTCGGGCGATCGCTCCACCGGGTCTGGCGAGCGAGCCGCCGGGTCTGGCGAGCAGGCTGCCGGGGTGCGTGACGGAGAGGGCGCCGCGCGTGACGGCAGTGTTGGCGCGCAGGGCCGCGAGGCCGGGGCGCAGGCCCGCGCGGCAGGGTCGTAAGCCCGCGAGGTCGGAGCGCCCACCGCCCGCGAGGTCGGGGCGCACACCGCCAGCGAGGCCGAGGGCAGGCCCGCGCGGCCGGGAGTACCCCGCGAGGCGGGGGCGCGTGACGGTGGGGTCGGGCCCGTGAGGCGGTGGTGCTGGGCCGCGTGGCGGTGGGTCGGGCCCGTGAGGCGGTGGTGCTGGGCCGTGAGGCGGTGGCGTCGGGCGCGTGTGGCGGTGGTGCTGGGCCGTGTGATGGTGGCGTCGGGGCGGCACGGCGACTGGGGACGAGCGGTGGGGGGACACGGAGTAACCTCGTCACCCGTGACTCGTTCCTCCCTCACCACCCCGCCACCGGGCGCCAGAGCGCCCGAGGCGCATCCCGACGCGCCGGCGCCGGGCACCACCCTGGGCTCCCACTACAGCCAGTGCTTCGGCTGCGGCACCGGGCACCCGACCGGGCTGCACCTCACGGCCAGGACCCCCGACGGCGCCACCGTCGAGGCCGAGTTCACGGTGGGGGAGGCGCACCAGGGAGCGCCCAGGCTGGCGCACGGCGGTGTGCTGGCCGCCGCCATGGACGAGGTCATCGGAATGTCCGTCTACCTGTTCCACAAGCCCTATGTGACGGGACGGCTGGAGACCGACTACCTTCTCCCCGTTCCCGTGGGCACGACACTCCACCTGCGCGCCTGGTGCAACGGCATCTCGGGCAGGAAGGCGTACCTTGAGGCTGAGGGGCGCATCGGCGCCCCCGACGGACCGGTCGCCGTCCGCGCGGCAGCGCTGTTCATCGAGGTGAACATGGAACACTTCGCCAAGTACGGCGACCTGGCCGCCATCGCCGCCGAACACCAGGACTACGAGGTGAACCCTTGAGCAACGTGGAGATTCTCATCCAGCGGCTCGACCCTGAGCTGCCGATGCCGTCGTACGCCCATGCCGGAGACGCGGGCGCCGACCTCCACGCGGCCGAGGACGTGGAGCTGATGCCCGGCGAAAGGGCCGTGGTCGGCACCGGGGTGGCGATCGCCCTGCCCGATGGTTATGCCGCATTCGTGCACCCGCGTTCGGGGCTGGCGGCCAGGAACGGTGTCACACTGGTCAACGCCCCCGGCACGGTGGACGCCGGCTACCGGGGCGAGATAAGGGTGACGCTGATCAACACCGACGCCAAGGAACCGTTCCGGCTCAAGCGGGGCGACCGCGTGGCGCAGCTCGTCGTCCAGCGGGTCGAGCGCGCGGTCTTCTCCGAGGTCGAGCGCCTGCCGGGGTCCGTACGCGGCGCCAACGGGTTCGGATCGACCGGTCGCTGACCGGTGCGCAGCAAGGGGTCCCGGCCGGGGCCCGACCGACAAGGGGCCCCGCGAGTGGCCCGATGAGCAGGGAGAGTGAGGAACGTGTTCCGACGTCGTCGTCGTGAGCAGCCGGAGCAAGTGGGCGAGCAGGAGGCTGCGGCCCCCACGCGAGAGTCCGGCCCGTGGGACGCCGACGAGCCCCACCCGGAGACCGACCGGATCGACCTGGGCGGTCTGCGGCTGCCGCACAACCCCGACTTCGACGTGCGCCTGGCCTCGGTCGGGGATCAGCACGTCGGCGTGGTCGTCCTGTACGAGGACAGCTCGCTGCAGCTCCAGGCCCTGGCCGCGCCGCGCAGCTCGGGCCTGTGGGACGAGGTGAAGACGAAGATCCTGGCCCAGGCCAAGCACCTGGAGGAGCGCGAGGGGCCGTTCGGCAGCGAGCTGACCGGCGAGATGAAGACCGACGGCAACACCAGACCGGTCCGCTACCTCGGCATCGACGGCCCGCGCTGGTTCCTGCTCGCGGTGGTCTCCGGCAAGGCGGCCGTCGACGACACGGTGGCGGCGGCGTACGTCGACTTCATCAAGGACGTCGTGGTCGTCCGCGGTGACGAGCCGATGGCGCGGGAGGAGGCGATCCCGCTGCGCCGGCCCAACGATCAGGCGAGCGAGGGCGAGGAGCGGCCGGGCCTCAACCCGTTCAAACGAGGTCCTGAAATCAGCGAGATTCGCTAAGGGCTGACATTCACATAGGCTGAACCATCATGAGTACGGCAGAGCCCCCCAAACGTGGGGGATTGCGCGGGTTCTTCAGTCGGCTGGCATCCACCCAGTCCGAGATCGAGGCCCAGGAACTGCGAGAAGACGCCGACGAGATCGGAGCGACCCCGATCGTCTCGTGTGGCGGCCGTCGACGCTTCTGCGTGGCGGGTACGCTACGTACGGTGACACTGCGTCCGCGGGGCGGTGCCCCCGCTCTCGAGGCCGAGCTCTATGACGGGTCAGACGTGATCGACCTGGTCTGGCTCGGCCGCCGTAAGATCGCGGGCATCGAGCCCGGCCGGATCGTCAAGGCCGAGGGCCTGGTCAGCATGCAGGACGGGCGCAAGGTGATGTTCAATCCGCGTTACGAGCTGCGCCCAGGGAGTTGATCAGGTGAGTGCTGAGGCGGAAGAAGTCGCCCACGACACCGTTGAGGCGGCGGTGCGAGCACAGCTCGCCAAGGCGTTCGGCGGTGTGCGGGGCATCATCGAGGCGGCGGTGCCGACGATCGCGTTCACGCTGTCGTGGATCACCACCGAAGACCTGAAGACGTCGCTCATCGTCAGCATCTCGCTGGCGGTGCTGCTGCTGGCGGTGCGGATCATCCAGCGGTCCTCGCCACAGTTCGTGATCAACAGCCTGATCGGCATCGCGATCGGCGCGTTCTTCGCCAGCCGTACGGGCGACGCGAAAGACTACTTCCTGCCCGGGATCCTGTACAACGCCGGCTACATGGTGGCGATGCTGATCTCGATCGTCACCAAATGGCCGGTCGTGGGCTTCCTGATCGGTTCGGTCACCGGTGATCCGACCGCCTGGCACAAGGATCCCGGCATCGTGAAGCTGTGCACGCGGCTGACCTGGCTGCTCATGCTGCCCTGTGCGGTGCGGGTGGCGGTGCAGGGTCCCGTCTACCTGTTCGGTGGCGGGGACCAGGCGGTGGCGGCGCTCGGCTTCGCGAAGATCGTCATGGGCTGGCCGCTCCAGGTGGCCGGGCTGGCGGCGATGCTCTGGGTGCTCGGCCGCGGCCGCACCCCGATCAAGCCGCCCGTCGCTCCGGCCTGAGCCGCGGTCGGGGCCCGGCCTGTCCGGGCACCGGTCGTCAGCGGTCCTTGTGGTCGGGGTCGTACGCCGTGGGCTCGGCGGGCAGGGTGTAGCGCGCGCCGATGAGGTCGGCCACGCGCCGCCGGCTCTCCTGCGGCGGGCCGTCCCGTTCCGCGCGCTCCAGCGCCGCGACCTCGTCCGCCAGCTCCGCGTCGCCCAGGCAGTCGCGGATCCACGCCGAGTAGTCGCCCCGGCGCAGGTGGTGCATCCACGTGTCGTCGTCCACGCCCTCGCTCAGCTCGACGAACGTGTGCAGGTTCCTGGCCCGTAGCCGCAGCCGCTCCTCGGGGCCGGTGAAGTAGAAGCTCTTGTCCTTGGCCATGGTGCCCGCCGCGTACTTGCGCCGGTGCCGGGTCCGCTCGATCCGGGCCGGGGCAAGCGTGAGCCGCCGGGCCTCCGCGGTTCCGTCGTGCCACAGCGCGAGGTCGCCGTCCGGGAAGGGGCGCAGCGAGGGCGCCTCCAGGCCCCGCGCGCCGGCGAACGCGGCCAGCGTGCTCTCCGGCTCCTTGCCCACCGCGACCGTGCTGGTGACCAGCCGCAGCGCGGACGGGCTCATCGCGTCGGGATGCACGGTGATCATCAGGACCGCGCCCAGGTCGCCGGGGTCCTCGATGGGTACGTGACGCACCTCGGCGGGCATCAGGTGATGGGCCTCGTCGAGCACGAGCCAGTGCGGGTGCCCCAGCTTGGCCCGCAGCCCGGACAACCGGGGCAGCAACTCGGCGAAGTACGTGGGCCGGTCGCGCAGCTGCAGGCCGATCAGGTTGATCGCGACGCTGTGGCCCGGCTGCTCCAGCACGTGGACGACCTCGTCCACGCCGGGCACCCGGTCCGGGTCGCCCAGCACGGTGACACCCGGATATTCCGCGTAGTCGCCTTCCGGGTCCACGATCACGCACTGGTAGCCGTCGCCGGCCAGCCGTTCGAGCAGCGCCGTGGTGACCGTGGACTTGCCGCTGCCCGAGGGTCCCGCCACCAGCAGGCCGACCCCGTACGTGGGCAGGCGTACCTCGTCCCCCTCCGCGTGCCCGAGCAGGACGTCGTGGCGCGGGATCGCCAGGCCGTCCAGGTCGCCCGCCAGCAGCTTCCCGGCCAGCTCGGCCACCCCGCGCCCGGCCTCGCCGTCCAGGCACAGGTCGCAGGCGTCCCTGAGCGCGGGCAGGGCGTTGGCCACGGCGGCACCGCACTCGGCGGCGGTCAGGAACGCGTGGTCGTTCTCCCCGTCGCCGACCGCGACCACGCTGTGCCGCGACAGGCCCAGCCGGTCGAGGGCGGCGGTCAGGCCGGTGGCCTTGTTCACGCCCGGGGGGAGCACCATGACGGCGCCCTTGTTGTAGATCACCTGCAGCTCCAGGCCCAGGTCGTGGATCGCCTCCAGGACGTCGTGGTCGTGGGGCTCGCGCGTGGCGACCAGCACCTGCCCGATCCCGAGCGGGCTCACCCCCACCTCCCGCAGCCGCTCGGCCAGCTCGGGCGGCGGAGGCTCGGCCAGGGCGTCGCAGGTGTGCTGGCGGGGGTCGTACAGGAGACCGCCGTTCTCGGCCACGACCAGGTCGAACAGGGCCGGGTGCGGGAAGACGGACAGCAGGTCGTCGAGCTCGCGCCCGGTCACCAGCAGCAGCTTGATGCCGGCGCGGGACAGCCGCTCCAGCACCTCGATCGTCTCGTCGGCCACCTGACCGGCCCTGGCCAGGGTCTCGTCATAGTCGCAGGCCAGCACGTTGTAGCGCATGATCCTCATCTACCCGGCGGAGGCCGGGCATCCGGCCGGACAGGTGAATCCGAGGTGAACTTTGACCTGGTCGCACGACGTCCGGCGCATCTCTCCGGGGAGCGGGTGCGGCCGCGTGCCGGCACCCTGTACGCGGCGCTGGACCGGCCGCAGGGGAGGGCTGGTCGAGGCCGAGCGGGAGGAGGGCGCGGGCGTCCGGTGGGTGCGGTCAGAGCTGGGAGCGTACGGTCCGGGGTGGCCGGGCCCTGAGACCTCGGAGCCCTAGGCTCCTGGGATGAGCATCATGTACGTTCCGGGATCGAAGTCGGTCACCGCCCGCGCCCTGTTCCTCGCCGCCGCCGCGCGCGGCACCACGGTGTTGCGGCGGCCGTTGGCCTCCGATGACACGGAGGGCTTCGCGGAGGGACTGCTCGCGCTGGGGTACCGGGTGGAGCGCGGGCCGGACGCGTGGACGATCGAGGGCCGCCCCGAGGGGCCGCCGTCCGGTGAGGCCGAGGTGTTCTGCCGCGACGGGGCCACGACCGCCCGCTTCCTGCCCGCGCTGGTGGCGGCCGGGCACGGGGTCTTCCGTTTCGACGCCTCCGCCCAGATGCGCCGCCGCCCGCTCGGCCCCCTCACGCGGGCGCTGCGCGAGCTGGGCGTGGACCTGACGCACGAAGGGGAGGAGGGGCACCACCCGCTGACCGTGCGGGCGAACGGCATCAAGGGCGGCCGGGTCACGCTGGACGCCGGGCTGTCCTCGCAGTTCCTCACCGCGCTCCTGCTCGTCGGCCCCCTCACCCACGAGGGACTGGAGATCACGGTGACGGATCTGGTGTCGGCACCGTACGTGGAGATCACGCTCGCCATGATGCGGAGCTTCGGGGTCGAGGTGGGGCGGGCGGGCGACACCTTCCTGGTGCCGCCGCAGCCGTACACCGCCGCCGACTACACCATCGAGCCCGACGCCTCCACGGCGAGCTACCCGCTCGCCGCCGCCGCGCTCACCGGGAACAGCGTCACCATCCCGGGTCTGGGCTCGGGCTCCCTGCAAGGGGACGTACGGTTCGCGGAGGTTCTCGGCCGGCTGGGGGCATCCGTCGAGATGTCCACCGATGCCGTGACCGTTACTGGGACCGGGCGCTTGAACGGTCTCACGGTCAACATGCGCGACATTTCCGACACCGTCCCCACGCTCGCCGCCATCGCCCCGTTCGCCGACGGCCCCGTACGGATCGAGGACGTCTACAACACCAGGGTCAAGGAGTGCGACCGTTTGGAGGCGTGCGCCGAGAACCTGCGCCGCCTCGGCGTCCCGGTGACCACGGGGCGGGACTGGATCGAGATCCACCCGGCGACGCCGCGCCCCGCCGAGATCGCCTGCCACGGTGACCACCGGATCGCGATGTCGTTCAGCGTCACGGGCCTGCGCACGCCGGGGATCACGCTGGACGAGCCGGGGTGTGTGAAGAAGACGTTCCCCGGCTTCCACGAGGCGCTGGCGGGGCTGCGGGCCGGGTGGGGGCTGGAGTAAAGACCTCCGGGTCCAACCCTTAACCACTTGATCCACTTGTGCGGGTACGAAGGCTGGCGAACGATCATCTCGCACTTCATCGGGGGACCACCATGTACAAAAGCGCCATCGCCGCCGTCACCATGACCGCGGCCGCCCTGCTCCTGGCCGCCATGCCCGCGCTCGCATCCGACGATGCCGACTCCAAGGCACCGGAGCACGGAAAATGCGAAAAGCAAGTGGCCACGCTGGTCAAGTTCCGCGAGCCGATGCTCGTGGTGTTCACGAACGGAGCATGTGCGGACATGGAGTTCGAGATGGAGGAACTCGACATGGAGGAGTTCGACATCAAGGAGTTCGGCATGAAGGAGCTCGGCATGAAGGACGAGACCCACGCGGACATGGACTGAGTCCGTACGTCGGAACCGGGAGGCCCCTCGGACGGGTGTCGCGAGGGGTTTCCTGCTGTGCGGAGAGTTGTCGGCGCACATCCGCCGGCGCGGCCGGACGTGGCGGCGGCTCACGCGTGCGGACGGCGGATCGGGCACGGGTGGCGGACCTGCCGGTTAGGGCAGCAGATCACGCCGATCGTGATGAACCGCCCGCCCTGCAGCCATTCGCCCCACTGCACGTCCACGCCACGGCTCAGCAGGTCGAGGGCGGCCCTCAGCCGCTCCTCGATCGGAACCGCTTCCGGCAGGAGCAGCGCCGCGCCGACCTTGGCGTACTCGCCCGCCATCCACCCCGTGGCCTGCCGGGCGTCGTCGAAGGTCGCGGCGATGCGCGATGCGGGTTTGGCCAGCCAGTCGCCGGTCCGCATGGGCGGCAGCGGGGAGGCACGGAAGCCGGGTGAGGCGGGACGGCGCTCGTCCTCGTTGCCCCGCTCGGCTCCGGCGCCGGTCCACCGGTAGGCGTGCCAATGCATGCTCAGGCGCTCCCGCAGGCTCATGCCCCTCCACGAGGGCTTTGTCCTGATGAGTTCCTCCCCAAAACCCGGCCGGGGAAGAAGTCACGCCGGGCGACGGCCGGAACGGCAGCACGCTGCTCCAGCACCTGGTGACCTTCCGGCCCAAGCCACCGGGCCGGTGAACGAGCAGGACGATGCCGGAGACTTCGACGCCTGCCTCCTGGCCACCCGCACCACGACCACGCTCGGCGACCTGCTGCGGCACGTCGGCGCCTCCACCCCCACCGGCATCGCCCTGATCGCAGTACGCCAAGCACACCGGCACGTGACCGCCGGCGACAACACCGGACAGCCGGAGCCGTCCGGCGATGGGCGGAAGTTCCTGAGCTCAAGCCGGCGAACGCCTATGATCGTCGCGGCTTGCCGCGTGGTCATTGGACCGAGGGGACGGTGTTCGGGATGGGTGGCGAGCAGCCGAGGATCATCGTGTTCACCGGTCTTCCCGGCACCGGGAAGTCGACGCTGGCCGATCGCGTGGCGATGGCGATCGGCGCTCCGGCGTTCGCGGGCGACTGGTTGATGGGGTCGCTCAAGCCCCACGGCCTGCTGAGGAACCTGGACCGCCCGGCGTTTCTCAGCATGTACTACGACCTGCTCAGCACGCTCGTGACGCGGCAGCTGATGCTCGGTCAGTCGGCGGTGGTGGATTGTCTCGTGAATGACGACGTCGTCGCGCGCTGGCAGGAGCTCTCGGATCGGTACGATGCCCGCTTGATCGTCATCGAATGCCTGTGCAGCGACGTCGAGATTCACCGCCGCCGGGTTGAAGGGCGGAAGCGTGGCATACCGGGGTGGCACGAGGTGGGGTGGGACCACGTCGAACGCATGCGTCGCGAGTTTCCGTCCTTGGCTCAGGAGCATCTGGTTCTGGACGCGGTCGATTCTGTCGAGAGCAACCTCCGCCTGGCGCTCGGGTGCATCGGCAAGCCATAAGGGCGGTTCACCGGACGGCGGGTTCGGTGATCTGCTTGATGTACGCGTTGCGCTGCAGGATGAGTTCGGTCATGTAGCGCCGCAGGACCAGGACCTCCGCGATGGTGCCCAGCGGCCCGGCGGGGGCGGCGAAGTCGACGATGTCCTTCATGAGGGTCGCTTCGGTGCCGGTTTCGCTGTCGTGCGTCGATTCGAAGGTGTGCGTGTGAACCCAGCGCCGGAACGGGCCGCTCACTTGTTCGTCGACGAAGTACGAGGGCGGGGTGCAGGCGCTGATGGTGGAGGTGAGGTGCCAGGTGAGGCCGAAGTGGCGTGCTCTCCAGGTGACATGATCGCCCAGGGAGAGTTGCCCTGAGGTGACCCCTGCGACGGCCTGCTCGCGCGAGCCTCGCATGGAGGAGGTGTGCGACTCGACGGACAAGGACGCGTCGAAGACGAGTGCCGGGGGTGCGAGGACGAGGGTGGTCACCTCGAAACGGGACATGCCCGGATCGTAGCCAGCGCCCGAAAGTCGCAGCGTCGTGGCCACGTCCAGGCCCGGCCGGCGCCAGAGGGCCGGGAGGTCCCTTTGCCGCGGGCTCGGGGCCGAACCCCGAGCCCGGACAGCGCGTACGAGCCGACGACGCAGGACCGCTCGGGACGGGCATATGAGGCCCACCCGGCAGCCGGCTCGCGGGTGGGCGGATCCCGAGGGGTCAGTGTTGGGAGAGGAGGTGGGCGAGCTCCTGCTCGACCTCCTGGCTGGCCACGAACAGCAGCTCGTCCCCGGCCTCCAGCGGATCGTCCGCCGTCGGCACCAGCACGCGTCCCTCCCGCAGGATCGCCACCAGGGCGGAGTCCACCGGCCAGGGCACCGAGCCGGCCCGCTGCCCCACCACCGGTGCGTCCTCCGCCAGGGTCAGCTCCACCAGGTTCGCCTGCCCCTGCCGGAACGTCATCAGCCGTACGAGGTCCCCGACGCTGACCGCCTCCTCCACCAGGGCGCTGAGCAGGCGCGGGGTCGAGACGGCCACGTCGACGCCCCACGACTCGTTGAACAGCCACTCGTTGTTGGGGTGGTTGATGCGGGCCACCACGCGCGGCACGCCGTACTCGGTCTTGGCCAGCAGGGAGACGACGAGGTTGACCTTGTCGTCGCCGGAGGAGGCGACCACGACGTGGCAGTTGTTGAGGCCGGCCTCGTCCAGGGAGGCGATCTCGCACGCGTCGGCGAGCAGCCACTCGGCGCGCGGCACGCTGTCGATCTTGATGGCCCGGGGGTCGACGTCGATGAGCAGGACCTCGTGGCCGTTCTCCAGGAGCTCGGCCGCTATGGAGCGGCCGACGGCGCCGGCTCCGGCGATGGCGACGCGCATCACTCGTCCTCTTCCGGTGCCGCGGCCAGCACCTTGTTGATCCGGTTCATGTCGGTCTCCGCGGCGATGACGTGCAGCACGTCGCCCTCCTGCACCACGGAGTCCTCCGTGATGGTCAGGGCCTCTCCCATGCGGTTGAGGAAGGCGACGCGTGTCCGGGCGCGGGATTCGAGGTCGATGACGCGGGTGCCGATCCAGGAGGGGTTGACGGTGACCTCGGCCAGGACGACGGTGCCCGTGGGGTCGCGCCAGAGCGGCTCGGCGCCCTCCGGCAGGATGCGGCGCATGATCTGGTCGGCCGTCCACCGTACGGTCGCCACCGTCGGGATGCCCAGCCGCTGGTAGACCTCGGCCCGGCGGGGGTCGTAGATGCGGGCCACCACGTTGTCGACGCCGAACGTCTCGCGCGCCACGCGGGCGGAGATGATGTTGGAGTTGTCGCCGCTGGAGACCGCGACGAAGGCGGTGGCCGACTCGACGCCGGCCTCGGTGAGCACGTCGCGATCGAAGCCCACGCCGGTCACCCGCCGCCCGCGGAACCCGGCCCGGAGGCGGCGGAACGCCTGCGGGTCGCGGTCGATGATCGCGACGGAATGCCCGCTGTCTTCGAGGATGTGGGCGAGGGTCGATCCGACCCGGCCACACCCCATGATCACTATATGCATTTCCCCCCGCATCGTCGCGGTCGGCCGGTTGTTCGACACCAGTATGGCCCGATGGGGGAGCGCCTCGTTTAGGGCCTCGTCGTGGGGCTAGCATCTCGTTACGTGGCGAAGGTAACGGATCTTGTCAAACGTTTGCTCGTGGGACGTGCCCTGCGTAGCGGGCAGCTCCACGAGCAACTACTCCCCAAACGGATCGCGCTCCCCGTGTTCGCGAGCGACGCGTTGTCCTCCGTCGCGTACGCCCCCCAGGAGATTCTGGTCATCCTGTCGCTGGCCGGCGTCTCCTTCTACTCTTTCAGCCCCTGGGTCGCGATCGCCGTCGTCGTCGTGATGCTCACGGTCGTGGCGTCGTACCGGCAGAACGTCCACGCCTACCCCAGCGGCGGCGGCGACTACGAGGTCGCCACCACCAACCTCGGCAAGAACGCCGGGCTGACCGTGGCCAGCGCCCTCATGGTCGACTACGTGCTGACCGTCGCGGTGTCCGTCGCCAACGGCGTCGACTACGTCGGCGCCACGATCCCGTTCGTGGGGCAGCACAAGCCCGCCGTCGCCATCGTCATCGTCATCCTGCTCACCGTGGTCAACCTGCGCGGCATCCGCGAGTCCGGCGCCGCCTTCGCCATTCCCACGTACGCGTTCATGATCGCCGTCCTGAGCCTGATCGCCTGGGGCGGGTTCCGGCTGCTGGTGCTGGGGGAGGCGATCGAGGCGCCGAGCGCCCACTTCAGCATCGAGCCCGAGCAGACCAACCTCACCGCCTTCGCCGCGGCCTTCCTGGTCCTGCGCGCGTTCTCCTCCGGCTGCGCCGCCCTGACCGGTGTCGAGGCCATCAGCAACGGCGTGCCCGCCTTCAGGAAGCCCAAGAGCAAGAACGCGGCCACCACGCTGCTGATGATGGGCCTGGTCTCGATCACCATGTTCGGCGGCATCATCGCCCTCGGCCTGGCCTCCGGGGTGAAGGTGGCCGAGCCGTCGGTGGTCGCCGAGGACCTGCTCAGGCCGGACGGCACGCCCGTCGGCCCCGGCTATTACCAGCAGCCGATCATCTCCCAGGTGGCGGACGCGGTGTTCGGGGGCGGGTCGCTGCCGTTCGTGATCATCTCCGCGGTGACGGCCCTGATCCTGTTCCTGGCGGCCAACACGGCCTTCAACGGCTTCCCGGTGCTCGGCTCGATCCTGGCGCAGGACCGCTACCTGCCGCGCCAGCTGCACACCCGCGGCGACCGCCTGGCCTTCTCCAACGGCATCGTCATCCTGGCGCTGGGCGCGTGCCTGCTGCTGTGGGGGTTCCAGGCGGACGTCAGCCGCCTGCTGAACCTGTACATCGTCGGCGTCTTCGTCTCCTTCACGCTCAGCCAGACCGGCATGGTCATCCACTGGACCCGCCACCTGAAGACCGAGACCGACCCCAGGATCCGCCGCCAGATGCACCGCTCGCGCGTGATCAACTTCTTCGGCGGGGTCATGACGGGGCTGGTGCTGATCGTCGTGCTGCTGACGAAGTTCCTGGTGGGCGCGTGGATCGTGGTGATCGCGATGCCGATCCTGTTCCTCATGATGAAGGGCATCAGGCGCCACTACGACAACGTGGCGGCCGAGCTGGAGATCACCGAGGACTACGAGCCGGCCATGCTGCCCGCCCGCAACCACACGATCGTGCTGGTCTCGAAGATCCACAAGCCGACCATGCGCGCCCTCGCGTACGCCCGCGCCACCCGCCCCTCCACGCTGGAGGCCGTCACCGTCGGCGTCGAGGGCGAGGAGGCGCGCAAGCTGCAGGAGGAGTGGGAGCGGCGGGGCATCCCGGTGCCGCTGAAGATGCTCGACTCGCCCTACCGCGAGATCACGCAGCCCATCCTCGACTACGTCAAGACCCTGCGCAGGCGCTCGCCGCGCGACGTGGTGACCGTGTTCATCCCCGAGTACGTGGTCGGCCACTGGTGGGAGCACCTGCTGCACAACCAGAGCGCGCTGCGGCTGAAGGCGCGGCTGCTGTTCAAGCCGGGTGTCATGGTGACCAGCGTGCCGTGGCAGCTGCACTCCTCCGACCGCCTGCAGGGCAGGCCGGAGCCGTTCGCGCCCGGGTCGGTCCGGCGTCCGTGGCACAAGACGGTCAAGGACGAGGAGAGCCGGATCAGGGCCCGCTGATCAGGGCCCGCAGCCGCCCCGTGTCGCGCGCGTCCCAGCCCGGCGGCGCGGCGACGGCGGCCCAGCCGTCCACGATGTTGGCGCCGTACCGGTGGCCGTGCCCGGGCGGCACGTCCAGCGCGGCCGTCATGTCCACCAGCACCTGCCAGAACGTCACCAGCGGGAACCAGTTCATCTGCGGGTTCACGCCGGGCCCCCGCGCGCCCTCCAGCCACGCCGGCCTGCGGTAGATCAGCCGGGGCGACCACCACACGACCGGGTCGGAGGCGTTCTGCAGGTAGACCACGCGCGGGCGCGGCCACGGGGCGCGCGGTGGCCGGCCCAGGTCGGCCGGCAGCTGGGCGAACCTGGCCGTCCGGCCGGAGCGGTAGACGGGCCGCCACACGGGGCTGCCGCGCTCGCGCGCGCTGGTGAGGTGGTACCAGATGTGGTTGGCGTTGGGCGGCCCCACGAACACCGCCCCGTCCGCCCTGGACACCAGGTCGGACAGGTTGCGGAAGGCCCCCTCCAGCTCGTACGAGCCCAGGCTCTCGCCCGACAGCAGCAGCCGCGGCCGCTCCCCGGCGGGCAACCGGGCCCACCGCTCGCGCACGGCCTCGAACAGCGCCCGCCCCGAGGCCGCCGCCTTCTCCCTGTCGACCAGGAACGACACCCAGCTCGGCAGGTACGAGTACTGCAGCGCGACCATGGCGGAGCGGCCGTTGTACATGTACTCCAGGGCGTCGGCGATGTGCGGGTCCACCCAGCCGGTGCCCGTGGTGCCGAGCACGGCCAGCACGGGCCGGCCGAACGCGCCGGTGCGCTCCAGCTCGCGCACCGCCAGCGCCGCCTGGGCCCGCGGCGAGGAGGTGCTGTCAAGTCCGATGTAAACCCGGATCGGCTCGGCGGCGGGCTCCCCGGAGAAGGCGGCCAGCCGGGCCGGGGTGGCGGCGGTGCCGGTGAAGCGGCGGCCCTCCCGGCCCAGCGACTCCCAGCTCACGAGCGAGCCGGGCCCGCCCGACACGAACGCCGACACGGGCTTGCGCACGCCCGGGTGGGTGCCCTCGTTGGCGACCGACGAGATGTCGCTCATCCTGGCCACGAACCCGTTGAACAGCACGTCGTTGGCGAACACCGCGACCAGCAGGCCGATGACGAACACGCCGAAGGCGTGGCCCACGTACGCGGGGACGTACCGGTCCAGCCAGGCGTTCAGCCGGCGGCCCCCGAGGCGTACGAGCCGGGCGGCCAGCAGCGCCGCCGCGAAGAGCCCGCAGGTCACCGCCAGGATCACCGGCGGGAACCAGGTGATGCGCGTGTCGACCCCCATCAGCGCCCGCAGGTCGCGCTGCCAGTCGAGGCTGTACCAGAGCGCCACCACCGCGAGCGCGGCGCAGCCGCCGAGCATGACCTGCCAGGCCATCCGCCGCCCCCGCTCCGGCAGCCGGTACGGGACCAACGACCGCCCCAGCGCTCCCAGCGAGGCACCCACCGCGTAGCCCAGGATGCCCGTGACCGCGCCCATCACCCCCTGGTACAGCCACGTGCGGGGCAGCAGCGACGGCGTCAGCGACGCGCACGCGAACAGCGTGCCCAGCAGCGTCCCGCCGAAGCCGAGCCGCCGCCGCACCACCCGCGACCTGTCCACGATCACCTAGAGTAATGGAAGAAGTCGGATAAGTAGTCATCCCGGCTGGGCATAGGGTGTCCTTGTGGAACAGGTATCTCTCGAGCTGACGGTAGGTCCGGTCGCCCATGGCGGCTGGTGTGTGGCGCGCCATGAAGGGCGCGTGGTGTTCGTACGGCACGCCTTGCCGGGCGAGCGGGTCATCGCCGACGTGACCGAGGAGACCACCCGCTTCCTGCGGGCCGACGCCGTGGAGATCCTGGAGGCCTCGCCCGACCGCGTCGTGCCGCCCTGCCAGTACGCCGGGCCGGGGCGCTGCGGCGGCTGCGACTGGCAGCACGCCACCCCGGAGGCGCAGCGGCGGCTCAAGGCCCAGGTCGTGGCCGAGCAGCTGCACCGGCTCGCCGGCATCGAGCGCGAGGTCGTGGTGGAGGAGGTGCCGGGGGCCAAGGACGGGCTCGGCTGGCGCACCCGCGTGCAGTTCGCCGCCACGTCCGGTGGCGAGCTGGGCTTCCGCAAGCACCGCTCGCACGACATCGAGATCGTGGACGCCTGCCTGATCGCCCACCCGGAGGTGGAGGCCGTCGCGGTGGAGAGCCACCTGTGGCCGGGGGCCTCCGGCGTCGAGGTCATCGCCTCGTCCAGCGGCGACCGGGCCGTGGTGGTCGCGCCCCGGCCCCGGCGCAGCGTCACCGTGCCCGACCTGGAGGCGCCCGCCTCGATCCTGCTCGACCAGGGCAAGGGCCGCACCGTGCCGCGGCGCGGGTCCGGCGTGCTGCACGAGCAGGTGGGCGACCGGGAGTTCCGGGTGGCGGGCAGCGGCTTCTGGCAGGTGCACCCGGGGGCGGCGGAGACGCTGGTGGACGCGGTGCTGGCGTACGCGGCCCCGGAGCCGGGGGAGTGGGCCCTCGACCTCTACTGCGGCGTCGGCCTGTTCGCGGCCGGGCTGGCCGAGGCCGTGGGTCCCGAGGGGGCGGTGTTCGGGCTGGAGTCGGAGGCGGCGGCCGTCCGCGACGCGCGGGCCAACCTGCGTGACCTGCCGCAGGCCAGGGTGGAGCGGGGGCGCGTGGAGGAGGCGCTCGACCGCTTCCAGATCGAGCGGGCCGACATCGTGGTGGTGGACCCGCCGCGGGCCGGGCTGGGGCGAGAGGTCGTGGACCGGATCGCCTCGCTGGACGCGCTGCGCATCGTGTACGTCTCCTGCGACCCCGCCACGCTCGCCCGCGACCTGGCCTGGCTGCGCGAGCGCGGCTACACGCTGTCCGACCTGCGGGCCTTCGACGCCTTCCCGATGACCCATCACGTGGAGTGCGTGGCACTGCTGGTCAAGGCCTAGGACGTGCCTCTGGCCAGCGCAACGGACCAAGTCTCATGGCGTCTCCGGGAGCCTCTGGAATTCTCAGCATCATGACGCACCGGTGACGCACGATCACGAAAGCGCCCCGCGGCCCGAACCGGGCCGCGGGGCGCTGTGCACTCCTCATCGTTGCGGCTCCGTCCCACGAACGATCCCAGGGCGAACCCATCCTTGATCGCGCTCTCGGTGATCTTGCGGCGGCCCGGCCGCGGTGTGCGCCGCGCAGGTGACGACGGCAACGAGGAGACCGGCCGAGGTATCTACGCCATGGCTCGGCCGATCTGGGACGAGCTGACTGACCGAGGAGCACGCACGCCGGCACCCGGCCGGCGAAACGTATTCGAGCCACCCGACCGGCGCGCCCGCCGCAACGAGCGGTCTTCGGTACGGACACGCGTACGAGAGAGGCAGCAGCATGACCGAGATCACCGTTCTCAGGGCCGTCACCTTCGCGGCGGTCTTCGTGGCCCTCCTCGTCGCGCACAGCGTGGGCGACCACTGGGCCCAGACCAACCACCAGGCCCGCCACAAGGCGGCGCCCGGCCGGGCCGGCCGACTGGCCTGCCTTCGCCACGTTGCCACCCTGACCCTGACCAAGCTCAGCGCCCTGGGGGCGCTGCTGCTCGTCACCGGCCTGAGGCCGTCCCCGCTGTACGTCGCGGCGGGGCTGCTGGCGGACGCGGCCTCGCACTACTGGGCGGACCGCAGGACCACCCTCGCCTGGCTGGCGGAGAAGGTCGGCAAGGGCGAGTTCTTCCGGATGGGGCTGCCCCGGCCAGGCCATGACGACGCCCCGCACCTCGGCACCGGGCGGTACGCCCTGGACCAGTCCTGGCACCACGCCTGGCTGTTCGTCACCGCCCTCATCATCGCGGCAGGTGCGAACGGATGAACCGGGCCAAGCGGCCCGCCCAGCCTGACCCGCAGATAGCGCCCGGCGAGGACGGGTGCGTGGCGCTCGCGCCGGCGCTTTCCGGCGTGCTGCGGGGGTTTCGGTCACCCGCGATGGCCTGCGCAGACGCCCCAGCGGTCACTCTGGTTTACTCCTGCTTTAAGGAAATGTCCCGATTTTGATGACAAATCGGTATCGGTCCCGACAGAATGCGGTGCCATCCAGCGTCTACCGCAACTGGAGGAAAACCCCTATGCGTAGACCCCTTGGGGTACTCGCCGCAGCCGTAAGCCTGGCAGCGATCGCCACGCCCGCAAGCGTGGCCGAGGCCGCCGCGGCGTCGGGAGCGGCGGCGGAGGCGGCCAGGTGCCGCGTCAGCGTGGCCAAGCCGCGCGTCAGCGACACGCTCAAGATCCAGACCTCGGCCGCCCGCCGCGGCTGCTCCGGCTCGGCGCTGCTTCGCATCCGCATCAAGCGCGCCGTCCCGGGCGCCGACCCGGTCGTCAAGAGCGGCGCCACCAGGAACGGCCGCATCACCCTCGCGCTCCCCTGCGAGCCGGGCACCTATTACGCGGTGGCCACCGACTACCGCGGCCGCACCGCCAAGTCCAGGGCCGCCAGGCTCACCTGCACCCCGGGCAGCGGCACCCCGACCCCCACCCCCACTCCCACCCCCACGTCGCCGTCCCCCACCTCCACCCCCACCACGCCGCCCCCCGCGAACGGCACCGTGGGCTCGGCCGAGGAGAACGAGGTCGTCAGGCTGACCAACGCCGAGCGCGCCAAGGGCGGCTGTCAGCCGCTCAAGCACGACGCTCAGCTGAACGCCGCGGCGCGCGGCCACTCCGCCGACATGGCGGCGAAGAACTACTTCAGCCACGACTCCCAGGACGGCCGCAGCTTCATGGACCGCATCAGGGCGGCCGGCTTCACCGGCGGCTCCGGCTGGGCCGAGAACATCGCGGCCGGGCAGACGAGCCCCGCCTCGGTGGTGCAGGCGTGGATGAACAGCTCCGGGCACCGGGCCAACATCATGAACTGCAAGTACACGCTCATCGGGGTGGGCGCGGCGAAGAACTCCTCGGGCAAGATCTACTGGACGCAGGACTTCGCCGCGAAGTGACGCACCAGAGCTAGAGGGACGCGCGCAGGCGGCCGAGCTCGTCGGCGATGCCGGCCAGGCTCCAGTGGGCGTTCAGCCCGCTGGGATTGGGCAGCACCCAGACCCTGGCCCCGCCGACGAGCTCGTCCCTCGGGCCGATGGCCGCCTTGGGCCGGGCGAAGGCTGTGCGGTAGGCGGAGACGCCGAGCACGGCCAGCACCCGGGGGCCGATCCCGGCCACCTTGGCGGCCAGCGCCGTCCCGCCCGCCACCAGCTCCTCCCGGGTCAGCTCCGAGGCCTTGGCGCTGGCCCGCGGCACGATGTTGGTGATGCCCAGCCCGTACGAGGGCAGCAGGTGCTGCTCGGCGGGCGCCAGCAGGCGGGGCGTGAAGCCGGACAGGTGCAACGCCGGCCAGAACCGGTTGCCCGGCCGGGCGAAGTGGTGTCCGGTGGCCTCGGACAGGAGGCCGGGATTGATGCCACAGAACAGCACGTCGAGCGAGGGACCGAGGATGTCTTCGAGCACGTGCCGGAGATTAGCCCATGTCCTCGAGTTTGCGGCCCTTGGTCTCCCTGACCCACTTGGTCACGAAGAGGAACGACAGGAGGGCGAAGAGGGCGTACATGGCGTACGTGAGCGGCAGGTTCCAATCCGCCAGGGCCGGGAACGACACCGTGATCGCCCAGTTGGCGATCCACTGGGCCGCCGCGGCGACGCCCAGGGCGGCGGCGCGGATGCGGTTGGGGAACATCTCCCCGAGCAGCACCCAGACCACCACGCCCCACGACAGCGCGAAGAACAGCACGAACAGGTTGGCCCCGATGAGCGCGATCGCGCCCTGCGGGTCCGGCAGGGAGACCGCCGCGCCCTCGCCCCTGGCGAAGCTGAACGCCCACGCCGCGGTGGCCAGCGCGATCGCCATCCCGGCCGAGCCGATCAGGAGCAGCGGCCTGCGCCCGATCTTGTCCACCAGCGAGATCGCGATGAACGTGCCGACGATGTTGATGATCGAGCTGGAGAAGCTGATCAGCAGGGAGTCGCTCTGGTTGATGCCGACCGACTGCCACAACACGGACGAGTAGTAGAAGATCACGTTGATGCCGACGAACTGCTGGAAGACCGACAGCACGATGCCGATCCACACGATCGGCAGCAGCCCCAGCGCGCTGCCGCGCAGGTCCCGCAGCCCCGGCACGCGCTCGGTGCGCAGCACGCGCTGGATCTCCGAGATGCGGCCGTCGAGGTCCACGTCGTCGCCCTCGACCTCGGCCAGCACCTCGCGCGCCCGGCTGGTGCGGCCCGACATGATCAGATAGCGCGGCGACTCGGGGATGTTCAGCGCGAACAGCAGGTAGAAAACGGCCGGCACGACGCAGGCGCCCAGCATCCACTGCCACGCCTGCAGCAGCCACAGGTGGTTGTTGACGTCGTCGCCGGCCATCCGCACGATCACGTAGTTGACGAGCTGCGAGACCGCGATCCCGAGCACGATGGCCAGCTGCTGGAACGACCCCAGCCGCCCCCGGTAGGCGGGCGGGGCCACCTCGGCGATGTACGCGGGGCCGAGCACCGACGCCATGCCGATGGCGAAGCCCGCGATCACCCGCCAGAGCGCCAGGTCCCAGATCGCGAACGGCAACATCTGCCCGATCGAACTGACCGCGAACAGCAGCGCCGCGACCTGCATCGACCGCGTACGCCCCAACCGGTCGGCCAGGCCACCCCCCACCCAGGCGCCCAGGGCCGAGCCCAGCAGCGCGATGGCCACCACGAAGCCGATCTCGACCGGGCCCACCTGGAAGTGCTTCTGGATCCCGACCACCGCGCCGTTGATGACGGAGCTGTCGTACCCGAACAGGAACCCGCCGATGGCCGCGGCGGCCGTGATGAACACGACGTGGCCCAAATGCTCATGATGGGTGTATTGAGTAGCCATGCCGGACCTTCCCCCGAATGGTCGGGGAACTACCCGCTGATCACCCTTGTATGCCCATCAGAGCCGCGGGTCGACGGGCTCCGATTCCAGCGCGAGCACGGCGAACACCGGCTCGTGCACCCGCCAGCCCGCCTCGCCCTCCGCCAGCCGCGACAGCGCCTCGAGGCCGAGGACGTACTCGCGCAACGCCATCGAGCGCTTCTTGCCGAGGAAGCGCCGGCGCAGCACGTCGAGCGACTCGGTGTAGTCGGGGCCGTAGATGATGCGCAGGTATTCACGCCCGCGCACTTTGACCCCCGGCTGCACCCGGCCCGGCGTGTACGCGGCCGGCTTGACCACCATGCCCTCGCCGCCGGCCGCCGTCATCGACTCCCACCAGGCCGTCGCCTCGGCCCTGGACTCGGGGGAGTCCAGCGTGACGAAGACGTGCCGGGTGCCGGTGATCAGCGGCGAGTCCAGCAGCCCCAGCGTGGACAGGTGCCAGGCGTGCGGCTCCAGCGCCGTGGCCCGCCCTTCGCAGGCCAGGATCTGGAACGGCGCGACCCGGATCCCCTCCAGGCCGTCGACCGGCCAGCAGTAGCGTGCGTAAGCGTCGCGGAACAGGGCAGCGTTGTCGAGGCGGCGTCGGGTGCGGTCCAGCAGATCGCTCACACCCAGCCCGCGCCCGGCCGCCGCCTCAAGGGCCGAGACCGCCTCGGGCAGCGCGGCGCGGGCGGCCGCCCCGACGGAGGCGTACTGCGACCTGATCAGCTCGCCGGCCTTCGCCGACCAGGGCAGCAGCTCACAGTCGAGCACCACCCAGTCGGAGCCGAGCTCGGCCCAGAGCGGCTCGCACGCCGCGCGCAGCCGGTCGACCAGCGGCGCGGTGTCGGCGAAGAACGGCCGCCCGGTACGCGTGTAGATCGCGCCCGCGCTCCCGTCGTCCACCCCGAACCTGGCCGCGGCCACCTCGGGCGTCCTGGCCAGCACGGCCACGGCCCGCGAGCCCATGTGCTTCTCCTCGCACACGACCTCGCGCACCCCGGCGGCGGCGAACTCCTCGAACGCCTCGTGCGGGTGCTCCAGGTAGCCGTCGAGCTTGGAGGTCTCCGGCGGGGCCATGGTCGGCGGCAGGTAGACCAGCCAGCGCGGGTCCACCGCGAACCGGCTCATGACCTCCAGCGCGGCGGCGGCGTTCTGCTCCATGACCTTGACCCGGGAGCCGAACCTGGTCTCGACGTGCCGGGTGCCGATCACGTCGCCGATGTCGAGCATGCCGGGGTCGCGGCCCGTGGCGGACAGCGGCTTGGCCGGCTCGTACCAGACCTTCTCGGCCGGGACCTGGACGATCTGCCGCTCCGGGTAGCGCAGCGCGGTCAGGTGACCGCCGAACACGGCACCGGTGTCGAGGCAGATCGTGTTGTTGACCCACTCCGGCCGGGTGGTCGGGGTGTGGCCGTAGACGACCATGGCGCGGCCGCGGTATTCGTCGGCCCAGGGGTAGCGGACCGGCAGGCCGTACTCGTCGGTCTCGCCGGTGGTGTCGCCGTACAGGGCGAACGCGCGTACGCGGCCGGAGGCGCGGCCGTGGTAGGCCTCCTTCAGGCCCGCGTGCGCGACGACCAGCCGGCCGCCGTCCAGCCGGTAGTGGCTGAGCAGCCCGTCCATGAACACCCTGGCCCGCTCCACGAACTCGGGCGGCTGCGCGGCGAGCTGGTCGAGCGACTCCTGCAGGCCGTGCGCGGTCTTGACCTGGCGGCCGTTGAGCGCGCGCACCAGCTTCTGCTCGTGGTTGCCGGCCACGCAGATCGCGGTGCCCGCCTCGACCATGTCCATGACCAGGCGCAGCACACCCGGCGTGTCCGGGCCGCGGTCCACCAGGTCGCCGACGAACACCGCGGTGCGGCCCGCGGGGTGGCGCAGGCCCTGCCAGCCGAGCTCGCGCAGCAGCGTCTCCAGCTCGGAGCGGCAGCCGTGCACGTCGCCGATGATGTCGAACGGGCCGGTCAGCTCGGTCTTGTCGGACCACGCCTTCTCGTACGTGATCGCGGCCTGGTCGACCTCCTCCAGGCCGCGCAGCACGTGCACCCGCCGGAAGCCGTCGTTGGAGATCTTGCCGAGCGAGCGGCGCAGGTCCTTGCGCTGCCGGATCACCACGCCGGGACCGAAGTCGCGGTCGGGGCGGGTGGCGTTGCGCTCGATGGCCACCTCCTCCGGCACGTCGAGGACGATCGCGTCGGCCAGCACGTCGTGCTTCCTGGCCAGGTCGATGAGGCTCTTGCGGGCGGCGTACTGGACGTTGGTGGCGTCGACCACGGTGAGCAGGCCCCTGGCCAGGCGCACGCCGACGATGTGGTGCAGCAGGTCGAAGGCCGCCGGGGTGGCCGCCTGGTCGTTCTCGTCGTCGGAGACCAGGCCGCGGCAGAAGTCGGAGGAGATGACCTGGGTGGGCTTGAAGTGCCTGCTCGCGAACGTGGACTTGCCGCTGCCGGACACGCCGACGAGCACCACGAGGGAGAGCTCAGGAACGCTGATCACGGGTGAACACTCCCATCTGGGTGGGCGGGCCGACTTCGGGGTCGTCGTCGCCGACCGGCTCGACGGCGACCTGGTAGCCGAACTGGCCGGCCACCCGCTGGGCCCAGGCGGCGAACTCGGCGCGGGTCCACTCGAAGCGGTGGTCGGGGTGGCGCAGGCCGGTCAGGAACTCGTAGCGGACGTTGTGCTCGATGTTGGGGGTGGTGACGAGCACGTGCCGGGGCCGGGCGCGGTCGAACACGACGCGTTCGAGCGCGGCCAGCCGGGGCGGGTCGACGTGCTCGATCACCTCCATGAGGACGGCGGCGTCGTAGCCGGCCAGGCGCTTGTCGGCGTACGTCAGCGCGCCCTGGAACAGGGTGAGCCGGGCGCGCTTGGCGTCGGGCATGCGCTCCAGGCGCAGCTTGCGGGCGGCGATGGTGAGCGCCATCGAGGAGACGTCCATGCCGCCGACCCTGGTGAAGCGGGGCCTGGCCAGCAGCGCGCCGACCAGCTCGCCCTGGCCGCAGCCGAGGTCGATCACGCTGGCCGCGCCGAGCTGCTCCAGCTTGGCCAGCACGGCCTCGCGCCGCCGCACGTTGAGCGCCTTCGGCTTGGGCACCTCACCCTGCCCGGGAACCGGAGCCTCGCCCTCCCGCGCCTCGCCCTCCCGCGCCTCGCCCTCCCGCGCCTCGTCCTCCTGGGCTTCGGCCTCCGCGGCGGCGGCCTCGTCGGCGGCGGTCACGTCGGCGGGGGCCTCCTCCTCGACCGCGGGCTCCAGCCGCTCCTCGGTCTCGTCGCCCAGCTCGGCCAGCCGGGCCAGCGCGGTGCGGGCCAGGGCCCAGCGCCGCCCCAGGTAGCGCCGCGTGATCAGACCGCGCTCGGGATGGCCGTGCAGCCAGCCCTCACCGGCCCTGATCAGCTTGTCCACCTCGTCGGGCGCGATCCAGTAGTGCTTGCCGTCGTCGAGCACGGGCAGCAGGACGTACAGGTGGTTGAGCGCGTCCTGCAGGCGGGTGGTCCCGCGCAGGGAGAGCCCGACATAGCGGGAATCACCCCAGTCGGGGAAGCCCTCGTCCAGCGGCACCGGCCGCGCGTCCACCTCCCAGCCGAGCGGCTCGAACAACCGCCGCGCCAGCTCGGGACCGCCCCGGCAGGGGAGCGCGGGCAGGCGCAGCTCCAGCGGCAGCGACGTGCCGGGCAGCTCGGGACGGGCCTTGCAGCGGCCCGCCCGCGCGGTGCGGAACACGTCGGCCAGCGCCACGGCCAGCAGCGAGGAGGCCGCGTAGGGCCGGTCGTTGACGTACTGGGAGAGGCTGAAGTCGGGCGAGTTCTTGCCGCGCGACCTGACCAGCGCGATCGGGTCCACCTGAAGCATGAGCGCCGCCGTGCAGCGCGCGTCGCCCGCCTCGGGGTAGAACACCGTGGCCGTCCCGAACGACTGGCTGAACTCCTGCACCCGCTCTGGATGCTTGTGCAGGAGAAAGCCCAGGTCTGTGGCGGGCCGGGCGGTGGTGGAGATCGTCAGCAGCACCCCCCAAGTCTGCCGTAACCCCGCAAAGCGCCGCTATTCGATTACTACACGTGCGGCAGCACCTCGGCGGCGATCAGCTCCAGGTGCTCCAGATCGCTCAGGTCCATGATCTGCAGGTAGACCCGATCGGCGCCCAGCTCGGCGAGCTTGCCGAGCTTGTCCAGCACCTCGGCCGGCGTGCCGGCCAGGCCGTGCTCGCGCAGGGTGACGGGGTTCTCGCCGATGGCGGCCGCGCGCCGCTCGACCTCCGCCCGGTCCGCCCCGACCACGACGGTCTGCGCCGCCGACAGCAGCAGCGTACGGCCGGTCGCCTCGCACGCCTGCCGCACCCGCACGAACGCCGCACCGGTGTCGGCCGGCGTGTGGAACGGCACGTTGTACTCGTCCGCGTACGTCGCCGCCAGCCTCGGCGTGCGCTTGGTCCCGAGGCCACCGATGATCAGCGGCGGCCTTGGCCGCTGGGCCGGCTTGGGCAGCGCGGGGGAGTCGGCCAGCCGGTAGTAGCGGCCCTCGAAGGAATAGCCCTTCTCCGCCGTCCACAGGCCGGTGATGATCTCCAACTGCTCCTCGAACCGCCCGAACCGCTCACCCAGCGGCGGGAACGGGATGCCGTACGAGGAATGCTCGCCGTCGTGCCAGCCGGTGCCGAAGCCCAGCTCCACCCGGCCACCGCTCATCCGGTCCACCGTCGCCACGCTGATCGCCAGCGGCCCCGGCAACCGGAACGTGGCCGGCGTCACCAGCGTGCCCAGCCGGATCGTGGAGGTGTCCCTCGCCAGGCCGGCCAGCGTGATCCACGCGTCGGTCGAGCCGGGGCCCGGGTCACCCGGATCGAGGCGCTGGTAGTGGTCAGACCGGAAGAAAGCATCGAAACCCAGCCGTTCGGTGGCCTGAGCGACGGCGAGCAGGTCGTCATAGGTCGCGCCCTGCTGGGGCTCGGTGAAGATCCGCAGCTTCATGAGCACATTATCCGCACACAACGGACGCGAACCGGAAAAGGCCCGCGCCACGCCGTACGGGCTTGCTAGCGTTCACCCGCCAGGCCGTTTGTAGCCGATCGACCACCTGGGGTGGCCCATGCCTCGGCACAGGAGGGAGCCCGGTACGCTCCCGCGTCCGCTCGCCGTTCTCGGCGCGCTCGCCCTCACCGCCGCCACCGCGGCGGCGATCCACCTGCTCCCCGCGGGAGCGGCTCCGCCGCCCGCGCGCCCGCCGGCCGCGCGGGCTCCCGCCAAGCCTCCGCCCGCGACGGCGGAGCAACCGGCCGCCGCGTTCGTGGCGTTCGTCGACACCGCCCGCGAGCCCGCCTTCGACCTGCCGGCCGACTCCCGCCGCACCGGAGTGCGCCGCTACGCCCTCGGCCACCTCGTCGCGGGCGGCGACGGCTGCGCCCCCAAGTGGAGCGGCCTCGCCGACCCCGGCCGGAACCCGGTGGCCAACCGGATCGGCCGGCTCAGGGCGATGGGCGGCGACGCCGCCCCGGTCTTCGGCGGACCCGCCGGCCAGGAGCTGGCCGCCACCTGCACCAGGCCGGGCGGCCTGGCCGCCGCCTACCGCCGGGTGGTCGGGGCGTTCGACGCCGGCAGCATCGACTTCGAGGTCCGCGACAGCGCCGACCGGGCCGCCGTGCTGCGCCGCGCGCGGGCCATCCACGCCATGCAGCGCGAGCAGCCGCTGCGGGTCAGCTTCACGCTGCCGCTGCGCCGGTACGGGCTGGCCGCGGGCGACGTCGAGATGTTGCGCGCCACCCGCCAGGCGGGCGCGGAGATCGGCACCGTCAACCTGCTGGCGCCCATCGAGCCCCGCGACACCGAGGGCGGGCGCCTGGGCCGGGTGGCGACGGCCGTGGAGGCCGCCGGGGAGCAGATCGCGCTGGCCCAGGACCTGGCGGACCCCGCTGAGGCGTGGCGGCGCATCGCGCTGACCCCGGTGCTGGCCGGCGAGGGCGACCTGACCGAGCTCGACGCCCGCAAGCTGGCCGCGTACGCCGCCCGTCACGGGCTGGCATGGTTGTCACTGCGGGGAGTCACGCCAAAGCCGGACGTGTCACGAATTCTTTGGCGAAGTCCACCCTGAAGATAGGATCTCGCTGACCGGGGAGGTTGTTCAGTCAGCAGGGGAGGGCGTGATGGCGACGCGTCCGGAGACCGCGAGGAAGATCCTGCTCTACTGGATGGACGGTTCCGTCGCGCTCGTGGCCCTGATGTACGTGGTGCTCACGCTCGCGGCGGTGGTGGAGGGCCGGCTCCCCATCCCGCAGATGGTGCTCGTCCTCGTCCTGCTGGCCGGCTTCTTCGGGCTCTTCCCTCTCATCCTGAGGGCGGCCTTCGAACACCGCCCCAAGCCGTCGCCGAGACTGCTGATCGCGGGGCTGTTCTCCGTGGCGCTGATGCTGCAGCTGGGCGACGCGACGGCCGTATGGGTGGACACGTCGATGTTGTGGCTGGCGCTGGCCGCGCTCCACCTGAGGACGTGGACGACGGTATGGCTGTCCGCGACGGTGGTCTCCGCGATCACCGTCTACGTCGTCCTCATCACCGGACGGTCATGGCCGGGCATCCTGGCCGCCGAGGCGTTCAACGCCGTCATGATGATCCTGGCCATGCTGTTGTGGCGCTGGCTCTGGTGGGTGATCAGGGATGCTCACAAGAGCCGCGAGGCCAGGGCCCGGCTGGCCGTGGCGGAAGAGCGGCTGCGCTTCGCCCGCGACCTGCACGACCTGCTCGGACGCAGCCTGTCGGTCATCACGCTGAAGAGCGAGCTGGCCGCCAAGCTCGCGACCAAGGATGTGGACCGCGCTGCCGAAGAGATGGCCATGGTGCGCAGGCTGGCCGGGGAGTCGTTGTTCGAGGTGCAGCAGGCGGTGCACGGCTACCAGGAGCTCGACCTGGACGAGGAGCTCGTGGGGCTGCGCGCCGCGCTCGAGGCGGCCGGCGCGGACTGCGCGATCGAGGCCAGCGTCGACGACCTGCCGCCACCCGCCAGGGCGTTGCTGGCCTGGGCGGTGCGCGAGGGGGGTACGAACGTCCTCAAGCACAGCACGGCCACGCGGTGCGCGATCAGGATCGACGGAGGCGTGCTCGAGATCCGGAACGACGGCGTGACGGCGCATTCGGCGGCGCCCGGCAACGGCCTGCGCGGCCTGTCCGAACGGCTGGTTACGGCGGGCGGCTCGGTCACCGCCGGGCCCACGCCGGACGGGGAGTTCCTCCTGCGCGCGGCGGTCCCGGCGTGAAGGCGTTCGACCGGATGCGGAACGCGTCCAAGCTGACCAAGGTCCGCTGGCTGATCGTCTACTGCACGGACATCATCCTGCTGTTCCCCCTCCTCGGATATCTCGGCTTCTACCTGAGCTGGCAGGCGGGCGGCCCGGTGCTCAAGGTGCTGGCCGGGTGCGCCCTGCTGCTGACCTTCAACGTGCTCAGCACGCGACCGTTCCGGATCGCCGTCAGAGGTGGCCCGCGGCCCACCGCCATCCTGGCGGTCACCGGGGCGATCGTCCTGGTGCTGCTGACCGTGTTCTCACAGGTCTGGGCGATCCCCACCTGGATGGCGCTGCTGGCGCCCTTCGTCCGCCTGCGTGCGGCCGTCGTCCTGTCCGCCGCCTCGATCGTGCTGGCCAACCTGTACATGTGGTGGGACGGCGGGTGGGACATCGCCCTGCTGGTGGCGGTCCAGGCCCTGTTCACCGTCGTCAGCGTGGGCGCGGTGCGGGCCAACCTGGCGCTCTGGCGCCTGACCCGGGAGGCGCACGAGGGTGAGGAGGCGCTGGCCAGGCTGGCGGTCTCGGAGGAGCGGCTGCGCTTCGCCCGCGATCTCAACGACCTGCTCGGACAGAGCCTCAGCGACGTGGCGGTGAGGACGGAGCACGCCGAGCACACCCTGCCCGCCGACCGGGAGGCGGCCGCGGCCGAGATGTTCGAGGTGCGCGACCTGGCCCGGCGGTCGCTGCGCGAGGTGCGCACTGTCGTGCAGAACTACCGGGCCGTGGACCTGGACGAGGTCCTGGCCAGCGTGCGGGCGGTGCTGGAGGCGGCCGACGTGCGCTGCACCGTGCGCGCGGAGACCGGCTCGCTGACGCCCGAGACGCGCACGCTGCTGGCCACCGTCGTACGCGAGGGCGCGACGAACGTGCTCAAGCACAGCAGGGCCGAACGCTGCACGATCACGATCGAGGATGGGGTGCTGGAGATGTCCAACGACGGGGTGAGCGGGCCGGTGGGTGAGCACGCCCCCAACGGGCTGGCCGGGCTGGCGCAGCGGGTGCGCGCGGCGGGCGGGACCCTGGAGGCGGAGCCGACCCACGAGGGCCGCTACCTGCTGCGGGCGGCGGTGCCGGCATGACCACGCGCGTGCTGCTGGCCGACGACGAGCACCTGATCCGCGGTGCCATCGCGGCCCTGCTCGACCTGGAGGACGGCATCGAGGTCGTCGCCCAGGTGGGGCGCGGCGACGAGGTCATGGCCGCCGTCGCCGAGCACCGGCCCGACGTGGCCGTGCTCGACATCGAGATGCCGGGCATGGACGGCCTGAGCGCGGCCGAGCAGATCAGCTCCCAGTGCAAGATCGTCATCCTGACGAGCCTGGGCCGCCCCGGCTACCTGCGCCGGGCCATGGCGGCGGGCGTGAGCGGCTTCCTCGGCAAGGACGCCTCGGCGGAGGAGCTGGCGATGGCCATCCGCAAGGTCCAGGGCGGCGGCCGCTATCTGGACGCCGAGCTGGCGGCGGCCGCGATGGCCGCCGGCGACAGCCCGCTGACCGAGCGCGAGCGCGACGCGCTGCGCCTGGCCGGCGACGGCGCCACGATCTCCAGGATCGCCGCCGAGCTGCACCTGACCGAGGGCACGGTACGCAACTACCTGTCGAGCGCCATGACCAAGCTCAACGCCCAGAACCGCCTGGAGGCCATCCGCACGGCCCAGCGCATGGGCTGGCTCTGACCTCCCGGAAGAGGCCCCGAAAAGACACGTAGAACGGCACACAAACGCTGTCCGCTCCGGCACTGAACACCGGGCGGTTCCCGCGCTGTACTCGTCCTCGGCCGCCGATCCCGGCGGCCTGTCATCCGACAGAGGGGAACTCATGAGTACGACACGGGGGACCGAGAGGCGCTCCAGGGCCACTGTCCTGCGCAGGCACGGGGTGCGCGCGCTGACGGCAGGGGCGGCGCTGGCGGCCGCGCTGATCGCCGTCGCCGGGCCCGCCCACGCCACCACCAACGTGAGCGTGTCGGGCGCGGTGCTGCAGATCACCTCGGGAGGCGTGTCCGACGACCTCCTGGTCTCGCAGGTGGGCGGCCGGCTGGTCGTCCGGAACAACGGCGACCTGGTCATCCCGGCCGCGCCGTGCGTGGCGGTGGCCAAGAACGAGGCGGTCTGCCCGGCCGCGGGCATCACCACCATCTCGGCGAACACGGCGGCCGGCGACGACACGCTGCGCAACCGGACCACGCTGCGGTCGAGGGTCGTCCTCGGGCCGGGCGCGGACATGTTCATCGGCGGGCTGGACACGGACATGGCCTCCGGCGACGACGGCGACGACCGGCTCGCCGGGCTGGCGGGGAACGACGTCCTGCTCGGCGGCGCCGGCACGGACAGCGCCAACGGCGGTGACGGCGTCGACAAGTGCGACGCCGAGATCCTGACCGACTGCGAGTAGATCGACCGCCTGGGTGCTCCCCGGCAGGCCACGCGTGCCCGCCGGGGAGCACCACGGGTTTCAGCAGCTGACGTAGGCGGAGGACGGCTGACCGCGGTACGGGTTCGCCTCGTTGAACCGGTTAGTCCAGGAGGCGTGAGAGCGTTTGCGGGCCACGTCTCGAAAGCGTCACGACTCTTGACGGGGTGGACACGCGGAATTTACGTTCGCGGTACTTATCCGGTTCAGCAGATTGACGTAGTGAACGGTCACCGGGCGGGAGCCTGTCTTTGTGTCAGGTCTGGGAGCGCTCCCAGGAGGTGTCGGCCGGAGCCGGTCCATCGGGGTGTCTGACATACGTGCGTACCTTCGCGCCGCGGGGCGCGGAGGAAGGAGAGAAGCGATGCGTAACCGGGCTCGGATCCTGATCCCGCTCGTGGCGGCGGGCCTGCTCGCCTCGGCCTGCACCGGCGGCGGGTCCACGCCGACCCCGCCGGCCTCACAGCCGCAGAGCCAGGGCGCGGTGGCCAGCGCCAACCCCGACCAGCTGCCGCGCAACGAGACGATCTACACCACCGGCACCCAGTGGGGCCCGCCGGCCAACTTCAACCCGATCAGGGAATGGGACTCGGCCGTCGGCACCAAGGGCCTGGTGTACGAGACGCTCTTCCACTACGACACCACCGCGGCCAAGCTCAAGCCGTGGCTGGCCGAGAGCGGCGCGTGGGCCGACGACACCACCTTCGAGCTCAAGCTCCGCCCGGGGATCAAGTGGTCGGACGGCCAGCCCTTCACCGCCAAGGACGTCGTCTTCTCCTTCGAGCTCGGCAAGATGGAGACCATCCCGTACCACCACCTGTGGGAGTGGCTGAAGTCGGTCGAGGCCACCGACGACCAGACCGTGAAGTTCACCTTCTCCAAGGCCAACTACCAGCAGTGGGACTTCAACCTGTACAGCCGCTCGATCGTCCCCGAGCACATCTGGAAGGGCCGCTCCGAGAAGGAGGTGCTCGACGGGATCAACGAGAACCCGGTGGGCACGGGCGCGTACAAGTTCATGAGCAAGGACCAGGACCGCGTGGTCCTGCAGCGCCGTGACGACTGGTGGGGCAAGACGGCCCTGAGCATGGAGCCCAAGCCGCGCTACATCGTCGACATCGCCACCCCGAGCAACGAGGTCGCGATGGGCATGCTGCTGCAGAAGGGGCTGGACCTCAGCAACAACTTCCTGCCCGGCGTCGCCAACCTGGTCAAGGGCAACTTCGGCCTGACGACCTACTACAACGAGCCCCCGTACATGCTGTCGGCCAACACCGCCTGGCTGGTGCCCAACACGACGAAGAAGCCGATGGACGACCCGGCCTTCCGCAAGGCGCTGGCCGCCTCCGTCGACGTCAAGAAGATCGTCGAAGGTGTGTACGGCAACCTCGTCAAGGCCGCCAGCCCGACCGGCCTGCTGCCGCAGTGGGACAAGTTCGTGGACCAGAGCGTGGTCTCGGCCTCGGGCTTCACGTTCGACGCGGCCAAGGCCAAGAAGCTGCTGGCCGACGCCGGGTACAAGGACGGCGACGGCGACGGGTACGTGGAGAACAAGGACGGCTCGAAGGTCAGCCTGACCCTCATCGTGCCCTCGGGCTGGACCGACTGGATGGAGTCGGCCAGGTCGATCGCCGCCAGCGCCAAGACCGCGGGCATCCAGATCACGCCCGACTTCCCCGACTTCAACGCGCTGGTCGAGAGGCGCGCCAAGGGCGACTTCGACCTGCTCATCAACAACGAGCGGCAGCTCTCGAACTCCCCGTACACCTACTACGAGTACATGTTCCAGCTGCCCGTCCAGAAGCAGCAGAACACCGTCAACTTCGCCCGCTACAAGAACGACAAGGCCTGGGACCTCGTCCAGCAGCTCGACCAGGTCAAGACCGACGACACCGCCGGCATGCAGAAGATCATCTCCCAGCTCCAGCAGATCCATCTGGACGACATGCCGGTCATCCCGCTCTGGTACAACGGCCTGTGGGCGCAGTCCAGCACGCAGGTGTGGAAGAACTGGCCGGCCGCGGCCGGCAGCGCGCCCAAGACCGGCGCCGTGATGTGGCGCAACTGGCTCGAACTGGGCGGTTTCGAGACGCTCACCCAGTTGCAGCCCTCGGGCTCGTAACGATCCGACCGGACGAACCCCTGTCCCTCCGCCCCCGGAACGCCGCAGGGGGCGGAGGGTCCTTCCCGGAGAGAATCACGTGCGTCGATATTTCGGCAGAAAACTGCTCATCTACGGATTGACCTTCTTCGTCGCCGTCACGGTCAACTGGATGATCCCGCGCTTCATGCCGGGCGACCCGGTGGCCAGCATGATCGCGCGGGCCAACGTCACCAACGCCCAGGCCGTCGAGGCCATGCGGGCCTACTACAACAACCTGTTCGGCCTCGACCAGCCGCTGTGGCAGCAGTACGTCAACTTCTGGGGCGCGCTGTTCCGGGGGGACTTCGGGATCAGCATCTGGCTGTTCCCGACCCCGGTGAGCGACGTGATCACGCGGGCGGTGCCGTACACGCTGGCGCTGATCGTCCCGTCGGTGCTGCTGAGCTGGGTGGTGGGCAACCAGTTCGGCGCGTACGCCGCCCGCCGCAAGCTGCTCGACAACACCGTGCTCCCGGTGGGCTACGTGCTGACGGCGATGCCGTACATGTGGCTGGCCGTGCTCCTGGCCTGGGGGTTCGGCGTGATCCTCGGATGGTTCCCGGTGGCCGGCGGCTACAGCTTCTCGATGCGGCCCAACTGGTCGTGGACGTTCCTGCTCGACCTGCTGCACCACTGGACGCTGCCGTTCCTGTCGCTCTTCCTGGTGGCGCTGGGCGGCTGGGCCATCGGCATGCGCAACATGATCATCTATGAGCTGGAGTCAGACTACTCCAACTACCTGGCCGCGCTCGGCGCGCCCAGCAGGCTCATCCGCAGGTACGCCTTCCGCAACGCCGTCCTGCCCCAGATCACCGGGCTGGCCCTGCAGCTGGGCGTCCTGGTGGCCGGGGCGCTGGTCACCGAGATCGTCTTCGCCTATCCGGGCCTGGGCAGCCTGATCCTCAAGGCCATCCAGAACAAGGACTTCTTCCTTCTCCAGGGCACGTTCCTGTTCATCGTGCTCGGCGTGCTGATCGCCAACTTCATCATCGACATCGTCTACGTCGTGGTCGATCCGCGGACCAGGGCGGGAATGGCGGGTGCGCAGGCATGACCGAGCTTGTCGAGGTCATCAATAGACACAGCACCTTGGTCATGAGTCCGACGAAGGAGGCCTCATGACCGCTCTACAGGAAGTGGAGCCACGCGAGCGGGCCGGGGTGCGCCGTGAGGCGCTCTACTTCGCGGTGCGCAACGGCAAGCTGGTCACCGGGTTCGGCATCGTGCTCACGCTGCTGGTGCTCGGCCTGGTCGGGCCGCTGCTGACCGGCGGCACCCCCAACGAGTACGGCCCCCGCCCCATGAGCCCGCCCTCGGCCGAGAACTGGTTCGGCACCACCACGTTCGGCCAGGACGTCTTCCTCCAGTTCGTGCACGGCCTGCGCAGCACGTTCGTGGTCGGGGTGATCGGCGGCGGCATCGCGGCCGTCATCGGCATGCTCGTCGGCTTCGTGGCCGGCTACCGGGGCGGCGTGGTGGACGAGATCCTCAACATGCTGACCAACGTCATCCTGGTCATCCCCACCCTGGCCGTGCTGCTGATCATCAACGCGTACCTGGGCATCCGCAGCGTGGCGGTGCAGGGCCTGTTCATCGGGCTGACGCAGTGGCCGTGGGCGGCGCGGGCGATCCGGGCGCAGACGTTCTCGCTGCGCACGCGCGAGTTCGTGGACCTGGCCAGGATGAGCGGCGCCGGTACCGGCAAGATCATCGCCCGCGAGGTCGCGCCGAACATGAGCTCCTACCTGTTCATGACGTTCATCCTGCTGTTCGGCGGCTCGGTGCTCATCGCCTCCTCGCTGGACTTCATCGGCCTCGGTCCCACCGACGGGGTCTCGCTCGGCCTGATGTTGCAGAACGCCAGCCAGTGGAGCGCCCTCCAGCTCGGCATGTGGTGGTGGTTCGTGCCGCCGGGGGCGGCCATCACCGCCATCGTGGGCGCCCTGTACGTGGCCAACGTCGGGCTCGACGAGGTCTTCAACCCGAAACTGAGGGAGACATGAGTCTGCAGGTCAGCGAGCTGCGGGTGCACTACAGGACGCTCAAGGGCGACGTGCGCGCGCTCGACGGCATGTCCTTCGAAATGCGCGACGGCGAGATCCTCGGCCTGGTCGGCGAGTCGGGCTGCGGCAAGAGCACCCTGGGCAAGTCCCTGATCCGCATGGACAGCCGCATGCGCCGCGTGGGCGGCACGGTCGTGCTCGACGGCCACGAGCTGCCCATCGACGACGACCGCAGGATGAACGACTTCCGCTTCCGCGAGGTCTCCCTCATCCCCCAGTACGCCATGAGCGCGCTCAACCCCACTCGCAAGATCCGCAGAATGGTCACCGAGCTCCTCAGATCGAGGGGCGCGACCCTCGACGCCGCCGAGCTCGGACGCCGGATGGACCAGGTCGGCCTGCCCCGCGAGGTGCTCGACCGCTACCCGATCGAGCTGTCGGGCGGCATGAAGCAGCGCATGGTGATGGTCATCTCCACCCTGCTGGACCCGTCCCTGCTGATCGCGGACGAGGTCACCTCCGCGCTCGACGTCTCCACCCAGAAGGCCGTCGCCCGCGCCCTGCTCGGCTTCCGCGACAGCGGCTACGTGAAGAGCATGATCTTCGTCACGCACGACCTCGCCCTCACCCACCACATCGCCGACACGATCATGGTCATGTACGCCGGCCGGCTGGCCGAGAAGGCCCCCGCCGACGTGATCGTCAAGGCGCCGCGGCACCCGTACACCCGGCTGCTGCTCGACTCCCTGCCCGCGGTCGGCGTCCGCTACGCCGACCGCAGGCTCGAAGGCATCGCCGGCAGCCCGCCGTCGCTGCTGAACCCGCCCATTGGCTGCCGCTTCCGCGACCGCTGCCCGATCGCGGGCGAGGAGTGCGCCGAGGACCCGCCCGTGGCCGAGCTCGCCCCCGGCCACCACGTAGCCTGCTGGAAGGCCTGATGCTGAGACTCGACGACGTCACCAAGGAATTCAGGGTCGGCGCCTTCGGCGGCAAGAGCGTCGCGGCCGTGCGGGGGGTGAGCTTCGAGGTCGTCCCCGGCGAGGTCGTCTCGCTGATCGGCGAGAGCGGCAGCGGCAAGAGCACGATCGGCCGGATGATCCTCGGCCTGAACCCGGTCACCAGCGGCTCGATCACCTTCGACGGCCTGCCGGTACGGGCGGGCAAGGCGTACTACCGGCACGTCCAGGGCATCTTCCAGGACCCGTTCAGCTCCTTCAACCCGGTGTTCAAGGCCGACCGGGTGTTCGCCATGATCAGGGAGGCGTACTATCCGGCCGTGCCCGAGGCCCAATGGGCCGACCGGGTGGCCACCTCCCTGCGCGACGTGCGGCTCAGCCCCGACCAGGTGCTCGGCAAGTACCCCCACCAGCTCAGCGGCGGGCAGCTCCAGCGGCTGCTCATCGCCCGCGCGCTGCTGCTGGACCTGAAGCTGCTGGTGGCCGACGAGATCACCAGCATGCTCGACGCCTCCACCCGCATCGACGTGCTCAACCTGCTGGCCGAGCTCAAGGGCAGGGGGCTGAGCGTCCTCTACATCACGCACGACCTGTCCCTGGGCAACTACCTCGCCGAGCGCACGGTGGTGCTGCGCAAGGGGAGCGTGGTGGAGATGGGGCTGACCGATCGGGTCTTCGGGGATCCGCTGCACCCGTACACGCGCGAGCTGCTGTCGGCCGTGCCGCGCCTGCACGAGGCGTGGGACGATGCCCTGCCGGTGGAGACCTGCCTGTACCACGAGCGAGGGGCGTCCGGCGGCCTGGTGGAGGCCGAACCCGGCCACTTCGTGGCCTGCGCCCGGCTCGCGACCTGCTGAGGAGATCTTCTTGACGTACCACCCGCTGCACGCCGGCTGGAGCCTGTCCTCCGACGGGTCCTCCCACGAGCTCGACGGCGTCCCGGCGACGGTGCCCGGCTGCGTGCACACCGACCTGCTCGCCGCCGGGCTCATCGACGACCCCTACCTGGACGGCAACGAGCACCGCCTGTCCTGGATCGGCCGTACGGACTGGATTTACCGCACCACCTTCACCTGGTCGCCCGACGAGCACGAGCGCACCGACCTGGTGTGCGAGGGGCTGGACACGGTCGCCACCCTCACCCTCAACGGAACCCGGCTCGGCGACACCGCCAACCAGCACCGCTCCTACCGCTTCCCCGTCCGTCACCTGCTGCGCGAGGGCGACAACGAGCTCGTGGTGCGCTTCGGCTCGGCCTACGCCTACGCCGAGGAGCGGCGGGCGGCGCTCGGGGAGCGGCCCGGCGCCTACGACGAGCCCTACCCCTTCATCCGCAAGATGGCCTGCAACTTCGGCTGGGACTGGGGCCCGAACGTGGTGACGGCCGGCATCTGGCGGCCGATCGGGCTGGAGAGCTGGAGCCGCGCCCGCCTGGCGGAGGTGCGTCCGATCGCGCGCGCCGACGGCACGGTGGAGGTGAGCGTCCGCGTCGAGCGGACGACGGAGGAGCCGCTCGACCTGACCGCCGAGGTCGCGGGCGTCACCGCGGAACAGCGCGTCGAGGGCCGGGCCGCCGTGCTCGCGCTCCAGGTGCCCGGCGCCGGCCTGTGGTGGCCGCGCGGCTACGGCGACCAGCCGCTCTACGACCTGACCGTGCGGCTCGGCGCGCAGGAGTGGCGCGGCCGGATCGGGTTCAGGGACGTCGAGCTGGACCGGGAGGCGTTCAGGCTCAAGGTCAACGGCGTGCCGGTGTTCGTCAGGGGCGTCAACTGGATCCCCGACGACTGCTTCCCCTCGCGGATCACCCGGGAGCGGCTGGCCGAGCGGTTCGGGCAGGCCACCGCCGCCGGGGTGAACCTGCTGCGGGTCTGGGGCGGCGGCCGGTACGAGAGCGAGGACTTCTACGACCTGGCCGACGAGCTCGGCCTGCTGGTGTGGCAGGACTTCCCGTTCGCCTGCGCCGCCTACCCGGAGGAGGAGCCGTTCCGCTCCGAGGTCGAGGCCGAGGCCAGGCAGAACGTCGCCAGGCTCGCCCCGCACCCGAGCCTGGTCCTGTGGTGCGGCAACAACGAGAACCTGGAGGGCCACGCCGACTGGGGCTGGCAGGACCGGCTCGAAGGGCGCAGCTGGGGCGCGGGCTTCTACCACGACTTGCTCCCGTCGATCGTGGCCGAGCTGGACCCCACGCGGCCCTACTGGCCGGGCAGCCCCTACTCCGGCGGGCCCCTCCTGCCCCCGAACGACCCCGCCAGTGGCACGATCCACATCTGGGATGTCTGGAACCGCGAGGACTACCGCCACTACGCCGCCTACCGGCCGAGGTTCGTGGCCGAGTTCGGCTTCCAGGGGCCGCCCGCGTACGCCACGCTGCGCCGGGGCTCCTCCGACGAGCCGCTCACGCCGGACTCCTCCCACCAGAAGGCGGTGGACGGGCAGGCCAAGCTGCTGCGCGGCCTGGGCGACCACCTGCCGCAGCCGGGGACGTTCGACGACTGGCACTACCTGACCCAGCTCAACCAGGCCCGCGCGATGGCGTTCGGGATCGAGCGGTTCCGCTCGCTGATGCCGTACTGCATGGGCACGATCGTCTGGCAGCTCAACGACTGCTGGCCGGTCACCTCGTGGTCGGCCATCGACGGCGACGGGCGGCGCAAGCCCCTGTGGTACGCGCTGCGCCGCGTCTACGCCGACCGGCTGCTCACCGTGCAGGACGGCGCGGCGGTGCTGGTCAACGACGCCGCCGAGCCCTGGTCGGGCGAGCTGCACCTGGTGCGGCAGGGCCTCGACGGCCGGCCGCTGGCCAAGGAGGTCGTCGCGGTGCACGCCGCGCCCAGGTCGGTGCTCCGGGTGGCGCTGCCGCCGTCCGTGGCCGGGCCCGACGATCCGGCGCGCGAGCTGCTCGTGGCCCGGCTGGGCGGCGAGCGCGTGGTCGGCGGCTACGCCGAGGACACCGCCGTGGCCTACCCCGAGGCCGCCTACGACGCGCACACCGAGCGGACCCCCGGCGGCTACCGGGTGACGGTCACCGCCGCCACCGTGCTGCGCGAGCTGGCGCTCTTCCCCGACCGGCTCGACCCCGCCGCGAGCGTGGACGAGCAGCTTGTCACGCTGCTGCCGGGCGAGAGCGCGGTCTTCGAGGTGACGACCGGGCGCGAGCTGGACACCCGGGCCCTGACCGCCTTCCCCGTGCTGCGCTGCGTGAACGAGGTGGTCAGATCCTGAACTCCTCGGTGCGGTGCGCGTAGGCGGGCAGCGCGGCCCGCATCTCGTCGGTGATCACCGGCGGGGGCAGCGGGACGATCTCCCGCTCGTGGAAGTCGTGCACGGGCTCGCCCTCGTCGAACAGCTCGCGGACCGCGCCCAGGCATGGGCCGACGACGCCGGGGTCGGTGATCCGCCTGCCGCCTCGGCCCCCGCCGTACCGGTCGTACAGGACCTCGTACATCAGGGACGGAGAGAAGATCACCAGCTCCGGCACGGGCTCGAAGGCCGCCACGCGCGCGGCGGGCACCACCCGGCAGGGTGAGCCCGCCGCCGCGCGCAACGCCAGGATGTGCATCTCCCACTGCAGGTACGCGGTGATCGGGAACTCGACCACCCGCACCCGCCTGACCGGGTGGCGGCGGCGGAAGTAGTCGGCCAGGGGCGCCGACATGCGCCGGGTCAGGGCCAGCGAGCCGGCCCAGTCGCCGTCCATCATGGCCCGCCAGCTGGCCACGTCGGGCTCGTAGAAGCTCTGCGCGCGCTCCAGCTTCCACATCGGCTCCGCGCAGGCGGCGTGGTCGCGCTCGAAACCGGCCTGGTACTCCGGCACGTCCAGGACGACGCCGTCAGCGCCCGCGACGGCGGCGAACGGGTTCGTGAGACGGACCGGAGTGCCCTGCTCGGTCATGCGTCGTTCCCCTTCGCTCTGAAGACCCGCCCAGATCATCAATTGAGCCCTTGACCGGGTCAAGGCCCAAAACGATCTGGCCGGGCCGTCAGCCGCGGTAGTGGAAGCGCCGGTGCACCAGGCTGAAGATCATGGCCCCCACCCACACCACGAACAGCACCTTGAAGATGCCGAAGCCGAAGATCAGGGCGAGGATCATGAACACGAACAGCACCGGCAGGAACGGGTGCGGCCCCCGGTGCCGGCGCCCCATCTGCCCCCGCCGGCCCGCCCAGGCCGCGCGGTGCATCTCCCGCTGGGCGTGCCGCATGGCCTGGATCTGGTGCCGCTGGGCGTGCATCGCCGCCCGCCAGTCGCCCACCTCGTAAGGGGAGGCGGGCTCGCGGTAGGCGGGTTGCTGCCCGGGCAGGTCGACGGTGACCTGGGCGAGGTCGCCGGCCGTCTTGGCGGCCAGCGTCCGGTCGAGTCGCTCGTCGAGCTCCTCGTGGGTCAGGCGGCCCTGCGCGAAGTGCTCGCGCAGGTCGGCCATCGTCTGCTCCCGCTCGGCGTCGCCGATGCGGAGGTCGTTACGGTCCATGCCGGTCCTCGCTCTCCCCGGACTCGTCACTCCTCGCCCGGGTCGCCGTCGGCCAGGATCTGGTAGAGCTTGCGCCGGGTCTCAACCAGAGTCTTACGCGCTTCGCGGATTTGTGCGTCGTTTCCGGTCTGAAGAACCTGCATCATGGCGAATGCCGACTGTCGGGCGATATGCCAGAGATCGGCGGTGTTGTCATCGATGTCCGGGCGCATCTCGTCCCACGGGGCGCGGACCTCGTCCGCGTGGGCCTCGATGTAGTTGCGGCCTTCCTCGGTGAGACGGAAGGTCTTGCGCCCCTCGTTCTCCTCCGCGACCACCAGGCCCTCGTCGGTGAGCTGCTGCAGCGCCGGGTAGACGGCGCCCGGGCTGGGCTTCCAGCCGCCCTCGCTGCGCTCGGCGATCTCCTGGATGACCTGGTAGCCGTTGCGCGGCTCCTCGGCGAGCAGGGCCAGGATCGCGGCGCGTACGTCGCCCCGCTTGGCCTTGCGCGGGCGGCCGCCCCAGCCGCGGTGGCCGCCGCCCCACGGCCCGCCCGGGCCGCCGAACGGGCCGCTGCGCCCGAAGTCGAACGGGAACGGGCCGGGCCCGCCCCTCCTGCCGCGCAGCCGCCGCTCGTCCGGGCCGCCGCCGCCCCCGCCGGGCCCGCCACCGCGACCTCGGTGGCCTCCCATGTGCTCGAACGCGTCGGCCATGGCGTGGAACGCCTCGCGGGCCGCGCGCCGGTAGTCGTGTGCGCCGGGCCAGGGCCCGCTCGCTGCGATGTGATGAGTCATCTTCTACTCCTATATCGTGATCTATTCTCGATGCGTCAAAGATATATCGATAGTGTGTCGTTAGCAAGACCGGTGTGGGAGTGAGCCAGATCACGAAAAAGTTGCGGAATCCGGGAACAGGATTGGGGAGGACGTCGTTATTCACAGCAGACGAGGTCGTTCCGCGTCGGCAGGGCTGGGGGGTGCTGTCGCCGCGGAGACGACCTCGTCTGCGTTTGCGGGCAGTTTGCGGGCACCTCCGCCCGGCGTGACGTCTCCGCCCGGCATGGCTCGCCGCGTAAAGGACTTCTTTGCCGTACAGTCCCGATCATGATGGGGCACACGCACGCGATGACAGGGGCCATCGCCTGGCTGGGGCTGGCTCCGCCCCTGGCCGCACTGCCGTTGATGAACGAGTCCTCCCGGTTCGTCGACACCGGGATCATGGCCACCGCGCTCAGTCCCGCCGAACTGGTCGCCGGGGCCGTCATCTGCGCGGGGGCCGCGATGCTGCCCGACCTCGACCACCCGAGCGCGACGATCGCGCAGACGTTCGGGCCCGTCACCTGGGCGCTCAGCAAGGCCGTCGCCTGGCTCAGCGGCGGGCACCGCGGGGCGACGCATTCACTGGTGTTCGCGGTGGCGCTCGGGTTCGGGGCGCACTGGCTGGCCGGCACCTATCCGATCGGGCGCGACATCATGGTCGTGCTGCTCATCGGGCTCGCCCTGCGGGCCATCGGCGTCGGGATCCCGGGGAACAAGATGGGTTCCGCCATGGTCAACATCGGGCTGACCGCCGGCCTGTACGCCGTCTTCCTCTCCCTCGGCGTGGGCTACGCCTGGCTGGGGCTGGCGGTGGGGATCGGCTGCCTCATGCACGTGGTCGGGGACTGCATGACCGAACGGGGATGCCCCGTGTTGTGGCCGCTGGGGGCCAAGTTCGTGCTGCCGTGGAAGATCGGCATCAAGACGGGCAGGAAGTTCGAGCAGAAGATCCTGGCCCCGATCCTCTCCGTGGCGATCGTCGGCCTGCTGTTCTGGCGGCTGGCTCCGGTTTAACTTGATGTCGAGATATCCTAGGGATATCTTGACGTCGAGACATCCGCCGCGGCCTGCGAGTTAGGGTCACCTAACGTGCTGTGCGTTCCCGCAGTGCGGCAGGATTCTGTCTGAACACCTGTCTATGGAGGAGGCGAATCACCGTGTCCGCGAACAGCTTCGGCAGCCGTGACACGCTACGCGTCGGCGACGCGTCATACGAGATCTTCCGGCTGGATGCCGTCGAGGGCGCCGCACGCCTCCCGTACAGCCTGAAGATCCTGCTGGAAAACCTCCTTCGCACCGAGGACGGCGCCAACATCACCGCCGACCACATCCGTGCGCTGGGCGGCTGGGACCCGAACGCGGCGCCGAGCGTGGAGATCCAGTTCACGCCCGCCCGCGTCATCATGCAGGACTTCACCGGCGTGCCGTGCGTGGTCGACCTGGCCACCATGCGCGAGGCCGTACGCGACCTCGGCGGCGACGCCTCCCGGATCAACCCGCTCGCGCCGGCCGAGATGGTCATCGACCACTCGGTCATCGTCGACTACTTCGGCCACCCCGACGCCTTCCAGCGCAACGTCGAGCGCGAATACGAGCGCAACCGCGAGCGCTACCAGTTCCTGCGCTGGGGCCAGACGGCCTTCGACGAGTTCAAGGTCGTCCCGCCCGGCACCGGCATCGTCCACCAGGTCAACATCGAGCACCTGGCCCGCGTGGTGATGATCCGCGACGGCAAGGCCTACCCCGACACCTGCGTCGGCACCGACTCCCACACCACCATGGAGAACGGCATCGGCGTCCTGGGCTGGGGCGTCGGCGGCATCGAGGCCGAGGCCGCGATGCTCGGCCAGCCGATCTCCATGCTCATCCCGCGGGTGGTCGGCTTCAAGCTCAACGGCAAGCTGCCCGCCGGGGCCACCGCCACCGACCTGGTTCTGACGATCACCGAGATCCTGCGCAAGCACGGCGTGGTCGGCAAGTTCGTGGAGTTCTACGGCGAGGGCGTTTCCTCCGTGCCGCTGGCCGACCGGGCCACGATTGGCAACATGAGCCCCGAGTTCGGCTCCACCTGCGCGATCTTCCCGATCGACGGCCAGACCATCGACTACCTGCGCCTGACCGGCCGCTCCGAGGAGCAGATCGCCCTCGTCGAGGCGTACGCCAAGACCCAGGGCCTCTGGCTCGACCCCGCCGCGGACGAGCCGGTGTTCTCCGAGTACATCGAGCTCGACCTCGGCACCGTCGTCCCGTCGATCGCCGGCCCCAAGCGCCCGCAGGACCGCATCGCCCTGTCGGCGGCCAAGGCCACCTGGCGCCACGACGTGCAGAACTACGTGGCCGACGACGTGGACGAGGCGGGCGAGGAGACCTTCCCGGCCTCCGACGCGCCCGCCTCCAACGCCAGCGCCAACGGCGGCCGGCCGCACAAGCCGGTGCCCGTCACGCTGGCCGACGGCACCTCGTTCGAGATCGACCACGGCATCGTCTCCATCGCCGCGATCACCTCGTGCACCAACACCTCCAACCCGTACGTCATGATCGGCGCGGCCCTGCTGGCCCGCAACGCCGTCGAGAAGGGCCTGACCCGCAAGCCGTGGGTCAAGACCTCGCTGGCGCCGGGCTCCCAGGTGGTCACCGGCTACTTCGAGCGCTCGGGCCTGCAGCCCTACCTCGACAAGATCGGCTTCAACCTCGTCGGCTACGGGTGCACCACCTGCATCGGCAACTCGGGCCCGCTGCTGCCCGAGATCTCCGACGCCATCCAGGCCAACGACCTCGCGGTCACCGCCGTGCTGTCCGGCAACCGCAACTTCGAGGGCCGCATCAACCCCGACGTCAAGATGAACTACCTGGCCTCGCCGCCGCTCGTGGTGGCGTACGCGCTGGCCGGGACCATGGACCTCGACCTCGACACCGAGCCGCTCGGCCTCGGCAACGACGGCAAGCCGGTCTACCTGCGCGACATCTGGCCGTCGCCGGAGGAGATCTCGTCGGTGGTCAACTCCTCGATCGGCCGTGACATGTTCGAGCGCGACTACGCCGACGTGTTCAAGGGCGACGACCACTGGCGCACGCTGCCGATCCCCACGGGCGACACGTTCGAGTGGGACCCGTCCTCGACCTACGTGCGCAAGGCCCCCTACTTCGACGGCATGCCGTCGAAGCCCGAGCCCGTGACCGACATCTCCGGCGCCCGCGTGCTGGTCAAGGTCGGCGACTCGGTCACCACCGACCACATCTCGCCGGCCGGCTCCATCAAGACCGGCACCCCGGCGGCGCAATACCTGCGGGCCAACGGGGTCGAGGTCAAGGACTTCAACTCCTACGGCTCCAGGCGCGGCAACCACGAGGTGATGATCCGGGGCACGTTCGCCAACATCCGCCTGCGCAACCAGATCGCGCCGGGCACCGAGGGCGGCTACACCCGCGACTTCACCCAGCCGGACGGGCCGGTGTCGTTCATCTACGACGCCTCCGTCAACTACGCCGCGGCCGGCACGCCTCTGGTGGTGCTGGCGGGCAAGGAATACGGCTCCGGCTCCTCGCGTGACTGGGCGGCCAAGGGCACGGCGCTGCTGGGCGTCCGCGCCGTGATCGCGGAGTCCTACGAGCGCATCCACCGCTCCAACCTGATCGGCATGGGCGTGCTGCCGCTGCAGTTCCCCGAGGGCGCCACGGCGCTGACGCTGGGCCTGACGGGCGAGGAGACGTTCGACATCACGGGCGTCGAGGAGCTCAACCAGGGCGGCATCCCGAGCACGGTGCACGTCAAGGCCGGCGAGGTGGAGTTCGACGCGGTCGTCCGCATCGACACGCCGGGCGAGGCCGACTACTACCGGCACGGTGGCATCATGCAGTACGTGCTGCGCTCGCTGCTCGCGAAGTGACTTCCCGTGCCCGCGCCCGGTCATGAGCCGGGCGGGGGCCGGGGAACCCTTGGCCGTCGAGCCGGGGGTTGGGCGCGATCCTCACGCGCCCGCATCGGGGGAACCACCCGACACCCGGAGAGCCGCTCCGCGGGAAACCCCCGCGGGGCGGCTTTCGTCTCTCACGAAACCCTGGAAGCGGGTGCCGACCAGGTGTCGCAGGCCGCCGGGGACCCGGTCGTCAGGCCGCGCCTGAACCAGTAGGCCCGGCCGGCGCCCGTGCCGTGGCTGCGCCGCCCGTCGGCGTCGCCGTTGGCGCGGATCGCCTCGTACAGGGCCGACCAGTCGCGCTCGGTACGGGCGAGGGAGGAGCGCACGCTGCCCATGAACACCCCGGCCAGGCAGTCGGCCTGCAACTCGAAGCGGCGCTGCAACCGCGTGCGGCGGGTGGGGGCGGCGGCGCGGTAGCGGGCCTCGTAGGCACGGCGGAGGCCGGTGAGGGTCTGCAGGTGGTGGGCGTACTCGTGGGCGGCGACCTTGAACGGGTAGAGGTCGGTGCGGTCGTCGATCCAGCGGCCGGTGAGCGTGAACTCCAGCGACCGGTCGCCGTGGCAGTAGAAGGCGTCGACGTCGGCGAGCCGCATCCCGCAGACGGTGCCCTGGGGCTCCTCGTGGAAGTGGACCGCGGGCTCCTTGAACCGGACCCCGGTACGGGCGAAATAGGCCCTCCATGACTTGTCCAGACATTTCACGACTGTCTGGAGGTACTCGCGATGACGCGGGATCCCGCCCGAGCTCAGCGGCGTCTCGGGACACGAGGTGACGGCCGGCTTCCCGGCCGCCTTGGGGAACGGGTCGCCGCCGGGGGACAGGCAGGCGGTCGTGAGGAGGAGGACCGCGACGGTGAGGGGTGAGGAGGGCACGGTCGGCAGCCTAGGCCAGTGAGGTGGCGATCAGATCATGCGCCTCAGCACGGTGACCACTTCGGTGACCACCTCTCCCGGAACGCTGCCGACGAAGAAGTCGAACCGGTCGGGGGAGATGGCGCGGACCTGCTCCGTCATCGCCCAACTCGTCTTGGCCAACCCGGTCGCGTCGCGGTCGACGCGAATGTGGGTGATGTATCCGCGTTCGCGGGTGGTCAGCGGCACGGCCAGGACGAGATCCAGCCGTGACTGGTTGAACCGGTCGTTGCTGATGATCAATGCCGGGCGGTCGAAACCCTGCTCGCGACCGGTCGGCCGGTCGAACCGGGTGAACCAGATATCTCCTTGTGCCAGCTTCACTCTCTCTCCTCGGGAAATGTGATCAGGCCCGCCCACTCGGGTGCCACCCGGCGGGTGCGCGGACGGGTCCCCAGGACGAGCTCGCGTTCGGCCAGATAATCGGCCCACGCCTCGGGGTCCTCGCGCTGGGTTCGCTCGATCTGATCGTCGACGGTTTGCCAGAAGAGCTTCTGCTCGTAGTCGGCGATGGCTTCGTTGAGCACCTCGGTCATGGTGCGGCCCTCCTGCCGGGCGATCTGGGCCAGTCGGTCTCTGGTCACGACACTGACGCGGATCGTCGTCGCCTTGTGCTTCGTGCTCATACTTCCGAGGCTACGTCCGCGTCATCCGGAACACTACAGCGCGCCGGTCACTCTTGTGGGATGAATGGCAACGCAGAGTAAAGATGGTTGACTCTCCTGCATGACTAGTACGGCATTGGTGCTGATTGTTGGCGGTTTGGCGGTCTTCGTGGGCGCGATCGTCCAGGGTGGCGTGGGTTTCGGGCTCGGGCTGGTCGCGGCGCCCGTGCTCACCATGCTGGGCCCCGACCTCATGCCCGGCGCGATCCAGGTCGTCAACATGATCCTGCCGCTGTTCACGCTGGCCGTCGAATGGCGGAAGGTGGACTGGCGCGGGCTCGGGTTCGCGGTCCTCGGGAGGCTGCCCGGGAGCGCCATCGGTGCAGTCATCGTTGTCTACGTTTCCATATACGCGAGAGGCATCTTCGTGGCGGTCATGGTGCTGGTCGCCGTGGCGCTGACGGCCAGGGCGATCAGCGTGCCGCGCAACGGGTACACGATCACCACGGCCGGTTTCGTGTCCGGGATCACCGGCACCGCCACCGGCATCGGCGGGCCGCCCGTCGCGCTCGTCTACCAGAACGCCAAGGGGCCGCAGATCAGGGCCACGCTGGCGATGTTCTTCTTCCTCAGCGCGGCCCAGTCGCTGGCCATCCTGGCGTTCGTGGACGAGTTGCCCTCCCAGGCGCTGCTGGTCGGGGCGGTACTGATCGTGCCGATGGTGCTCGGGTTCCTGGTGTCGGGGCCGCTGCGGCGCTATCTCGACGGGGGCAAGGTGCGGATCGCGGTGCTGGCGGTGGCGGCGGCCTCGGCTGTGGGGCTGATCGTGCAGAACATCCTCACCTCGATGGGGGCGTGAGGCCCGGTGCGGTGTGCGGCCCGCACCGGGGGGTCAGCTCACCGGGGTGTTCATGTCGGTCTGGATCTGGGCCGCGGTGAGGGCTCGGGAGTAGATGCGCACCTCGTCGATCCGGCCGCTGAAGACCTGGTTGAGCAGGCCGTTGCCGCCGATCCTGAGCGAGCCGCCGTCCGTTCTGACCGCTCCGGTGATCGCCCGCTGGGCGACCTGCGTGCCGTTGACGTACAACCGCAGCGTCGCCCCGTCGTACGTCGCCGCCAGGTGCGACCAGGCGTTGACCGGGAGCGCGGCCGCGCCGGGCAGGTCGGCGGCGGCGGTGGTGTGCACGCGGACGTGCGGGCGCTGGTCGGTGGCGCCGGCGGACAGGGCGTAGGCCAGGCCGCCCGAGTGCCGTTTCATGACGACCGTGCGCCAGCCGCTGACGCTCGACGGGCGTACCCAGGCCTCCAGCGTCATGCCCCCGGTCAGCCGCAGCCCGGCTGAGTCGGGCACGTTGACCCAGCTGTAGAGGCCGTTGAACGACAGCGCCGGGCCGTACCTGCCGCCCGTCGTCCAGCTCGTGCCGCTGGTGGCACCGTTGTTGCCGTTGCCGGAGGAGTCGGCGACCGTGCCGCCCGAGCCCTCGTTCATGCCGTACGCGGCGACCAGGCCGGTGGGCGCCGGCACCAGCGTGTACGCGGCCGTGTACGTCGTCCCCGTCGCGGGTGCGACCACCTGGTGCGAGGCGGCCCCGCCGTCGGACCACGACGCGAAGGCGTAGCTCTGACCCCCGGCGCTCTGCGGCGAGGGCGCCGAGACCGAGTTGCCCGACCCGGCGATCACCGTGCGGGTGAACGGCGTGGCCACCTGCTCGCTGTTGAAGCCGAGCCGCAGGCCGGACGGTGACGAGGCGAAGGTCAGGTTCACGGTCCTGGGCTGCAGCAGCACGCTCTCGGTGTCGGTCAGCCCGTGCGCGTCGGTGACGGTCAGGCGCAGCTCCAGGTGCGCGGGATAGTCGTGGTCGGGCGCCTGGAAGGAGCCGCTCGCGCCGGTGAACGTGGTGATCTCGTGCTCGTGGCAGGTGCTGGGGCAGTGGTGCAGCACGAGCGCCCAGCGCATGCGCGCGGCGGGGACGGCGCCGTCCTGGGCGTCGCTCCCGCTCCCGGAGAACGCGATCGACTGCCCGACCGCCCAGGTGGTGGCGGCCGTCGGCGCGTTGACGGCGGCGGTGGGCGCGGTGTTGGCCACGTTGATCGTCACGGTGGCGTCCCCTTGGCCGCCGCGGTCGTCGATCACCCGCAGCCGCACCACCGGGGAGCCGGGCTGGGTGTAGGTGAAAGACGGGTTGGCGGAGGCGGAGTCGTCGAGTTCGCCGTCGCCGTCCAGGTCCCAGGCGTACGTGAGGGGGTCGCCGTCGGCGTCGCCGGAGCGGGTGGCGGAGAAGCTCACGGTGAGCGGGGCCTCGCCGGAGGCGGGCGTGGCGTCGATGACGGCGGTGGGCGGGGCGTTGTCGTAGAGGTAGCGGACGATCCGGCCGCCGGTGTAGTCGACCGCGAACAGGTCGCCGCCCGGGCCGGTCTCCAGCTCCACGGCGGGGATGCCGGAGTCGAAGTTCGCCACCGTGGCCGGGTCGGGCAGGCCGTTCGCGCCCCTGGTCATCACCCACACGCACGAGCGGCTGTAGTCGGAGAAGAACAGCGCGCCGTCGTAGGCGGCCGGGTAGCGGCCGCCCTCGTAGAAGGCCACGCCGCTGGAGGACGAGCCGCCGGTCGGGCAGGGGTCGTTCGCGGCGGGCCTGGAGCTGTGGTGCCAGGCGAAGTAGGGGGCGGCGTGCGCGGCGGCGCCGGCGGTGTACAGGCTCTCGCAGAGGGTCAGGTCGAGGTTGTCGTAGCCGGCCTGGCGGGTCACGCCCTCGTAGCAGGGCCAGCCGAAGTTGGGCACCGCGGTGGTGGGCGAGGCGATCCGGTTGACCTCCTCGTGCGTGCTCCAGCCCACTTCGCCGGACCAGATCTCGGACGTGCCGGGCCGGTTGGTGATCCGGAACGGGTTGCGCAGGCCGTGGGCGACGATCCTGGCCACGTTGGGGTCGGAGCTGCTCCCGTTGGGGTTGCCGGCGGCGGCCGCCCCGGTGCCGGGGTCGACCCGGATGACCGTTCCGGCCAGCCCTGCCGGGTCGGCGCCGGTGCGTACGTCCTGTGAGCGCAGCGCGCCGCCCTCCGCGGCCGGCGGGGTGAGCGCCGTCCCGACCGGCGAGGGCGGGTCGCCGCAGGGGTTGTCCGGGGTGACGTCCGAGGCGGGCAGGTTGTCCTGGCCGTAGTCGGCGAAGTTGAAGCTGGCGCCGTCGCCGCCGGAGGCGTACAGGGCGCCGTCGGGGCCGAACTGGAGGTCGCCGACGGAGTGGCTGGGGTGCTGCTGGCACCAGTCGGTGATCAGCGGCGTCTCCGCGCCGGAGGGGGAGATGACCGACAGGCGGCCGGTGACGAGGCAGCCGTCACCGGTGGCGCCGGGCGGGGTGGGGCAGGGGTCGTCCGTGCCGCCGGGGGTGCCCCAGCGTGGCGCGGTGCCGCCGGGGACGGCGTCGTGGGCGTACAGGACGTACAGCCGGGGGTCGGCCGGGAAGTCCGGATGCAGCGCCAGGCCGAGCAGGCCGCGGTCCCAGAAGTTGTGCACCTGGGTGCGCAGGTCGGCGTACACGCTCGGGGTGGTGTCGGCGAGCGAGTCGAAGACCTTGATCAGCCCGCTCTTCTCGGCCACGAAGACCCGGCCGTCGGGGGAGAACTCGAGGTTGGAGGGGTGGTTCAGGCCGCTGAAGACGGTCTGTCTCTGGAACGACGCCGGTAACGCCCCGGCGGGCGGTGCCAGACCGGCGACCAGCCCGGTGGTGACGATCAGCATCGAGGTCAGGGCGCTGCAGAGCCGCTTCACGGATACCCCCAGTGAGCTCACCAGCCCGCACCGCAGGATGGCCTCATCGAGGTATCGCAGGCGGGCGGGCGGTCTGTCACGGGTCGTGTCCACAATCGGACGGCACGTGTCCGATCTTTGACACCGTGGGCGGGGGCACGGGGACGCGCGAGGATGGACCTCCCGGACCCGGTGTGCGGACGGGCCTGCCGAGTGCTGCGTATGGGCAGGGCCATGCCCGTGTGCGGACGGACCTGCCGGGTCCTGCGTACGGGCAGGGCCATGCCCCTCGAACGGACATGACCCGCCTGTCAGGCGCTGAGGCGGTCGCGCAGCGCGTCGTACACGTCCGGCGGGAGCGGGCCCTTGCCGGCGGCCGCGACGTTGGCCTGCACGTGCGCGATCCGGGTCGAGCCGACGATCACCGAGTGCAGGTCTCGGTGAGTGAGGATGAAGCGGAGCAGGAGCTCCATGGGCGAGGCACCGTCCGCGAGTTCGTCCAGGCGCGCGGCGGCGAGCCGGGCGTGGCGGTCGGCGAGCGGCCGGCGCATCGGCTCCGGGATGGCCTCGGGCGGAGCGGTGAGCGGGCGGGCGACCGAGCCGCGGGCGATCGTCCCCGCACCGGCTGCCGCGGCGGCGCCGATCAGCTTCTCATGGGAGCGGTCGAGCGCCGAGTACGGCAGGAGAAAGACGTCGAACGCGTCGAGCGCGATGTGCTCCGGGAGGTGAGGCAGCTCGCCCGACATGCCGGTGTAGCGGATCTTGCCCTCGTCCCGGAGCGCCAGCATCTCGGCGACGGTGTCCTCGGCCCGCAGCACGGCGACGCTCGGGCTCATGTGGACCATCAGGATGTCGAGGTGGTCGGTACGCATCCGGCGCAGGCTCTGCTCGACGCACGCCCGGACGTTCGCCCTCGTGTAGGTGTGGGGCGGGAACGTCCGCGGGTCACCGTCCACGGCGGGCGGGCAGCCGCACTTGCTGGAGAGGATGAACTCGTCGCGCCTGTGGGAGATCCAGCGGCCGATGTGCTCCTCGGCGTCGCCGTAGTCCGGCGAGGTGTCGATGAGGTTCACCCCCGAGTCGAGGACCGTGTTCAGCACCGCGCGGGCCCGATCGTCGCTGATCGGCTCGCCCCATGCGCGCGGCCCGCGTAGCTCCATCGCTCCGTAGCCGAGGCGGCTCACCTGCAGTCCGGTCCTGCCGAGCCGCGTTGCGGGCGGTGTCACGCTGTCGCCCCTTCCCCGGTCCCGGCCGCCCTGGCGCGGCCGTATTCGGCCAGGGTGCGGAAGGCGCTCTTGGGCTCCCACGGCAGGCCCGGATAGGTCGTCCCCGTGCGGCCGTGCTCCAGGATCTTGACCACGCCGAAGCTCGCGGTGTCGAAGTCCCGCTCGGGCTCGGCGGACGTCGGCAGGTGACGGGAGGCGAAGGTGCAGACGAACGCCGCGTCCACGCCCTCGCCGTCGTAGACGGCGAGCAACTCGCGCAGGTAGGCGGCCTGTTCTTCCTCGTCCCGGGTGACGGTCCGGGTCAGGCGGGGGCGGGCGCGTTCGTCCCATTCGACGATGGAGTCGCCGCGTGCGCCCAGTGCGGCGGCCCCGCGGTGGGTGGTGCAGCCGAACTCGGTCACGGCGAACGGCTTGCTCTGCCCGACCTGCGCGCGGACCGCCTCGCGGAAGCCGGGCGCGGTGGTCGCGTCGCGGTATCCGGCGTCGGTGGCGACGATGTCGAACGGAGCCCAGTCCACGCCTTCCAAGGGCACGGAGGCGTAGCTGATCGGGCCGCCGAATCGGTCGCGGACCGCGGCGGTGACCCGGGCCAGGAAGGTGTTGACGCGGACGTGCAGCTCGGGGAGCGTGGCGCGCAGCCGTGCGGGCTCGGCCATCAGGCCGAGCCGCTCCCGCAGACTGTCACCGGGCAGGAATCCCTTCGTGAACAGGCTGATCTCGGAGCCGGTGAGGAAGACGACGCGAGCCCCTTCCCGGCGTAGACGTTCGGCCCGCTCGGCGCTGCCGACGATGAACGCCATCAGCTCCTCCTGGGTGAGGCCGTTGGTGAACGGCGAGTACCAGACCTCCAGGCCCGCGCGGGCGGCGTGGCGTGCGGCGATCTCCAGGCGGTCCAGGTCTCCTCCGGTGACGCGGACCGCGTCGCAGTGGAGCTCCTCGCGGATGATCTGCATCTCGCGGCGCACCGTGCCAGGCTCGAAGGGCTCGTGGGTGGTGGTTCCGGCAGACAGGAAGCCGGTGTCATAGGTGACACCGTAGGCACGCATCAGAGGGCTCCGTGTGGTCGTGCGAGTGGACATGCGGGCTGGGGCGGGCCCCCGTGACCGGAGAGAGCCCGGGCGTCCCCGTCGCACTCTACTCGCGACTTGCGCATCGCGCACATAGTGCGTGGCGCGCAATTTTCCGTCCACTCGATCGAGGGCCGGTGACGCGTCGTCGAGGGCCGGATCGCCGCCCTCGCGACCCTGAGCGATCCGGCCGGCGGGCGGGAGCGGAGCTGCCGGATCCGGCGTGAGAACACACTGGATCGGTCCCGAACGGCAACGGCAGGAGTCGGGAAGGTTGAGGCGACGTTTCTGGATTGTTACCCGAAACAACAAACTAGCCGCCGCGACCCCCTTCCAAACCGGTCCGTCCCGGAATACGTTGCCGCAAACAACATTCATCCGGGCCCCTCCGGAAGAAAGGACCCTGCACCATGCGCAAGGGGATCCTCAGCCTGACCGCCGCGGCAGCAGCGCTCGCCCTCGGTCTCACCGCCTGCGGGGGCGATAGCGGTCAGACCACCACGTCGACCTCGTCCGCCACCGCCTCCGCGGCCAAGGCAGGCAAGATCGGCGTCATCCTGCCGGACAGCAAGTCCTCGGCAAGGTGGGAGACGGCGGACCGCAAGTACCTGGAAGAGGCGTTCAAGGCCGCCGGCGTCCAGTACGACATCCAGAACGCCCAGAACGACAAGACGGCGTTCCAAACCATCGCCGACCAGATGATCACCAACGGTGCCACCGTTCTGATGATCGTGAATCTGGACAGCGGCACCGGCAAGACGGTCATCGAGAAGGCCAAGTCCCAGGGCGTGGCCACCATCGACTATGACCGGCTGACGCTCGGCGGCGGTGCCGCCTACTACGTCAGCTTCGACAACACCAAGGTCGGCACGCTTCAGGGCGAGGGCCTGAGCAAGTGCCTGACCGACAAGAAGGCCGAAAAGCCCATCGTGGCCTACCTGAACGGCTCGCCGACGGACAACAACGCCACGCTGTTCAAGAGTGGCTACGACGGGGTGCTCAAGCCCAAGTTCGACGCCGGTGAGTACGTCAAGGGCCCCGACCAGGCCGTGCCCGACTGGGACAACACCCAGGCCGGCACGATCTTCGAGCAGATGCTGACCGAGCAGCCGAAGATCGCCGGCGTGCTGGCCGCCAACGACGGCCTCGGCAACGCGGCCATCACCGTGCTGAAGAAGAACAACCTCAACGGCAAGGTGCCGGTCACGGGCCAGGACGCCACTGTCCAGGGCCTGCAGAACATCCTGGCCGGCGACCAGTGCATGACCGTCTACAAGGCGGTCAAGAAGGAGGCGGACGCCGCCGCCAAGCTCGCGGTCGCGCTGGCCAAGGGTGAGAAGCCCACGGCGAGCGGCAGCGTCAAGGACCCCGAGACGGGTCAGGACGTCCCCGCCGAGCTGATGGACCCGCAGGCCATCTACGCGGAGAACGTCAAGGACGTGGTGGCCGACGGTTACGTCACCAAGGAGGAACTGTGCACGGGTGACTTCGCCGAGAAGTGCACCGAGGCAGGAATTCAATAACACCGCGGGGTACGGTCCGCGCCACCAGCGCGGCCGTACCCCTGTTTAGGGAGCCACATGACCCCCCTCCTTGAAGTGCGCGGGATCGACAAGAGCTTCGGCCCGGTGAAGGTCCTGCACAATGTCGAGCTCTCCGCGTTCCCCGGCGAGGTCACCGCGCTCGTCGGCGACAACGGCGCGGGCAAGTCCACGCTGGTCAAGTGCATCGGCGGCATCTACCCGATCGACGCGGGCCAGGTCCTCTTCGACGGCCGCGAGGTCAACGTGCACAGCCCCCGCGACGCGGGCGAGCTGGGCATCGAGATCGTCTACCAGGACCTCGCCCTGTGCGACAACCTCGACATCGTCCAGAACATGTTCCTCGGCCGGGAGCGCAAGAACGGCCTCCTGCTCGACGAGGACAGCATGGAGGAACTGGCCGAGAAGACCCTCAGCGGCCTTTCCGTGCGCACGGTGAAGTCCATCAGGCAGCAGGTCTCCAGCCTGTCCGGCGGGCAGCGGCAGACCGTGGCCATCGCCAAGGCCGTGCTGTGGAACAGCAAGGTCGTCATCCTCGACGAGCCCACCGCGGCGCTGGGCGTGGCCCAGACCGCGCAGGTGCTGGAGCTGGTGCGCCGGCTGGCCGACACCGGCCTGGCCGTGGTGCTCATCTCGCACAACATGAACGACGTGTTCGCCGTCTCCGACCGGATCGCGGCGCTCTATCTCGGCAGGATGGCCGCCCAGGTCAAGACCGCCGACGTGACGCATGCACAGGTCGTCGAACTGATCACTTCAGGCCGCAGCGGCGATCTGGGCCTCAAGAACGGGGTCACCCCATGAACAAGGTCAAGGAACTCCCGGGGGAGGCCATCGTCGCGGCTGCGCAGGCCCCGTCGATCAGGAACAGCTTCCTCGCGTACGCGCAGCGGGTGCGCGGCGGCGACATGGGCGCGCTGCCCGCCGTGCTGGGCCTGGTCGTGCTCTGCGCGGTCTTCGCCGTCGCCCGCCCCTCCTTCATCACCGCGATCAACTTCGCCAACTTGTTCACGCAGGGCGCGGCCATCACGCTCATCGCCATGGGCCTGGTGTTCGTGCTGCTGCTCGGCGAGATCGACCTGTCGGCCGGCTTCGCCAGCGGCGTCTGCGCGGCGGTCCTGGCCGTCACGCTCACCAGCGCCGGCCAGCCCTGGTACGTGGCCATGCTGGCCGCCGTCCTCACCGGCGTGATCATCGGCACCGTGCTGGGCACGCTGGTCGCGAAGGTGGGCATACCGTCGTTCGTGGTCACGCTGGCCGCCTTCCTCGCCTTCCAGGGCCTGGTCCTGGTGCTGGTCGACGAGGGCACGAACATCTCCATCCGCGACAGCGTGGTCGTCGCCATCGCCAACCGGAACCTGCCGCCCTGGCTCGGCTGGGCCCTGTACGCGGCCTGCGTGGCGATCTTCGCCGGGGTGCAGCTCAGGCGGGCCAGGAGCCGGTCCAAGCGCGGCCTGGTGGCCGACCCGCTCACCCTGATCGCCTTCCGCGTCGGCATGTTGGCGCTCGTCGCCGGTCTCGCGGTCTTCGCGCTCAACCTGGAGCGCAGCCGCAACCCCGCGCTGGTCTCGCTCACCGGTGTGCCGATCGTGGTGCCGGTCATCCTGGCGCTGCTGGTCGTGTGGACGCTGGTGCTGCGCCGTACCGCGTTCGGGCGGCACCTCTACGCCGTCGGCGGCAACACCGAGGCCGCCCGCCGGGCGGGCATCCCGGTCGACCGGATCAAGATCAGCGCGTTCGTGATCTGCTCCTCGATGGCCGCCATCGGCGGCATCGTGGCCGCGTCGCGGGCCAGCTCCGTGGACCCGAACACGGGCGGCAGCTCCGTCCTGCTGTACGCGGTCGGCGCGGCGGTCATCGGCGGCACGAGCCTGTTCGGCGGCAAGGGCCGGGTGCTCGACGCCGTGCTCGGCGGCGCCGTGGTGGCCGTGATCGAGAACGGCATGGGCCTGATGGGGTACGGCGCGAGCGTGAAATACCTGGTCACAGGGTCTGTCCTGCTGCTCGCCGCAGGTGTGGACGCCCTGGCGCGCAAGCGGGCGGCTGCCGCTGGTCTAAGGTGATCAGCGACTCTCAGCCCCTGAAGGAACCCCAGACCATGCGTGCCGGTCCCTCCCAAGAGGACATCAGGCGCCACAATCTCGGCGCGCTGCTCCGCCATGTCCACCTGGGCGGACCGATCTCCCGGGCCGAGCTGACCTCGAAGATGGGGCTCAACCGCAGCACGATCATGGCCCTGACCTCCGACCTCACGGCGGCCGGGCTCGTCCGCGAGGAGTTGCCGCGCGAGACCGGGCGCGCGGGCCGGCCCTCGCTCGTGGTGCGCCCGGAGTCGGCGCGGGTCTACGTGTTCGCCTTCGACGTCGGCCCCGACCGGCTGGCCGTCGCCCGCGTCGGGCTGGGCGGGGTGATCCTCGACCGCCGGGAGACCGTACGCGACCGCGGCACGTTCGAGCTGGACGAGGTGGTGGGCGTGCTGGCCGGGTTCGCCCGCCAGATGCGCCGCAAGACCAGGGCCGACACCGTCTGCGTGGGCGCGGCGGCGGCCGTGTCGGGCGGTGTGCGCAAGGGCGACGGCGTGGTGCGGTTCGGGCCCAACCTCAAGGCCGAGGAGGTGCCGTTCGGCGAGGAGCTGGCCCGCCGGCTCGGCCTGGGGCTGCCGGTCAGCGTCGGCAACGACGCCAACCTGGGCGCGCTCGCCGAGCACAGCCGCGGCGTCGGAGCCGCCGTCCGGGACCTCATCTACCTGCACGGCGACGTCGGCATCGGCGGCGGCATCATCGCCGGCGGCCACCTGCTCGGCGGCCACGACGGCTACGGGGGCGAGGTCGGCCACATGGTCGTCAACCCGGGCGGCCGCGCCTGCGGCTGCGGCTCGCACGGCTGCCTGGAGGCGGAGGTGGGAGAGCGGGCGCTGCTGGAGTCGGCGGGCCGGGTCTCGTCGGGGCGCCAGGGCCGGGACGCGGTGCGGGTCGTGGTGGACGCGGCCGACCGGGGCGACATCGTGGCCCAGGAGGCGCTCAGCCGGGTGGGCGACTGGCTCGGGCTGGGCGTGGCGAACCTGGTGAACATCTTCAACCCGGAAATGGTGATCTTCGGGGGGATGCTGCGGGAGATCTACCTGGGCTCGGCGGCGCAGGTGCGTTCGCAGCTCACCCTGCACGCCATGGCGCCGCAGCGGGAGCGGCTACGGCTGCGCACGTCGGCGCTGGGCGACGCGGCCACCCTGGTGGGCGCGGCCGAGCTGGCCTTCGCCCACGTCCTGGCCGACCCCTTGGAGGTGCTGGCCCGCGCCAACGCCTGAGAGCCTCAGGTGACCTTGCCCCTTGGGGCCGTCCACGTGTTGCAGAACCCCGTGGCCCCGCCCTTGTACCCCCGGTCCTGCCACAGCGCCAGGTTGCGGGGCTTGCCGTGGATGTCGCTCTCGTCCGCCATCCGCACCGCAGAGATCCAGTCCTCCCAGGAGATCCCGGGCTTGATCGACTTCAGCGTGGCGCTGTAGAAGACCCCGGCGAAGCACTCGGCCTGCATCTCCAGCCGGTGGCTCAGCAGCCTCCGCGCGCCGTCCGAGGCGGGCTCGTACAGCGCGGCCTGCGCGTCCAGCACCCCGATGAGCTGCTGCACGTGGTGCCCCCACTCGTGGGCGACGGAGTGCGCGATGTTCATCCGGAACGGGTCCCGCAGATCGTGCTTCATGATGCGGATGACGATCGTGCGGTGGTCGGGACAGTACTGCGCGCCGCTCCCCGTGATCGACCCGCAGACCGAGTCGTCGCCCGTGGTGATCGTGACCTCGGGCGGGCTGTAGGGGAGGCCGGCGGCGGCGAACCTGGCGGACCAGAAGTGGTCGGCGCACCCGGCCATCGCCCGGTGGAAGGACCTGAGCGAGGCCACGCTCCCCAGCCGGATCGGGGGGATCGAGCACGCCAGCGGGACGACGTCGCCGCCCATCTCGTCCAGCAGCCCGGGCCGCGCGACCCCGGGCGCCGCCCGGGCCGGGGCCGGGGCGAGGAGACCCGCGACCATGCACGTGGCCAGCGCTGTGAGGGTTATGCGCACGATCGCGGATCTTAGTGACAAAAGCGTGATTTAGGACACCTGAGACTTCGGCGCCTTCCAGGTGTTGCAGCCGCCGGCCGACTCGGTGTCGAAGCCCCGCTTGAGCCAGAGCCCGGCGTTCTTGGCGCTGCCGTGCGTCTGCTCGCCCCAGCTCTTCTGCTTCACGCCGATGGCGGACAGGTCGAGGCCGCTGCCGCCGTGCTTCACGATGTAGGTGAAGTCGGTCTCCGGGCGGCCGAGCGAGTGCCACACGCTGCCGATGAACGTCCCGGACAGGCACTCGGCCTGGAGCTCGAAGCGGCGGATCACGTCGAGCAGCACGGCCTCGCTCTTGCCGTCGTAGGACTGCAGGGCCTTGAACATGCCGGTGAGCTGCTGGATGTGGTGGCCGTACTCGTGGGCGAGGACCAGCATCAGCATGAGGTCGTTCGGCTCTTCGACCAGGTTCGGGCTGACCAGGAACGTGATCTTGTTGTTCAGCGAGCAGTAGAGCGCCTGGGCGCCGGCGGGGAACCCGCCGCAGCCGGTCTTGGCGCCGAGCTTGGTGATCACCTGCATGCCGGGCTTGCTGAACTTGAAGCCGGCCTGCTTGACCTTGGGCTCCCAGGCCTCGTTGAGACAGTCGAGCACGGCGTCGAGATAGCCCTTCACCTCGTCCAGACTCCCGCCCTGGACGCGCGGCTCCTCGCAGGTCTCGTAGCCGAGCTTGCCCGTCTTGTAGATCGGGCTCTTCACTAAGACCGGCTTGTACGCCGGCGCGGACGCGGTGGCCGCATGGGCGGTGCCGGCGAATAGCATGCTCGCCAGGACGCCCGCCATGAGCGCCAATCGGGGGATACGCATGAGAAGGCACCCTATTAAAGAGGGAGTCCCAGGTAAAGCAACGTTAAAGGGTGTTCAGGTGGTGTTACGGGGATTTGCCGCCCAGGTGTTGCACGAGCCCGGGGTGCCGCGATTGAAACCGCGGGTCATCCACGCCGCCTGCGTCGGCCCCTTGCCGTGGTCGTTCTGGGGCCAGCCCTTGGCGCCGTTCTTCCTGAACCAGCCCACCGTGTACGCCCAGTCGGCGTCGGTGACCAGTGGCGTGCCCTTCATGGTGCTCATGAAGACCGAGGAGAAACACTCCGCCTGCAACTCGGAATTGCGCGACAACTGCAGCCGCTTGGCCTTGCCGGCGGTCGCCCTGGCGGACCAGTAGTAATTCCAGATGCCGGAGACCTGCTGCACGTGGTGACCGTACTCGTGGGCGATCAGCCGGGTGATCCCGAGCGGGAACGGGTTGCGCAGCTGCTCCCTGCTGATCATCAGGTACATCGTGCGGTCGGTGGAGCAGTAGACGCCGTCGGCGCCGGTGTTCCACGCGCCGCAGGGCGTCTTGACCTTGCTGGTGATGATGCGCAGCCGCGGTTTGGCGAAGGGCATCTCGGCCTTGCGGAACTGCGCGGCCCACGCCCTGTTCAGGCAGGCCGTCACGCGGGTCAGGAAGCGCCGGTACGCCACCATGCTCCCCGCCGGGAGGGTGCCGGGCGAGCAGTTCACGTCCGTGAGCCGCCCGGTCCTGTAGAGGGGGTTCGCGGTCGCCAGCGCCCTGCCGGGAGCTCCGGCCCCTTGCTTCTCGCTGGACACCTTCGCCGGCGGGGAGGAGAGCTGCTGGCCCTCGTTGACGGGGTCCGTCGACGTGGTGGCCACGTCCGCCAGCACGAGCACCAAAGCGGCCGCTGCCAGGGCAAGTGCCAGCGCGGCCGCCACAAGTGTCGCGAGTCTGCTTTTGGGGACGGAGTTCATAGGTACCGAAAGAGTAGGTCAAGATCGGACATATGTGGGTGGATTTGACTCGATGGAGTCAGTGAGGCGTCCGCGAACTAGACTCTGGGGATCGGCGTACAAGAGCAGAGGGGAGTCGCATCCGTGAGCGGGTTGCTGGGCTCGATCAAGGGACCGCAGGACGTCAAACGGCTCGCTGCCGAGGAGTTGCCGCGGCTCGCGGGGGAGATTCGTGACGTGCTCGTCGACTCCTGCGCGAGGTTCGGCGGTCACCTCGGCCCCAACCTCGGTGTGGTGGAGCTCACCATCGCGCTCCACCGTGTCTTCGACTCGCCGAACGACCCCATCGTCTGGGACACCGGTCACCAGGCCTACGTGCACAAGGTGCTCACCGGCCGGGCCGCCGGCTTCGAGGCACTCAAGCAGGAGGGCGGCCTGTCGGGCTATCCCAGCCAGGCCGAGTCCGAGCACGACTTCGTGGAGAACTCCCACGCCTCCACCGCGCTGTCCTACGCCGACGGCCTGGCCAAGGCGTTCAAGCTGCGCCGCCAGAGCGACCGCACGGTCGTCGCGGTGATCGGCGACGGCGCCCTGACCGGCGGCATGGCCTGGGAGGCGCTCAACAACATCGCCGCCGTCAAGGACCTGCCCGTCGTGATCGTGGTCAACGACAACGGGCGCTCCTACTCGCCCACGATCGGCGGCCTGGCCTCACACCTGTCCTCCCTGCGGGTCAACCGCCGCTACGAGGACATGCTCGAATACTTCAAGGACAAGCTGGGGAACGTTCCCGTCCTCTACGACGCCCTGCACGGCTTCAAGAAGGGCGTCAAGGACGTCCTGGCGCCGCAGGTGATGTTCGAGGACCTCGGCCTCAAATACGTCGGCCCCATCGACGGCCACGACGAGCAGGCCATGGAGGCGGCCCTGCGCAAGGCCCGCGACTTCCGCGGCCCCGTCATCGTCCATGCCCTCACCCAGAAGGGCCGCGGCTACACCCCCGCCGAGAACCACGACGAGGACCAGTTCCACTCGCCCGGCGCCTTCGACCGGGCCACCGGCGCGGAGAAGCCCAAGGGCCGCATCTGGACCAACGTCTTCAGCGAGGAGCTCGTCAGGCTCGGCAAGGAGCGCGAGGACCTGGTGGCGATCACCGCCGCCATGCTCCACCCGACGGGCCTCAACGCCTTCGCCGAGGCCTACCCCGACCGCATCTACGACGTCGGCATCGCCGAGCAGCACGCGCTGACCAGCGCCGCCGGGCTCGCGCTGGGCGGCATGCATCCGGTGGTGGCCGTCTACGCCACGTTCCTCAACCGGGCCTTCGACCAGCTCCTCATGGACGTCGCCCTGCACCGGCTGCCGGTCACGGTGGTGCTCGACCGGGCGGGCGTGACCGGCGACGACGGCGCCAGCCACAACGGCATGTGGGACCTGTCGATCCTCCAGGTCGTGCCCGGGCTCCGGATCGCCGTGCCGCGCGACGGCGACCGCCTGACCGAGCTGCTGCGCGAGGCCGTCGAGGTCACCGACGGCCCCACCGTGCTGCGCTTCCCCAAGGGGCCGGTCGCCGAGGCGCTCGATCCGGTGGGCAAGCTGGGCGAGATGGACCTCCTCCGGGCACCGGAAGGAGACGGCGCGGGCGAGCCCGACGTGCTGCTGGTGGGTGTGGGCCCGATGGCCCAGGCCTGCATGGACGCCGCGGTCCTGCTCGACGCCCAGGGCATCTCGGCCACCGTGGTCGACCCGCGCTGGGTCAAGCCGCTGGACGAGGCGCTGGTGCTGGCCGCCGGCGCGCACAAGCTGGTGGCGGTCGTCGAGGACAACGGGCGCGTGGGCGGCGTGGGCGACGCCGTGGCCCGCCTGCTGCGCGACGCCGACGTCGACGTGCCCGTACGCACCTTCGGCATCCCGCAGCGCTTCCTCGACCACGCCAAGCGGGCCGCGATCCTCGGCCAGATCGGCCTGACCGGGCAGGACCTCGCCCGGCAGATCACCGAGGCGGTCGCGAAGCGGACCTCCCACGTGGAGCCGGCCCGCCGCTGACCATCTTGCGGACCGCGGCGGTGATCCCCAGCACCACGACCACCGCCGCGGCCGCCACCGGCAGCAGCCACTGCGCGTGCTGCCGCACCACGCCGCCCGCCACCGCGCCGAGCGTCACGTACGTGCTCACCCAGGCGGTGCTGCCCAGCATCGCCCACGGCATGAACCTGCGGTACGACATGCCCACCGTGCCCGCCACGGCCGGGGTCAGCGCGTGCAGCACCGGCAGGAAATACGCCAGCGCCAGCGCCCACCCGCTCCGCTCGAACAGCAGCTCCGCGCGGACCCACCGCGGCTCCCCGATGCGCCGCCCCAGCCTGCCGTGCCGCAGCCGGGAGCCGTAGCGCCGGCCGAGGAAGTGGCCCCCCGAGGCGCCCGCGAAGCACGCCAGCACACCCGCCACGATCAGCGCCAGCGCCTCGCCCGCGCTGTCGGCGGTGGCGCCCGCGACCAGCAGCAGCCCGTCGCCCGGAGTGATCAGGCCGACCCCCACCGAGGCGTCCAGGGTCAGGAAGACCAGCAGCAGTGGCAGCACCACGCCGAGGTCTTGCCCGGCCAGGGCATCGAGCAGATCATTGAGCATAGTTCCAGCCTGCTACCCGGATCGCGAGATTCCATCGGGATCCTCCCCGATCCGACCCTGACATCGGAATGATCACCGAGGGTATGGGAAGGATGGCTGATCGTGGACATCTTTCGGACGAAGACTGTCGAGCAGTCGATCCGCGACACCGAGGACCCGGAGCATCAGCTGCGCAAGCGCCTGACGGCCACCGACCTCACGGTCTTCGGCATCGGCGTGATCGTCGGCACCGGGATCTTCGTGCTCACCGGGCAGGTCGCCAAGGAGGTGGCGGGTCCCGCGGTGGCGCTGTCGTTCGTCGTCGCCGCGATCGTCTGCGGGCTGGCGGCTCTGTGCTACGCCGAGTTCGCCTCCACGATCCCGGTCGCCGGGTCGGCCTACACCTTCTCCTTCGCCACCCTGGGCGAGTTCCCCGCCTGGGTGATCGGATGGGACCTGATCCTGGAGCTGGCGCTGGCTGCCGCCGTGGTGGCGGTCGGCTGGTCGGGCTATTTCGCCTCGATGCTGGCCTCCATCGGCCTCGAGCTGCCCGCCGCCATCGCCGGCGAGGATCCGGTGGTCAACGTGCCGGCCATCCTCATCGTGCTGCTCCTCACCGTGATCCTGGTGGCCGGGATCAAGCTGTCCTCGCGGGTCAACCTGATCCTGGTGATCACCAAGATCACGGTCGTGCTGCTGGTGATCGTGGCGGGGCTGTTCTTCGTCAAGGCCGCCAACTACACGCCGTTCATCCCCGAGGCGGTGTCCACGGCGCGCGTGGAAGGGCTCCAGGCGCCGCTCATCCAGGTGCTGTTCGGCATCACGCCGGTCGCGTTCGGCGTGATCGGCATCTTCTCCGCCGCGGCGATCGTGTTCTTCGCCTTCATCGGCTTCGACATCGTGGCCACCGCCGCCGAGGAGACCATCAGGCCGCAGCACGACGTGCCGCGCGGCATCCTCGGCTCCCTGGCCATCTGCACGGTCCTGTACGTCGCCGTCTCGCTCGTCGTCGTCGGCATGCAGCACTACAGCGAGCTGAGCACGGCCGCGCCGCTGTCGGACGCCTTCACCGCGGTCGGCCATGCCTGGCTGGCCACGATCATCAGCGTGGGGGCGATCGCCGGCCTGACGACGGTGGTGCTCGTGCTGCTGCTGGGCCAGACCCGGGTGTTGTTCGCGATGTGCCGCGACGGGCTGCTGCCGCGCTCGCTGGCCACGGTCCACCCGCGCTACGGCACCCCGGCCCGGCTCACGGTGATCATCGGGCTGGTCACGATGGCGCTGGCCGGGTTCGTGTCGTTCGGGGAGCTGGCCGAGCTGGTGAACATCGGCACGTTGTTCGCGTTCGTGGTCGTGTCGATCGGCGTGATCATCCTCAGGAGGACGCGGCCGGACCTGCCCCGGGTCTTCCGGGCGCCGTTCGTGCCGGTGCTGCCGATCGTGTCCGTGCTGGCCTGCCTCTACCTGATGCTCAACCTGCCGGTGCAGACGTGGCTGAGGTTCCTGATCTGGATGGCCATCGGCGTGGTCCTCTACTTCGGCTATGGCTACTGGCACAGCCGCACCGCGACCCCGTGGCAGAAGAAGGCCGCCGCCGAGCGCGAGGGGGGATGAGCGCGTCGCCCACCCCCCGCGCGTACGTCTCAGAGTGACGCGACGGCACCCGTCGCGGCCCGCACCTCGCAGGAGTTCGGGAAGACCTTGGCCCACTTCACCACCTGGCGGTGCCAGCGGCCCACGACCACGACGGCGTGCGGCTCGAACTCCCGGGTGCACGCCGTGCCGGGCGCCACGGCGAGCTGCGCCGGCTTGCCGTTCACCTGCTCCAGCAGGCGGCAGGCGGCCCGCGGGTTGGGATGGGTGCCCCCGACGGGCGCGCAGTGGAGCCAGACGGTCTTCGTCTCCCCGCCCTTGACCGCGTTGACGATCTTGAGCTGCACCCTGGGCTTCGGATCGGGCGCGGCCGTCGCGGGCGACGACCCGCCGATCAGGAAGGTCCCGCAGAGCGCGATGGCGGCGGCTGCTCTCATCATGGTTACTCTCCGTTCGTAGGACGGCACCAAACGCTACGACGGAGGCCGGAGGGAGTTAAGGAGGCCCGCCGTACGGGCCTCCCTAAAATCAGGCGGGCAGCGAGGCTACGCCGGGTTCGAGGAACCGCGGCCGGGCGATGCCGCTCCTGTCCAGGTACGGGGTGATCCCGCCCAGATGGAACGGCCAGCCGGCACCGAGGATCATGCACAGGTCGATGTCCTGCGCGGCGGCCACGACGCCCTCGTCCAGCATGATGCGGATCTCCTCGGCCAGGGCCCGCAGCACGCGCTCGCGCACCTGCTCGGCCGTGGACGGTGCGGAGCCGCCCTCGAACAGGGCCACCGCCTCCGGGTCGAGCGTGAAGTCCGGCCGGTAGACGCCCGGCTTGCCCGAGGCGACCAGCTTGGCCATGTTCTCCGAGACGCCGAAGCGGTCGGGGAACGCCTCGTGCAGCGTCTCGGCCACGTGCAGGCCGACCGCCGGGCCGACGAGCTGCAGCAGCGCGAACGGCGTCATCGGCAGCCCGAGCCCGTCGAGCGCGTGCTCGGCCGTCTCCAGCGGCGTGCCCTCGTCCACGGCGGCGACGACCTCGCCCATGAAGCAGGTCAGCAACCGGTTGACCACGAACGCCGGGGCGTCCTTGACCAGCACCGACGACTTCCTCAGCGACCTGCCCACCGCGAACGCGGTGGCCAGCGTGGCGTCGTCCGTCGCGGCGCCCCTGATGATCTCCAGCAGCGGCATGACCGCGACCGGGTTGAAGAAGTGGAACCCGACCAGCCGCTCCGGGTGCGCCAGCCCGGCGCCCATCTCGGTGAGCGACAGCGAGGAGGTGTTCGTGGCCAGCACGCACTCCGCCGAGACCACGGCCTCGACCTCGGCGAACACCTGCTTCTTGACCGCCATGTCCTCGAACACGGCCTCGATCACGAAGTCGGCGTCGGCGAACGCGTCCTTGGTCAGCGAGCCGGTCACCAGGGCCTTGAGCCGGTTGGCCTGGTCCGGTGACACGCGGCCCTTGGACAGCAGCTTGTCCACCTCGGCGTGCACGTACCCGACGCCCTTGTCCAGCCGGGCCTGGTCGAGGTCGGTCAGCACGACGGGCACTTCCAGGCGGCGGGCGAACAGCAGCGCCATCTGCGAGGCCATCAGGCCCGCGCCCACCACGCCGACCTTGGTCACCTTGCGGGCCTGCGACGCGTCCGGCGCGCCCGCCGGCCGCTTGGCGCGGCGCTGCACGAGGTCGAAGGAGTAGAGCCCGGCCCGCAGCTCGTCGCTCATGAGCAGGTCGGCCAGCGCCTCGTCCTCGGCGGCGAAGCCCTCGTCCCGGCCGGCGGTCTCCGCCCGCGCGATCAGGTCGAGCGCCCGGTACGGCGCCGGCGAGGCGCCCCGCAGCTTCATGTCCACCAGGAACCGGGCGTCGTTGACGGCCTTCTCCCAGCCCTCCCCGTGAGCCGGCCGCTCCACCGCCACGTCGCCGTTGACCACCTTGGCGGCCCAGCGCAGCGACTCCTCCAGGAAGTCCGCGGGCTCGAACATCGCGTCGGCCACACCCAGCTCGAACGCGTCCGCACCCTTGATCATGCGGTTGTTCGCCAGCGGGTTCTCGATGATCAGCTTGATCGCGTTCGCCGGGCCGACGAGACGGGGCAGCAGCTGCGTGCCGCCCCAGCCCGGCACCAGGCCGAGGAAGCATTCCGGCAGCGCCACCGCGGGCACGCCCGCCGAGATCGTCCGGTACGTGCAGTGCAGCGCGATCTCCAGGCCGCCGCCCATGGCCGCGCCGTTCACGAACGCGAACGACGGGATCGCCAGCTCGCCCAGCCGGCGGAAGACGTGGTGGCCGAGCGCGCCGATGGCCAGCGCCTCCTCCCGGGAGGCCACGGAGGCCGCGCCCTTGAGGTCGGCGCCCACGGCGAAGATGAACGGCTTGCCCGTCACGCCCACCGCGGCCAGGTCGGTGCGCTGGGCGATCTCCGACAGCGCCCCGTTCAGCGCGAACAGGCCGTGCGGGCCGAACGTGTTGGGCTTGGTGTGGTCGAAGCCGTTGTCCAGGGTGATGAGCGCCATCGTGCCGGCGCCGTACGGCAGCTGCACGTCGCGCACCAGCGCCTTGGTGACGACTTCGTCGGTGTTGCGCTCGCTCAGCAGCGCCCGCCAGGTGTCGATGTTGGTCATGCCAGGTTCTCCCAGATCACGGTGCCGCCCATGCCCATGCCGACGCACATCGTGGTGATGCCGTAACGCACGTCGGGACGCTCGCCGAACTGCCGGGCGAGCTGCGTCATCAGCCGCACGCCCGAGGAGGCGAGCGGGTGGCCGTAGGCGATCGCGCCGCCGTAGGCGTTGACGCGGGGGTCGTCGTCGGCGATCCCGAAGTGGTCGAGGAAGGCCAGCACCTGTACGGCGAACGCCTCGTTGATCTCGAACAGCCCGATATCCGAAATATCGAGATTCGCCAGGCGAAGCGCCCGCTCCGTGGACGGGATCGGCCCCACGCCCATGACCTCGGGATCCACGCCCGCGAACGCGTACGACACCAGCCGCATCTTCGGCGTCAGCCCCAGCTCGGCCGCGACGTCCGCGGCGGCCACCACGCAGCCGGTGGCGCCGTCGTTGATGCCGGAGGAGTTGCCCGCCGTGACGTGGCCGTGCGGCCGGAATGGCGTCTTGAGCCCGCCCAGCCCCTCCATCGTCGTGCCCGGCCGCGGCGCCTCGTCCTCGACGGCCAGGCCCCAGCCCTTCTCCGCCGTCCTGATCGCGGTCGGCACCAGGTCGGGCTGGATCTTGCCGTCGGCGTACGCCTTGGCCGCCTTCTCCTGCGACAGCACCGCGTACGCGTCCGCGCGCTCCTTGGTGATCGCCGGGTAGCGGTCGTGCAGGTTCTCCGCCGTCATGCCCATGACCAGCGCGCTGGGGTCGACCAGCTTCTCCGACAGGAAGCGCGGGTTCGGGTCGACGCCCTCGCCCATGGGGTGGCGGCCCATGTGCTCGACGCCGCCGGCGATGGCGACGTCGTACGCGCCGAACGCGATGCCGCCCGCGACCGTGGTGACCGCCGTCATCGCGCCCGCGCACATGCGGTCGATGGCGTAGCCGGGCACGGTCTTCGGCAGGCCGGCCAGCACCGCCGCCGAGCGCCCGATGGTCAGGCCCTGGTCGCCGATCTGCGTGGTCGCGGCGATGGCGACCTCGTCCACGCGCTCGGGTGGCAGGTTGGGGTTACGCCTGATGAGCTCGCGGATGACGCGGACGACCAGGTCGTCGGCGCGGGTCTCCGCGTACAGCCCCTTCGGCCCTGACCTGCCGAAGGGCGTGCGCACGCCGTCGACGAACACGACGTCACGAGAGGAAGGCACGGATTCGCTCCTCGCTTGTGGATGGGGTTCCGTGCCTATGCTACTCGTCGGTAACAACCCCGCAGACGAGGGCGGCGGTGAGCAGCGCGTAGATCACGCCGGTGGCCGGCTCCCAGAGGTGGGCGCGGGCCCCGAGCAGGGCCGCGACCGCAACGGCCGCGCCCGTCCAGAGCGCCGCGCCCTCTCGCGGACGCGCGCCGTGGCCGGGGTCCCATGGATCGCCAGGTGATCCGCCCGATCGCAGGGCACGCGCCAGTATCCCCAACGCGTCCCGTGCCCACCAGAGCAGGAACAACACCCCGGCGGCCACGCTGATGACCGACAGCGCCTCGACGGCCCAGCTCAGCGCGTCGGCGAAGGTGTACAGGGCGGCCTCGCGGAAGAAGCGCGGCACGGTCCAGCCGAGCAGGAGGGTCACCGCCCAGCCGCAGGCGACGGCCAGCCGGGTCAGGGGGCGGGCCCGGCCGGAGCGGGCGGCGGCGTACAGCTCCCGCTCCCTCCGCCGGACGAGGCGGGCCCGCGCGCCCCAGACGTACTGGGTGATCGCGAGGGCGGGGAGGGCGGCGGCGAAGACGGCCAGGGACAGGACGGCCAGCGGGAGCGCGTGTTCCCTGGTCGCGGCCCGGTCGGCGAGCAACTGCGCGGTGGCCAGCAACGCGATCGAGGCGGAGAGCGCCACGAGCGCGCCGCGCCGGGCGGTTCTGGCCCTGGCGCGCAGTCCGGCCACCTCCTGCGCGCCGGGGGGTGGGGCCATCTCGGTCAACAGCATGACCGTCATGATGGCGTCACCGTGTGTCGTGACGCCGCGTTTTCGCATGCTTTGGATGGAGCCCTCGATCGCAGTGATTAAGGAGTATCCGCAGGGCCACCGTCTGACCGATGATGGGGAGGCGAACAAGCCGAGATGAACGGACATGTCCTCCTGAGTTCCTGTTTGTGACTAAGCTTCGCGATCATGGCGCAAGGGGTGAACCGCGTGGGAAATCGGCAGGAAGAAGCGGTTCTGGGGCGTCGCGTCGCCCCGCCACCACCTCCGCAGCCGGGCCGGCGGAAGCGCCGTTCCGAGCCGCGGCGGAACCCGCTGACGCCGCTCGGCTGGGTGAGCGTGGCGCTGACGATCCTGCTGGTGGCCGGCTCGCTCGGCGGCTACGCCTACTACCGCTATCTCCTCGGCGGCCTGGAAACCGAGCCCATCGTGGTGGGCCCGAGCCGCCCGCCGGACACCGGCGCGCTCAACGTGCTGCTCGTCGGCTCCGACTCCCGCGACGGCGACAACAAGAAGTACGGCGCCAAGTCCCAGGGCACGGGGGAGCGCACGGACACCATCATGCTCCTGCACATCGCCCCGAACCGGGACAACGCCACCATGATCAGCTTCCCGCGCGACTCCATGGTCATGATCCCGGAGTGCAAGGGCAGGAACGGCGCCGTGCTGCCCGCCGGGCTCCGCCAGATCAACTCCGCCTTCAACGACGGTGGCATCAACTGCACGATCAGGACCCTCGAGTCCCTCACCAACATCAAGATCAACCACTTCGTGAAGGTCGACTTCACCGGATTCAAGGCCATCATCGACGCCATCGGCGGCATCGAGATCTGCCTGCCCAAGCCGGTCAACGACCCCCAGGCCAAGCTCGTGCTGGGCGCGGGCAAGCACGTGGTGAACGGCGAGCAGGCGCTCGGCTACGTGCGCACCAGGTACGCCCTGGGCGACGGCAGCGACCTCAGCCGGATCCAGCGCCAGCAGGTCTTCCTCACCGCGGTGCTGAAGGAGGTCACCGACGGCGGCCTGCTCACCGACCCCATCAAGCTGAACGGTTTCCTGCAGGCCGCCATCCAGGCCGTCACCGTGGACGACGATCTCTCCCTCGATCGGATGCTGGAGATCGGCAACAGCGTCAGGGGCCTGACCGCCAAGGAGCTCAAGGGCATCACGGTGCCCATCGAGCCGTACCCGGCGGACAAGGACCGGGTGCAGTTCGCCGAGCCGGCCGCGCGCGACTTCTTCGAGAGCGTGCGCAACGACGTCGAGGTCACCACCTCTCCCACGCCGGGCAAGTCCGCCGCCCCCAAGATCGAGCACGGCCAGGTGCGCCTGCAGGTGCTCAACGCCAGCGGCCAGGACGGCAAGGCCATCCAGGTGGCCGACGCGCTGGCCGCCCAGGGCTTCGTGGTCACGCAGGTCGGCAACGCCGCCCCGGCGGACACCACGACGATCCGGTACGCCAAGAAGGACGCCGAGGAGGGCCCGGCCTACGGTGACGCGCTGGCCGCGCGGCTGTCGAAGGACAAGCGCACGCCCGAGGAAGGCAAGGTCAAGGCCCTGGTCTCCCAGCCGTACGAGTCGAAGAGCGCCGGGAAGCCCGCCAAGGCCCCCGACGGGCCGGTCATCCAGCTCGTCATCGGGAAGGACTGGCCCGGCGTGCGGGTCGCCTCGGCGATCCCCGACTCGCTGAAGGACAAGGTGGTCGACAGCAGCACCAACCCGTGCCTGTAGCTCAGGTCAGGCCGTCACGCCCGCGTCCACGGGGATCGTCGCGCCAGTGACGGCGCGCCCGCCCTCCCCGGCGAGGTACGCCACGGCGGCGGCGATGTCCTCGGGCGAGCAGTAGCGGCCCAGCGCGGTGTGGCGCCGCTCCTCGTCGGCCTCCGGGCTGTCGGCCGGGTTCATCTCGGTGTCGGTGGAGCCGGGGCTGACCAGGTTCGCGGTGATGCCGCGCGGGCCCAGGTCCCTGGCCAGGCCCTTGGTCAGGCCGATCAGCGCGGACTTGCTCATCGCGTACGCCGTCCAGCCCGCGTACGGCACCCGCTCGGCCAGGCTGCTGCCGATGAGCACGATGGCGGCGCCCGCGCTCATGTGCCGCGCCGCCGCCTGCGCCAGCACGAACGACGCCCGCGCGTGCACGGCGAGCAGCTCGTCCACCTGATCGACCGTCACCTCCTCCAGCGCCCCGTACGGCGCGATGCCCGCATTGCTCACCAGCACGTCAAGGCGACCCAGCTCGCCGGCCGTCCGCTCCACGGCCTCCACCAGCGCCCGCGGGTCGGCGGCCTCGGCGCGCAGGCCGAGCGCGCGCCCGCCGGCCGCCTCGATCTCCTTGACCACGGTGGCGGCCCGCCCGCCCGCGCTCCGGTACGTGATCGCCACGTCGAACCCGTCACCCGCCAGCCGCCGCGCGACGGCCGCGCCGATCCCCCTGCTGCCCCCTGTCACCAGGGCGACTTTCCGGGCCATGAGTGCCTCCTTATCCGGAATATGTTCCGCTTTCGACTTTAAGCGGAACCTATTCCGGATGCAAGCGGTGCGAGGATGGGACCCGTGAGACGCGAGCCCACCGAGCCGGAGACCGCGACGACCAAGGGGGCGGGGCGGCGGGAGCGTACCGACGCCGCCCGCAACCGGGCCAAGATCCTCGCCGCGGCCGAGAGCATCGTCGCCACGCAGGGGGTGCAGGCTCTGTCCATGGCGGACGTGGCCGCCGCGGCGGGGGTCGGCGTCGGCACGCTCTACCGGCGTTTCGGGGACCGCTCGGGGCTGGCGTACGCGCTGATCGACGCGCGGGAGCGGGAGTTCCAGGCGGCGTTCATCGAGGGCCCGCCGCCGCTGGGGCCCGGCGCGGAGCCGGGGGAGCGGGCCAGGGCGTTCCTGCGGGCGATCACGGACCGGACGGTCGAGCAGCTCGATCTTCTGCTCATGGCGGAGACGGCGGGGCCGCTGGCCCGCTTCGGCGGCGCGTACGAGGCCTACCACGGGCACCTCGCCATGCTGATCGGCCGGTTGCGCCCGGAGGCCGACGCCTACTGCCTGGCCGACGCGCTCCTGGCGCCGCTCGCCGCGCCACTGCTCGTCCACCGGCTCAGGGACGGCGGGGTGGGGGTCGAGCGGGTGAAGGCGGCGCTCGACGAACTGCTCTCCGGGATCACCGGCGATTGATCTTCAGGACTGTACCCGGGGTGTGACGAGACGATAGCATTGGGACATATGTTACAGAGAGTAGTTTTAGCGAAACATGTGAAATTTTCCGACAAGAGATGGTAGGAAGGGGCGCGGTCCGAATTCGTACTAGAGAGGTTCCATCGTGGCGCGCGACGAGAACGACAGGCCATACGAGGATGGGCAGGGTAGGTCGTTAAACCCGGAGTTGACGGGTGATGTGCTGTCCCCACGGTGGAGCACCGAGGACACCGACGAGCAACCCGCCATCCAGGTCGTCGGCAACGAGACCTACATCCTCCCGCTCGACAAGGGCACGCCTGCCGGTGAGCCGCCGCTCGGCGAGGGCGTGCGTGACGTGCTGGACCCCGCCCCGCGCGGTCTCCTGGCCGCCGATTCGCACGACGTGCTCGGCGGCCCGCACGACGTGCTGGGCGGGGCGGCCGGGTCGCATGACCTGGGCGGGCCCAGCGGGCCCCACGACCTGGGCGGTCCGAGCGGGCCGCACGACTTCGGGGGCGCCAGCGGGCCGCACGACTTCGGCGGTGCCAGCGGGCCGCACCCCGTGGAGGACGACAGCCCCTACCTCCCGCTGGACCGCGGCTACGACCCGGCGCGGGACGACGACCGCGACGACGACCCGCCCAGGCGCGGGTTCCTCGGCTCGGGGTGGACCGACGACTCCCACGACGGGGGCTCGGGGGGCGAGGGTGAGGTGCGCCGCCGTACCAGGGTGCTGCTGGTGGCGGCCGTCGCGGTGGTGCTCGTCGGCGTGGGCGCCGGCTGGATGCTCACCGGTACGTCCTCCGACGACCCCTGTGCGGGCAGCCGGTGCGCCAGCGCGGGTGAGGTGACCTCGCCCTCCGACTCCGCCGTGCCCGAGGAGGCGCCGGTCGAGGAGGAGGTCAGCCCCGAACCCACCGATTCGGCCACCGGCGAGCCGACCGAGTCCGAGACCGTAATGCCGACGCCCACGCAGCAGCGGGCCCGCCCGACGCGCGAGCCCTCGGCCCGCCCGACGCCCACCCGGGTCGGGGAGCCGACCTCGAAGACCACCAGCAGGCCCACCCGGGCGCCGCAGAACGACACGATGGACGACACCGCGGACACCACGGGGCAGGACAACGACGACAAACCGGCGACCAAGCAGCCGGAGTCGAACGACCAGAGCCCCACCACGCAGCCGCCGGCCACGACCCAGGCGCCCGCCCCGACGCCGACGCAGGAGGAGCGCAAGGGCCTGCTCGACATCCTGTTCCCCTGGGCCTGATCTCCCGCCCCGGGCTTCACCCGCCCCGGCTTCACCCGCCCCGGGGCTTGACCCGCCCCGGGCCTGACCCGCTCGTGGGTCTGACCCGCCCTGTCCCCGCAACCCCCGGCGTCCCCTTACGTGAGGCGTTCCTTGGCCAGGGGAGGCGCCCGGCTCGGGCGGAGGCGTCCCTCGTGCAGGGGGGCTCTCGGCTCGGGCGGGGTGGCGGGGCGTCGTCCGGCCTTCCCCCGGGCCGGGCCCGCTGAGCGTGCGGCCCGAGGCCGGGCGTGGCAGGATGCGGATCCAGGTGCCGGTCTGGCAGACTGGGAAACCGCTTTCCGGGGAGGTCAACGTGGTCACGCTGGAAGACGTCGCCAAGCAGGCGGGCGTCTCGCTCGCGACCGCCTCGCGGGTGCTCAACGGCAGCACCCGCCAGGTGGGCGCGGCCCTGCGGGCACGCGTCGAGCAGGCCGCGGACGAGCTCGGCTACCGTGCCAACATCGCCGCCCAGACGCTGGCCCGCGGGGCGAGCAACGTCATCGGCATCGTCGTGCACGACCTGACCGACCCCTACTTCGCGGCCCTGGCCGACGGGGCGATGCGGGCGGCGGCGACCGAGGGGCTGCTGGTCATGGTGGGCACCACGCATCGCGACCCCGAGCAGGAGATCGCCTACGTCGCCACCCTGAACGCCCAGCGCGTGCGGGCCGTGCTGCTGGTCGGCTCGCGGGTCGCCGACCCGGCCGTCACCGGCCGCCTGCGCGACGAGCTGGCCAGATACCAGGCGGGCGGCGGCCGGGCGGCCTGCGTGGGGCAGGATCTCCTCGGCGTGGACACCGTCGCGCCCGCCAACAGGGAAGGGGCGGCGGAGCTGGCCCGGGCGCTGGCCGGGCTGGGGCACACGCGCTTCGCGGTGCTGGCCGGGCCGCCGCACCTGGTGACGGCGGCCGACCGGTGCGCCGGTTTCGCCGGTGCGCTCGACGAGCTGGGGCTGCCGGCCCCGCAGGTGATCCACGGGCCGTTCGACCGCGACGGTGGTTATGCCGCGGCCCAGCAGGTCGGGGACGCGACGTGCGTGTTCGCGGTCAACGACGTGATGGCGGTGGGGGCGCTGGCGGCCTGCCGCGAGCGCGGGATCAGGGTGCCCGAGGACGTGTCGGTGGCCGGGTTCGACGACATCGTCACTCTGCGTGATCACGTGCCCGCGCTGACGACCGTGCGGCTGCCGTTGAAGGACATGGGGGCGCGGGCGCTGGAGCTGGCGCTGAACGAGGACGAACCCGTGGTGGTGGAGCAGGTCGCCGGCGAGGTCGTCCTGCGGGAGAGCGTGCGGAGGATGGCGTGAAGCTGGCGGTCAGCACGCTGGGGATGCCCGGCGAGGGACTGGACAGGGCGATCGAGATCGCGGCGGGGCAGCGTTGCCAGGGGCTGGAGCTGCGCCTGCATCCGGACACCGGCGTGCACGCCGGGCTCGGCGCGGCGGAGCGGCGGGCCGTGCGGGAGCGGGTCGAGAGCGCGGGACTGGAGATCGCGGCTCTCGCCGGATATGTCGGCATCTGCCAGCCGGGGCCGGACGAGCCGGTCGTCGAGGCGCTCCTCGCCGACCTGCGGCTCGCCGCCGACCTCGGCGCGCCCGGCGTGCGGGTTTTCCCGCGCGGCGACGACGTGACCGTGGGCGCCCGCAGGCTCAAGGCGGTCTCCGGTACGGCCGGCGACCTCGGCCGCCGCGTGCTCGTCGAGACGCACGACAGGATGGCGACCTGCGCCGCCGTGGCCGCGCTGCTCGACGAGGCGGGCTGCCCCGAGACCACCGGCGCGATCTGGGACCTGCTGCACCCGTGGCGCCACGGCGAGCCGCCGGCGCGCTCGCTGGCCGCGCTGGGCCCTCACCTGTCCTATGTGCAGATCAAGGACGCCGTCTCCGCTCAGGACACCACGCCGGTGCCCATGTGGACGGGGTCGGTGCCGCTGGACGAGGCGGGGGAGCTGCTGCGCGGCGCGGGTTACGACGGCTGGGTGTCGCTGGAGTGGGAGCGTACGTGGTATCCGCAGGTGGCCCCAGTCGAGGAGATCCTGCCGGGTGCGGCGGAGTGGGTGCGGCGTTTCGCCCCTTAACCGCTTAGATGGGGGGATGTCCGCATTTAGCAGCAAGGTGCTCGTCGTCGGCATGGACGGCCTGCGGTTCGACCGGTTGATCGCCCTGGACGCCCCCGTGCTGGCCGCGTTGATGTCCTCCGGTGCGTACGGCACCAGCAAGCTCCCCTACGGCGAGGCCGGCACCCCGCGCACGGAATCCCCTGGAGAGGTCGTCCCCAAGACCCCCGAGCCCGGCGACGGCGGCCGGGTGATCAGGTCGCGTACCGACTCGGGCCCCGGCTGGTCCTCCATCGCCACCGGCGCCTGGCCCGACAAGCACGGCGTTGTCGACAACGGCTTCGCGAGCCCCCAGTTCACGAAATTTCCGGACTTCTTGACTCGGGCCAAGACCGCTCGCCCCCACCTGAGCACCTCGGCGTTCTTCTCGTGGGCGGCCCTCGCCGAGCACGGCGCCTTCGGCCCGGCGATCGACCGCAGGTTCGTCCTCGACGGGTACGCCGTCGGCTGGGCCGAGGCCGACGCCCAGGTCGCCGACGCCGCCGAGCGCCACCTGTCCGAGGACGACCCGGACGCCGTGTTCGTCTACCTGGGTGACACCGACGAGGTGGCCCACGACCTCGGCCCCCACTGCCCCGAGTACGCCGCCGCCCTCAAGGCCCAGGACGCCTACCTGGGCCGCCTGCTCGACGCGATCCGCGCCCGGCCCGCGTACCCCGGGGAGCGCTGGACCGTGCTCGTCACGACCGACCACGGCCACGTGGACGAGGGCGGGCACGGCGGCACCACGGACGAGGAGCGCACGGTGTTCGTGATCGTGAACCGGCTCGGCGAGGACCTGGGCGGCCGCTCGCTCGGCGCGCCCCGGCTGGTGGACGTGGGACCGACGGCCCTGGCCGCGCTGGGCGTCGCCCTCGACCCCGCGTGGGACCTGGACGGTGCTCCCCTGGAACCTTGATTCATCAAGTGTTGAATTTCTGCCCGGGAAGCGTGAAACTGGTGACAGGACGCTGAACGGCAGGAGTGCATTCGATGAAGACGGCCCTGGACTTCACCGAGATCGACGCGGGCATGCTGGCCGAGGTGGGTGGCAAGGCCGCCAACCTCGGCGAGCTGACCCGGGCCGGGCTGCCCGTGCCGCCCGGCTGGGTCCTCACCACGGAGGCGTACCGCCAGGTCGCGCAGGGCCTGGAGACCGGCGGCGAGGGGCTGGCCGAGCGGGCCAGGCGGCACTTACTGCAGGCTCCGGTGCCGGAGGCCGTGCGGGAGGAGATCGTGAAGTCGTACGCCGCGCTCGGCGACGACGTGCCCGTCGCGGTCAGGTCCTCCGCCACGGCGGAGGACCTGCCGTTCGCCAGCTTCGCCGGCCAGCAGGACACCTTCCTCAACGTGGTGGGCGCGCAGGCGGTGGTGGAGGCCGTACGCCGCTGCTGGGCCTCGCTCTGGACCGACCGTGCCGTGGCCTACCGCGAGTCCAACGGCATCGACCACGCCTCGGTGCGGCTGGCGGTGGTCGTCCAGGAGATGGTGGAGGCGCAGGTGGCGGGCGTGATGTTCACCGCCAACCCGGTGACCGGACGGCGGCGCGAGGCCGTGATCGACGCCAGCCCCGGGCTCGGCGAGGCCGTCGTCTCCGGCGCCGTGAACCCCGACCGCTTCCGCGTCTTCGACGGGGAGATCCTCGAACGGCACGCCGGCGACAAGCTGCTGGCCATCCGCTCCCTGCCCGGCGGCGGCACCGAACGCGTCGAGACCTCCCACGACGGCCTCTGCCTGACCGACGACGAGGTGCGCCGGCTGGCCGCGCTGGGCGCCCGCGTCGAGGACCACTACGGCGCCCCGCAGGACACCGAGTGGGCCATCGACCGCGACGGCACCCTCTGGCTCACCCAGTCCAGGCCGATCACCACGCTCTACCCGCTGCCCGAGCGGCCCAGGCCGGGGTTGCGGGTGTACTTCTCGGTCAACGTCGTGCAGGGCGTCATGGGGCCGCTCACGCCCATGGGACAGTCGGTGTTCCGGGTGATCAGCGCGGGCGGAGCGGGACTGGCCGGGCACGCCCCCGCCGACCCCCTCGACGGCGCGCCCTTCCTCACCGCCTCGGGGGAGCGAATCTGGCTCGACCTCACGACCGTCGTACGCAGCCGTCCCGGCCGCGCCATCCTCCCGCGCATGCTGACGCTCGGCGAGGCGCGTGCCGTGAACATCATGGAGGGGCTGTTCGAGGACCCGCGCCTCACGCTGGCGCACACCTCCCTGCGCCCCTTCCTGCGCGGCCTCGGGCGCTTCGCCCGCCGCGTCCGCGTTCCCGCCCGCGTCCTGACGGCCCTGACCAGGCCGGCCAAGGCGGTCGCGGACACCGTCCGGCTCGGCGAGGAGCTCGACCGGCGGCTGCGGGTGCCCGCCACCGCCACCCCCGCACAGCGCCTCGACCACGCCGAACGCGTGCTCGCCGGCACCTTCCCGCTGATCATCTCGATCATGCCGACCGCGATCACCGGCTACGCCCTGTTCGCGCTGGCGTCGAAGCTCTCCGGCGTGCCGGTGAACGAGATGAGCGACGTCCTGCGCAGCGTGCCGCACAACCCGACCACGGAGATGGACCTGGAGCTGTGGGACCTGGCCACCCGCGTCGAGCCGGCGCCGTTCAAGGAGCGGACGGTGGCCGAGCTGGTGCGCCTCTACCAGGAGGGCGGGCTCCCGCCGGTCGCCCAGCGCGAGATCACCGCGTTCCTGGACAAGTACGGCCACCGAGGCGTCGCCGAGATCGACGTCGGCGTGCCGAGGTGGTCGGAGGAGCCCGCGCACATCCTCGGCGTGCTGGCCAACTACCTGCGCATGGACGGCGCGGCCGACCTCGCGCCTGACGCGCTGTTCGCCAGGGGCGCGCGGGAGGCGCGCACCGCGATCGCCCGCGTGGCGTCGAGGGCGCGGGGGAGGGGACGGTGGCGGGCCGCCGTCGTGCGCTTCGGGCTCGGGCGCACGCGCCGGTACGCCGGGCTGCGCGAGCTGCCCAAGTTCTACCTGGTCAAGACGATCGCGGCGGTCCGGCACAGCCTGCTCGCGGTCGGGGAGCACCTGGTGGGCCTCGGCGTGCTGGACTCGGCCGCTGACGTGTTCTTCCTGGACCTGCGGGAGACCAGGGCCGCGCTGGGCGGGGGAGACCTGCGGGAGCTGGTGGCCGGGCGGCGGGCGGCGCACGAGCAGGAGCGGCGCCGCAGGCACGTGCCCCGGGTGCTGCTCTCCGACGGCACCGAGCCCGAGGCCCTCGCGCAGCCGGCCGCGGACGGCGCCCTGACGGGCACGGCGGCCTCGGCCGGCACGGTCACGGGCATCGCCCGGGTCGTGCTCGACCCCATCGGCGCGCACCTGGAGCCGGGCGAGATCCTCGTCTGCCCCTCGACCGACCCCGGCTGGACGCCGCTGTTCCTGACCGCCGGCGGGCTGGTGATGGAGATGGGCGGCGCGATGTCGCACGGAGCGGTGGTGGCCAGGGAGTACGGCATCCCGGCCGTGGTCGGCGTGCCCCACGCCATCGACCGCATCTCCTCGGGCCAGGAGATCACGGTGAACGGCGCGGCCGGAACGGTGACGATCCCGTCATAGCGCAACGTCGCCGGCGCTATGGTGATCAAATGTCCGAGCCCTACTGGAACCACAACGTTCACTACCAGAGCCTGGTCATGAAGCTCGTGCCCCCGGGCTGCGGGCGGGCGCTCGACATCGGCTGCGGCGACGGGCTGCTGGCCGGCAAGCTGGCCGCCCGCGTACCGGACGTGACCGCCGCCGACCGGTCCCCGGAGGCGGTCGCCCTGGCCTGCGAGCGCCACGGTTACCTGGACAACGTCTCCTTCGTGACGGCGGACTACCTCGATGACCCGCACGGCCTGCTCCCCGAGGGCAAGTACGACTTCATCAGCGCCGTCGCCGTCACCCACCACGCCGAGTTCCGGCAGTCCGCGCGGGCCCTGGCCCGGTTGCTGGCGCCGGGCGGGCGGCTGGTGGTCATCGGCCTGGCGTTGAACCGCTCGCCCAGCGACTGGGTCATCAGCGGCACCGCCCAGGTCGTCTCCCGCCTGCTGCAGCTGCGGCACGGCCCCAAGAGCGGGCCGGGCCAGGCCGTGCCCGGCACGCCGCCCGTCCTGTCGTGGGCCGAGACCGGGCGGCTGGCCCGCGAGGAGCTGCCCGGCTGCCGCTACCGCCGCCTGCTGCTGCGCCGCTACCTGCTGGTCTGGGACCGGCCGGACCAGTGAGGGTGAGGGAAGGGAACGGCGGCTCGCGTGCGTGAGAAAGCGGCGGCTCGCGTGCGGGAGGGAGCGGCGGCGCGACCGCACGCCGCTCCGTCCGGGGTCACGCGGGCAGCACCACGTCCTCGTAGCGGGCCTTCATCGTGGTCACGACCTCGTCGGGGTCGGCGGCCCAGATGTCGGCGTTGAAGATCTCCACCTCGACGTCACCGGTGTACCCGGCCGCCTGGACGGCCCGCGTGATCGGCCGGAAGTCGATCACGCCGTCGCCCATCATGCCCCGCCCGAGCAGCACGTCCTCCGGCAGCGGGTGCAGGTAGTCGCACACCTGATAGCCGGCGATCCGGCTTCCGGCCCGCGCGATGTCCTCGAACAACCGCGGGTCCCACCACACGTGGAACGTGTCGACCACCACGCCGACCTGCTCCTCCGGGTGGGCCAGGCTCAGCTCCAGCGCCTGCGCCAGCGTGGACAGCACCGCGCGGTCCGGGCAGTAGATCGGGTGCAGCGGCTCCAGGGCCAGCTTCACCCCCCGCTCACCGGCATAGGGCGCCAGCTCCGCCAGCGCCTCGGCCACCCGCTCCCGGGCCCCGGCCAGGTCGCGCGTGAAGCCGCCGGCCGGCCCCGTGGTGGGCAGCGCCTCTCCCGGCCGCACGCCGGGCAGGCCGCCCACCACCATCACCAGGCAGGCCGCCGCCAGCTCGGCCGCCTCGTCGATGGCCCGCCGGTTGTCCTCCAGCGCCCTGGCGAAGGCCGTACGGCCCTCCTCGCCGGGCAGCCCACCCGCCGTCAGGAAGCCGCCCCGGCACAGCGACGACACCCGCAGCCCGGCCGACCGCACCAGCTTGACGCTCTCGGCGAGCCCCTGCTCGGCGACCTTCTCCCGCCACAGCCCGATCGACTCCAGGCCGTGCCGCACGCACCCGTCCACGGCCTCGGCCAGCGACCAGTGCCGGGTCGTCCACTGGTTCAGCGAGAGGCTGCCGCGTCCCGTGGTTCCCTCGCTCACAGCCCGTTCACCGCCAGCAGGGACTTCATGCGGCGCACGGCCAGCTCCTGGTCGGCCAGCAGCCCGGCCTGGTCGGCCAGGCGGAACACCTCCGACAGGTGCAGCAGCGAGCGCGCCGACTGGGCGCCGTTCACCATGGCGAAGGCATCCTGGTGACCGTTCAGCCAGGCCAGGAAGACGATGCCGGTCTTGTAGTTGTACGTGGGCGTCTCGAAGATCTTGCGCGACAGCGGCACGGTCGGGGCGAGGATCTCGTCGTACGAGGCCAGCAGCCGTTCCCGGTCCGCCTCGTCACGTGCCGCCGCGGCCGCGTCCAGCACCTGGAGCGCCGCGGCCGCCGCCGGGGCGATGGCGTCGAAGATGCCCAGCAGCGCGTGCGAGCCCGACCTGATCAGCGACGGGTAGTTGAAGTCGTCGCCCGTGTACAGCCTGACGCCCTCGGGCAGCGCCGCGCGCAGCCCGACCTCGTGCTCCTCGTCCAGCAGCGACACCTTCACGCCGTCCACCATCGCGGCGTGGGCGTGGATCAGCTCCAGGAACGACTCCGTGGCCGCCGCCACGTCGCGCGAGCCCCAGTAGCCGGCCAGGTTCGGGTCGAACATCTCGCCCAGCCAGTGCAGGATGACCGGGCGGTCGGTCAGGCCGAACAGCTTGCCGTACACCTGGTGGTAGTCGGCGGGGCCCGTGGCCACCCGGGCGAGCTGGCGGGAGGCCATGACGATCACGCCGGCGCCGGCGGACTGCACGGTCTCGATCTGCTCGGCGTACGCGGCGGTGATCGTGTTCAGGTCGCCGGCCCCGGGCGCGTGGTCGGTGCCCGCGCCGCAGGCCACCAGCGTCGCCGGGTCGCCGTACGAGCGGGCCTCCGCGGCGCTGCGCCGGATGAGCTCCTTGGTGGCCGCCCAGTCCAGGCCCATGTTGCGCTGGGCGGTGTCCATGGCGTCGGCGACGCGCAGGCCGTGCGACCACAGGTGGCGGCGGAAGCGCAGCGTGGCGTCCCAGTCGACGGCGGCGGGGGAGCCGGGCGTGTTGTCGCCCAGCGGGTCGGCCACGACGTGGGCGGCGGCGTACACGATGCGGCTCGACGCCGGCGTCTCGACGACCGGCCAGGTCGTCGGCTCCGTCAGGGTGTAGGCGCCGATGCCGGGAAGGTCGATCCTCACAGCCCGGGCACCTCGATCCTGCGGCCCTCGGCGTTCGAGCGCAGCCCCAGCTCGGCGAGCTGGACGCCGCGCGCGCCCGAGGCGAAGTCGTTCGGGAAGGGCGCGTCCTCCACCACGTGCCGGATGAACGCCTCCCACTGGATCTTGAACCCGTTGTCGAACTCCGCGTTGTCCGGCACCTCCTGCCAGCCGTCGCGGAAGCGCGCCGTGGCGGGCAGGTCCGGGTTCCAGACGGGCTTGGGGGTGGCCGAGCGGTGCTGGACGCGGCAGTTGCGCAGGCCCGCCACGGCGCTGCCGTGCGTGCCGTCCACCTGGAACTCCACCAGCTCGTCCCGGTTCACGCGGACGGTCCAGGAGGAGTTGATCTGGGCGACGATGCCGCCCTCCAGCTCGAAGATCCCGTACGCGGCGTCGTCGGCGGTGGCCTGGTACGTGTTGCCCTGCTCGTCGACGCGTGCCGGGATGTGCGTCACGGCCTGAGCGTAGACGGACTGGACCCGGCCGAACAGGTTCTCCATCACGTAGTGCCAGTGCGGGAACATGTCGAGCACGATGCCGCCGCCGTCCTCGGCCCGGTAGTTCCAGGACGGGCGCTGCGCCTCCTGCCAGTCGCCCTCGAACACCCAGTAGCCGAACTCGCCGCGCACCGACAGGATCCGGCCGAAGAAGCCGCCGTCGATCAGCCGCTTCAGCTTGAGCAGGCCGGGGAGGAAGAGCTTGTCCTGCACGACGCCGTTCTTGACGCCCTTGGCCGTGGCGGCCTCGGCCAGCGCGATGGCCTCCTGCGTCGATTCGGCCGTCGGCTTCTCGGCGTAGATGTGCTTGCCGGCCTCGATGGCCTTCAGCACGGCCTTCACCCGGGCGCTGGTGACCTGGGCGTCGAAGTAGATCAGGTTGTCGTCGTCGGCGAGGGCCGCGTCGAGGTCCGTGGTGAAATCCGAAATTCCATGCTTAGCGGCGATATCTGCAAGTTTGTCGGCATTGCGTCCGACCAGCACTGGCTTGAGGTTGATCCTGGAGCCGTCCGAGAGCGTCACACCGCCCTGCTCGTTGATGGCCAGGACGGAACGGACCAGATGCTGGCGGTAGCCCATCCGTCCGGTGACGCCGTTCATCACGACGCCGATGGTGCGCACGCTCATGAGGATCCCTTCAGGCAAAACATGGGGAAAGCGCTTTCCCGAACCGTACGGCCGGGCCACCGAGGGCGTCAAGTAGCGCGAACCTCAGGTGGGCCTCGACCGCGGGTGAGTGCACCCGGTGCCGAGCCTAGAGCTCGCCGCGCATCTCCAGCCTGGCCAGGGCCTTGGCGATGGGATGGGCGGCCAGGGAGAGCTGCCACTCGCGGGCCCCGAGCTCGCGCAGCCGGGCGGTCACGCTCTCGTCGGTGATCTCCGCGGGCGGCTCCCAGGTGAGCCTGCGTACGGCGTCGGGCTGCAGCAGGTTCTCCGTCGGCATGTGGTGCTCGTCGGCCAGCGCGGCCACCACGGCGCGGGCCGCGGCCAGGCGCTTGGCGGCGGCCGGATCGCGGTCGGCCCAGCGGTTGGGCGGCGGCGGGCCGTCGCCGGGCGTGCTGGGCTGCGGCAGCTGGCTGTCGGGCAGGCCACGGGCCTTGGCCACCGCGGCGAGCCAGTCGCTCATGTGCCTGCGCGCACTTCTGCCAGTGAATGCTGAAATTTCGGTCAATGCCTTCTTGGTACGGGGTCCCTCCAGCGCGGCGGTGACGATCGCCGCGTCGGGCAGCACCCGGCCAGGCGCGAGGTCGGCCTCGCGGGCGATCTGGTCGCGCATGGTCCACAGCTCGCGCACGATGGCCAGGGCGCGCACGTTGCGTACTTTGTGGATTCCCGAGGTGCGCCGCCAGGGGTCGGACCTGGGCGCGGGCGGCGGCGTGTCGAGCACGGCCGCGAACTCCTCGCGCGCCCACTCCAGCTTCCCGCTGTCGGTCAGCTCCTGGTGGAGCACGTCACGCAGCTCGACCAGGACCTCCACGTCGAGCGCGGCGTAGCGAAGCCAGTCTTCCGGCAGCGGCCTGGTGGACCAGTCGGCCGCCGAGTGGCCCTTCTCCAGCCGCAGCCCGAGCACGGTCTCGACCATCGTGCCGAGCCCCACCCGCTCGTAGCCGAGCAGCCGGCCGGCCAGCTCGGTGTCGAACATCTCGCGCGGCTTGAACCCGACCTCCATCAGGCACGGCAGATCCTGGGAGGCCGCGTGCAGCACGATCTCCGCCCCGGACACGGCCCGGTCGAGCCCGGACAGGTCGGGGCACCCGATCGGGTCGATCAGCGCGGTGCCCGCCCCGGCCCGGCGCAGCTGCACGAGGTAGGCGCGGTTGCCATAGCGGTAGCCGGACGCGCGCTCGGCGTCCACCGCGACGGGGCCGGTGCCCGCGGCGAACCTGTCCACCACCTCGGCCAGACCTGCGGCGTCGGCGACGACCGGAGGGATGCCCTCGCGTGGCTCGAGCAGCGGCTCCACAGTGCGTTCTTCTGTCATGAGTTCACCGACCTCATGACGCTGGTGCTGTCTTGACTGGTGCCCTCACTTCGGTCGGTCACTCTCCGGATCATCACGTCTGCGGGGCAGGGCGGCCACGTCGGGCGGGAGCGGCGGCATGCCCGCCGCCAGGCACATCAGGTCGCACCAGGCGGCGACATGGCCGGAGAGATCCTCCTGCGCGGGTGACCATGAGGCCCGCAGTTCGAGCTCGGTCGTGACCGGGTCGTCGGCCTTGTTGCCGAAGCCCTCGGACACGGCTCTTGTCACCGTACCGCCAGCGGCGGAGTAGTCGGCCTGATGCGCCTCCAGAGCCTCGGTCAGCCAGCTCCAGGCGACGGGCCCGAGCAGCGGGTCGGAGGTGATCTCCGGCTCCATGTCGGCCCGGACGTAGGCCACCAGCCGGAACGGGCCCTCCCAGCCCCGCTGGCCCTCGGGGTCGTAGAGCAGGATCAGCCGGCCGACCGCGAGCTCGTCGTCGTCGCGGTAGACCGACGCGCCGATGGCGGCCGCGTAGGGGGCCAGCCGCTGCGGCGCGGGCAGGTCCTCGAGCTCGATCTCCGGCCTGACCTCGGTCCGCCGCAGGCTCTCCGCCGCGCGGGTGAACGCGGCGGGCGGCGGTGGCTGGTCACCGAGTGTCATAGCCGAAGCGTAGGTCGAAGACGGGCGGAAGGGGACCACGGGGGTGCTCATCCTTCGTGATCAAGCCGCTGCCGTAACAAGCTGGCGAACCGGGCGGGTGGACTCCGCGGCGCCGAGCAGGATCGCGTGGCCGCAGTCGGCGCAGGCCCACTCGGGGCACTCGCCCGGTTCGTGACCGTCGAGGCACGGCGGCTGCTCGAACGGCCGCTCACCGGCGCAGGAAGGGCAGTGCTCACTGCGGCGCTCTGGGGAACTCCACAACGCGGTCATCGCACGAGTCATCGAACCGGGGCCTTTCTTCGGGTCGTGGCTCCGACGTTGGCACGAGCCGCTGACAATTCCCCGCAACGCGCTCGGCGTGTCCCGAAAGTGGTCGCTGAATCGATGCCGCGCGGTGGCTTGGGGAACATTTGGCCCAGTCGAGACCGGCTCTCTGGGCGGGCATGGGGTGTGTTCGACCCGTGTGCGCTGCCGATGCCGAGCAGACCGGTAAACCTTCATCTGGCTATCTGATCATGATTTGGGGTGTCCAATGCATCTTTTTCCGACACCTCGCACCGGTGTCATGACCGGCCCCCCTGCATGGCACCCTGGTGTGGTGAACCTCGCCGACTCAGCGTTCCTGCGTGCCTGCCGCCGCCAGCCCGTCCCGCACACCCCTGTCTGGTACATGCGACAGGCCGGGCGGTCACTGCCGGAATACCTGAAGGTCCGCGAGGGTGTGCCGATGCTCACGGCGTGCGCGACACCCGACCTGATCGTCGAGATCACCATGCAGCCGGTCCGCCGCTACGGCGTCGACGCGGCCGTCTTCTTCAGCGACATCGTGGTCCCGCTCAAGGCCATCGGCATCGACCTCGACATCAAGCCGGGCGTCGGCCCGGTCGTGGCCGACCCGATCCGCGACGCCAAGGGCCTCGACGCGCTGCGCCCGCTGGAGCCCGGCGACGTGCCCTACGTCACCGAGTCCATCAGGGCGCTGACCGGCGAGCTCGGCGGCACCCCGCTGATCGGCTTCGCCGGCGCGCCGTTCACGCTCGGCTCCTACCTGATCGAGGGCGGCCCGTCGAAGAACCACGACCGCACCAAGGCCATGATGTACGGCGCCCCCGAGCTGTGGCACTCGCTGATGGAGCGGCTGTCGGACATCGTCCTTGAGCACCTGCGCATCCAGATCGCGGCCGGGGCCTCGGCCGTGCAGCTCTTCGACTCGTGGGTGGGGGCGGTGGCGCCGGACGACTACCGCGAGTTCATCCTGCCCCACACCCGCCGCATCTTCGAGGCTGTCGAGGGCGTGCCCCGGATCCACTTCGGCGTGGGCACCGGCGAGCTGCTCGGGGTGCTCGGCGAGGCCGGGGCCGACGTGGTGGGCGTGGACTGGCGGGTCCCGCTCGACGAGGCGGCCCGCCGGGTCGGCCCGGGCAGGGCGCTGCAGGGCAACCTGGACCCGGCGATCCTGCTGGCGCCGTGGGAGGTCGTCGAGCGCAAGGCCCGCGAGGTGCTGCGCCGGGGCGAGGCGGCCGAGGGTCACGTGTTCAACCTGGGGCACGGCGTGCTCCCCTCGACCGACCCCGACCAGCTCAAGCGCCTGACCGACCTGGTCCACGAGCACGGCCGCGCGAGCTGAGCGGCCCCGCTGCTAGGCGGTCGTGGCCGGTTGCGTGCCAGGCTGCGCCGGAGGCGGGCCGGGCGGCGTCGGACGGGGCGGAGGTGACGGGCGCCTGCGGCGGTTCCGGCGTACGAGCCAGACGAACAGCACGATCAGCGGCGAGGAGAAGACCAGCCACGGCAGCAGCGCCCCGATCACGGTGAGCGTCACCTTCGTGAACGAGACCAGCGCCTGCCAGCCGGCCTTCAGCCCGCCGAAGAAGCCGGCCGGCTCCTCGGCCGGGTCCTCGACCACGGCGACCGGCCCCACCAGCCGCAGCGTCAGCGTGGCCATGGCGACCTGCGTGGCCAGCTCCTTCTGCTGCGCCTGCAACGACTCCAGATCGGACTCCCGGGCCGAGATCTCCCGCTCGACCTCCAGCACGTGCCCGATCGTGTCGGCCTTCTTCAGCAGCGCGCGCAGCGACTCCAGGGACTGCTGCGCCGACCTCAGCCGGCTCTCCACGTCGGCCACCTTCAGGGTGACGTCCTGGGTGCCCTGGTTCATCGACAGCTGCTTGCCCAGATCCTTGCCGAGCCGCCCCAGCATCTCCGAGTATTTCGGGGGCGGGATCTTGAAGACCAGCGTGGCGGTGTCCCGGGTGTCGCTGGCCGAGTTGGTCTCCTCCCGCGACAGGTAGCCGCCGGCCGCGGTGACGATCTGCTTGGCCTGCTGCACGGCCGTGCTCACCTGCTTGGCGCGTACGGTCATGGTCCCGGTGTAGATGACCTGCCGCTCCTGCTGGGTGACCTTGACGTTCGCGACGATGCCGTCCTTGCCCCGCGACAACTGCTCCTTCTGGACGCTCTCCTCGCGGGCGGCGCCGCCGGTCTGGGCGGCCGGCGCGTCGGCCGACTCTGACCTGCTGGCCATGGAGCCGCCCCCGCCGCAGCCGGTGAGTAACAAGGCCGCGCAGGCCCCCGAGAGCGCGATGCCGTACCGGAATCTGGTCATGCCCATATGACGGCCCCAGGATTGTGCCGGTTTGATGGGATGGATCACGGTCCGGTCACATGCCCCGAACTGCTGCCCGCCCCGCTGAGGCGGTAGCGTCAGGAGGCGTGGAAGGGAAACGGGCGCACGTGGTCGTCGTCGGCGCGGGGATCTCCGGCCTCGCCGCCGCGTGGTATCTCCGCCAGGGCGCGGGCGAGCAGGTCAAGGTGACGGTCCTCGAGGGCTCGCCGCGCATCGGTGGCAAGCTGTACACCTCGGAGGTCGCCGGGGTGAGCGTCGACGCGGGCGCCGAGGCCATGCTGGCCAGGCGGCCCGAGGGCAAAGACCTGGCCAGGGCGGTCGGGCTCGGCGACGACCTGGTCTTCCCCGGCACCGCGCGCTCGGCCGTCTACACCAGGGGCACGCTGCGCCACCTGCCGAAGGGGCAGGTCATGGGCGTGCCCTCCGACCTGACCGAGCTGGCGAAGTCGGGGATCATCTCGCCCGGCGGCCTGCTGCGCGTGCCGCTCGACCAGATCCTGCCGCCGACGCTCGTGCGCACCGACGTGTCCGTGGCCGCCTACATCCGCGCCAGGATGGGCGCCGAGATCGTGGACCGGCTGGTCGAGCCGCTGCTCGGCGGCGTCTACGCGGGCCGGGCCGACATGTTGTCGCTGGAGGCCACGATGCCGCGCGTGGCGGCGGTGGCACGCTCCGAGCGCTCGCTGCTGAGCGCGGCCAGGCACCTCGTCGAGGAGACCCCGAAGGACGCCGGGCCGCTCTTCACGGCGCCGAAGAACGGTGTCGGCGGCCTGCCCGAGGCGGTCGCCAAGGCGTCGGGAGCGGACGTCAGGACCGGCGTCACCGTACGCGAGCTGCACCGCACCGAGGCCGGCTGGCGGCTGATCGCCGGGCCCGTGCCGAAACCCGAGGTCATCGAGGCGGACGCGGTGATCGTGGCCACGCCGGGGCCCGCCTCCGCCAGGCTGCTCAAGGCCGAGGCGCCCAAGGCGGCGAGCGAGCTGGCCCGGATCCAGTACGCGAGCATGGCCGTCGTCACGCTGGCGTACCCGCTCGACGCCTTCCCCGAGCCGCCGGCCACCAGCGGCTACCTGGTGCCGCCGGTGGAGCGGCGGCCGGTCAAGGCGGTCACGTTCAGCTCGGTGAAGTGGCCCCACCTGACCAAGGAGCTGGTGATCCTGCGCTGCTCGATCGGCCGGCTGGGCGAGGAGCACCTGCTCCAGCGCGAGGACGCGGAGCTGGTCTCGCTGGCCATGGCCGAGATGGCCGACGTGATGGGCGCGCGCGGCCTGCCGGTCGACAGCCGGGTCACCCGCTGGGGCGGAGGGTTGCCGCAGTACAACGTGGGCCACCTCGACCGGGTGGCCAGGGTGCGCGCCGCCGTGGCCGTGCAGCCGGGGCTGGCCGTGTGCGGCGCGGCCTACGACGGCATCGGGATCCCCGCGTGCATCGGCACGGCCCGCACGGCCGCCGCCCGGATTCTGGACCACCTGGCTCTGAGAGGAGAATGAGCAGCATGACAGAGGGCGCTGCGCGGCCGAAGGCCCGCGATCTCAACCAGGTGATCCGTTACACGATGTGGTCGGTCTTCCAGGTGACCGAGCCGTGCCCGGGCAACCGCGACGACCTGGCGGCGGAGGTTCAGGAGCTGCTCGACCAGGTGGCCGGGAAGGACGTCGTGACCAGGGGGGTCTACGACGTCGCCGGGTTCCGGGCCGACGCCGACCTCATGTTCTGGTGGCACGCTCCCACGCCGGAGGACCTCCAGGACGTCTATGCCAGGTTCCGGCGCACCGAGCTGGGCCGGCACACCAGGCCGGTCTGGTCGGCGATGGCGCTGCACCGGCCGGCCGAGTTCAACAAGTCGCACGTCCCGGCCTTCCTCGCCGAGGAGGAGCCGCGGGCCTACGTGAGCGTCTACCCGTTCGTCCGCTCCCTTGAGTGGTATCTGCTGGAGGACTCCGAGCGGCGGGCGATGCTGGCCGAGCACGGCCGGATGGCGCGCGACTATCCCGACGTGCGGGCCAACACCGTGGCCTGCTTCTCGCTCAACGACTACGAGTGGATGCTGGCGTTCGAGGCCGACGAGCTGCACCGGATCGTCGACCTCATGCGTACGCTCCGGGGGGCGCAGGCCCGGCGGCACACCCGGGTGGAGATCCCGTTCTACACCGGGGCCCGCAAGCCCGTTCAGGAGCTGGTCGCCGCCCTGCCGTAGCCTTCGTCCGGCCGCGGCCCGGTGGCGACCCTCACGAAAGGGCCCCGCCGCGCGCCTGGAGCACCGCGCGGCCGCGCGGCGACTCGGGGAAGCGGGCGAGCATGGCGCGCAGTTCGGCGGCGTCGACGTTCGCGCCGAACGGCTCGGTTCCCGGCTCCATGCGCACACCCTCGGCGAGCGGCCCGGCGGTCACCGGGTCGAAGCCGAGCGCGTCCACGATCGAGGCGACGGTCTTCACGTCGCCGGGGTCGTCGCCGGCGACGGCGATCGCGCGGCGGCCAGGGGTGCCCGCGGGACGGGCGCCGTCCTCGAGGTCGTGGTAGCCCATGTGGTTGAAGGCCTTGACCACCCGGGCCCCGGACAGGAACTCCTGGACGATCTCGCTGGAGGACACGCGCGGATCGGTGAGGTCGTCGCGCACGCCGTCGACCTCCCACCAGTAGTTCATCGCGTCGATCACGAGCTTGCCCCGCAGCGCCTCCGCCGGGACGTTGCGGTGCTTGCCGAGCGGCAGGGCGAGCACGGCCACGTCCGCCTGGGTCGCCGCCTCCGCCGCGGTCACCGGGATCGCGCCCGGCGTGACGACCTCGACGATGAGGGCGATCCGCGCGGGGTCGCCGGAGCCCGCGACGAGCACGTGATAGCCGGCCGCGAGAGCCAGGCGGGCCAGGACGGTGCCGACCTTGCCGGCGCCGAGGATGCCGATGGTACGGACGTCGTCGGTGTTCATGACCGCTCCGGGGTGCTGGTGTACCGCATTCTCGTCACCGGCCCTCGGCGAGCATGTCGCGGACCATCGGGATCACCTTGCCGCCGTACAGCTCGACGGCCTTCAGCCGGGCTCCGGTGGACTGCGGACCGGCGCTGTAGATGAGGTCGAACCGCCCGACGCCGAGGCGGCGGATGGCTCGGGCCATCTTGCGGGCGACGGTCTCGGGTGAGCCGATGTACAGGGAGCCGTGCTCGATCTCGCCCTCGAACTCGGCGCGGCGTACCGGCGGCCAGCCGCGCAACGCTCCGATCCGGTCGCGGATCAGCTTGAAGCCCGGCCAGAACCTCTCCTTGGCCTCCTCGTCGGTGTCCGCGACGAAGCCCGGTGAGTGCATCCCGACGGGGTGCGCCGTCGTGCCGAACTGGTCCGCGGCCCGCCGGTAGAGGTCCATGTGCGGGGCGAACCGGTCGGGGGCGCCGCCGATGATCGCCAGCATGAGCGGCAGCCCGTAGCGGGCGGTGCGGACGACCGACTGGGGCGAGCCGCCGACGCCGACCCACGTGCTCAGGCGCCCCGACTCGGTCCTGGGGAAGACGTCGGCGTTCTCGAGCGGGGCGCGTACGGTGCCGCTCCAGGTGACGGGCCGCTCGTCGAGCAGCTTGACGAAGAGCTCGATCTTCTCCTCGAACAACACGTCGTAGTCCGCCAGATCGTAGCCGAACAGCGGGAACGACTCCGTGAAGGAGCCGCGTCCGAGGATCACCTCGGCGCGGCCGCTCGAGAGCGCGTCGACGGTGGCGAAGCGCTGGAACACCCGGACCGGGTCGTCCGAGCTCAGCACCGTCACGCCGGAGGCGAGGCGGATGCGGGAGGTGCGCGTCGCGATGCCGGCGAGCACGGTCTCCGGGGTGGAGATCGAATATTCGGGGCGGTGGTGCTCGCCCAGGGCGATCACGTCGACGCCGAGCTCGTCGGCGATCAGCGCCTCGTCGAGGACCTGGCGGATCGCCGCGGCGTGGGAAACGGGGACTCCGGCGGCGTCCTCCGGCACGTCGCCGAAGGTGTCCAGCCCGAAGGTGATGTCGGTCATGGGGGTCTCTTTCGAGGGTGTCGTGAGTTGTCGGGTGTCAGGCTCGGACCGGTTCGTCGAAGCGGCTCAGCCGCAGGTCAGCGATCGCGGCGGGGAGCACCGGGGCGGCGGGGTCGCCGGGCTCCCCGAACGGGTTGAGCCCCACCTCGAAGCGGGTGGGTTCGATCCTGCCGACGGTCACGATTCCTCCTGTTCCGACCGCGGACGTTGCGTCCTGTCACCCGATCGGAGATGATTGACATGTCAATTATGTTGCGGAAGTCATTGACATGTCAATTACTCGTGAATGGAGGGACGGCCGTGACGCAGCGCAGGCGACAGTTGCCGACGAGCGAGGAGCTACGGATCTGGCGGGACTTCATCGAGACCACCGAATCCCTGCGCTCGGAGCTGGCCGCACGTCTCCAGAGCGATTCGTCCATGTCGCCGGGCGACTACGCCGTCCTGCTCGCGCTGAGCGACGCGGACGGACGCGGGCTGCGTTCCTCCGAACTCGCCGCGACGATCGGCTGGGAGCGCAGCCGCCTGTCCCACCACCTCGGACGCATGGAACGGCGCGGGCTGGTGCGGCGCGAGAACTGCGCCACCGACAGCCGGGGGGCGGAGATCGTCCTCACCGCCGAAGGCGCCGACGCCTTCCGCAAGGCATCCATCCCGCACCTTCGCGCCATCCGCGAGCTCTTCGTCGACGCGCTGTCCCCCGACCAGATCGCCGCGGCCGGCGACCTGGCCGCCACGCTGCGGAGCCGCCTCGACAAGGCGCGCGAACAGCCCAGGGCCCGCCCTCCGCGCGTCGAGGTGAATGAGGACTCATGAGGTCGCGTCCCGGACCAGGGTGACGTCATACCCCCGCCTCCCGGGCCGCGGTGACCACAGCGCGCAGGTGGTCGACGAGTCCGATGCCGGTGACACCTTGGCAGGCGTCTTATGCGTCCTGGGCGGCCGATCCTTCGGGGCGGCTCGCCGCCTTACCGTCCGCGGCCTGCGGAATGGCGGCCAGGGGGAGGCGCAGGACGAACCGCGCGCCGGTGAAACTGTCCTCGATCTGGAGAGTGCCGCCGTGCGCCTGGGCGATCTGGCGGGCGATCGGCAGCCCCAGCCCGGTCCCGCCGGCTCCTCTGTCGCGGGCGGTGTCCAGGCGGGCGAAGCACTGGAAGACCAGTTCACGCTTGTCCACGTCGATGCCGGCCCCGTCGTCGAGCACCTCCAGCCGGGCGACGCCCTGCGGGAACCGCAAGGTGTTCGGCTTGGCTCCGTGCTCGCGGCACACGCGGACGGTGACGGTGGAGGCGGCGTGCCGCTCGGCGTTGTCGAGGAGGTTGGCGAGCAGACGGGAGAGCTGAGCCCTGTCGCCGGCCACCACCACGCCGGGCTCCAGGGCGTGGGCGTACTCCTTGTGCGCGTCGTGCCGGCTCCTGAACTCCGCGCTCGCGAACGCGGCCAGGTCGATCGGCTCGGAATCCAGGGCCTGCCTGGCTTCCAACCGGGCCATGGTCAACAGGTCGCCCACGATCGCCTCGATCCGGTCCACGCTGCCCAGCACCGTGGTGCCCAGCCTGGACACGGTGGTCTCCTCGGGCGCGTACAGGGCGTCCTCGACCTCGGCGCGGATCGCCGCGATGGGGGTGCGCAGCTCGTGCGAGGCGTTGGAGGTGAAATGGCGCTGCTGGCTCATCGCGGCGTGCAGGCGAGCCAGGGTACGGTTCACGCTGTCGGCCAGGTCGTGGATCTCGTCGCGGCTCGGCGGATGGGGGACCCGCCGGTCGGGGCAGATCTCGCTGATCAGGTCGAGCTCGTTGCGGATGGCGGCCACCGGTCTGAGGGCGGCGGTGACGATCCGGTGGCCGAGGGCGGTGATCGCCGCGGCCATCAACGCCGCGGCGCCGAGCACGGTCGCGGCCAGCCACGGGGTGACGTAGGGCGGGATCGTGGGACTCGAGCTGTAGACGATCCAGTCCTGCCCCGCCCGGTAGGCCGACTGCGCGACCACGATGTTGCAGTCGTGGCCGGGCAAGCCCCCGCCGCAGACGATGCGGGTGGCCATGGTCCTGCCGTCGGGGGTGAAGTCGGCCATCACCGGTTTGCCGCGCAGCCGCGGTGACGCGGCGACGACCGTGCCCGCGGGGTCGACGACCTGTATGTTCCGGTCGGAATGCTCGACCAGGGGGACACTGACGTCGTTGTGCTCCACCTCGTGAGCCACTCGGCCACCGTCCGCGGCGATCTCGCTCGTGCGGTCAGCCGTCACGTACCTGTGGATCGCCAGCATCACCGCTGCGCCCAGCATCGCCGACAGCAGCACCGCCACCGCGCCGGCGAAAACCGTGATGCGGGTGGTGATCGACCAATCTTGCCGAGCCTTCATGCGCCCAGTCGAGCACACACGCCGTAGCGGACGGCAAAACGCACGACTCGATTGACGGCATGATTGACGTCGATACCTCACCTGGACCTCTGATTCACGCCATTTCACGGTAAAGGTGTCCGCCGGGCCTGCCGGGTGTGCTGTCAGTCGCCGGACCGGTCCCCGGCCCCCTGGCCGGCGGGCAGGTCCCGCACCGGTAGCCGTAGCACGAACCGCGCTCCGACCGGGGAGTCCTCCACGGTGAGGGACCCGCCGTGGGCCAGGCACGTCTCCCGGCTGATGGCCAGCCCGAGCCCGCTGCCCCCCGGATCCAGGCGCTGCCCCTCCCGCAACCGGACGAAGGCGTCGAAGACGCGCTCGCGATCCTCGGGCGCGATGCCCGCACCGTCGTCCTGCACGCTCACCACGGCCTGCCCGTCCACCTCTTCGACGGTGACCTCGATGCGGGACCGGGCGTGCCGTCGCGCGTTCGCCAGCAGATTGGTCAGCACCCGGCCCAGCTGCACCCGCGAGCACAGCACGATCGGGCGGGCCGTCACCTGCAGCCGGATCGGGGTACCGCCGGAGGGCAGACCGGCCACCTCTTCCGCCACGAGGTCGGCGAGGTCGAGCGGCTGGTACGCCGTGGGGCAGGCGTCCTTGACCCGCGTGTAGGCCAGCAGATCGTCGATGATCGCCTCAAGGCGTTCCGTGCTGCGCAGCGTACGCTGCAGGGCCGCGCGCGTGTCCACCTCGTCCGGATGCAGCAGCGCCTCCTCCAGCTGGATGTGCTGCGCGGCGACCGGGGACCTCAGCTCGTGGGAGGCCAGGGAGGCGAACCGGCGCTGCGCCTTCACCGCCTTCTCCAGCCGGTCGAGGTAGATGTTGGAGGTATGGGCGAACTCGGCGATCTCGTCGTTGCCCGGCGGCGTCGGCACCCGCAGGCTCAGGTCCGTCTCCGCGGCCTCACGCATCTTCCTGCTGATCGCCCGCACCGGCTGCAGCGTCCGGCCCACCACCACCCAGGTGCTCCAGGCTGCCGTCGCGGAGGCGAACAGGACCGCGGTCGTGATGCCGGCCTCCAGATAGTGCATGGCCAGGGCGGGAGGCTCTTCCGCACCGGCGTAGATGTAGTGCGGCTCGTTGTTGAACAGCAGGCGGGCCGCGCCGGCGTCGAACCGCAGGGCCGTGACCAGAATGCACGCGCCCCCGGCCCACGAAGGGCACACCGTGATGTCCTGCATGCGGTCACCGGGGGGAGGGCGGACCATGGTCAACGGCGGCTTGTTCGCCGCGGTCGCGTTGGCCGCCACCACCCGCCCCCGGGAGTCGACGAGCTGGAGGTATCTCGCGCGGATGCTCGGCTTGGGCGGCGGGATGTAGCCGGGCCGCATCTCGCTGGTCCAGTCGACGATGGCCAGGCGCATGTCATGAGCGATCTCCTCCGCCACGCTGGTGCGGATCTTGAGGGAGATGAGAGCACCGATCGCCGTGAGGACCATCAGGAACAGCGCTCCCACGGCGAGGGCGTAGCGCACCCGGATGGAGCGCGGGTACGGCCGGCGCTGCCTGATGGCCTTCGGCCACATGCTCCCCTCCTTCTCCGCGACCCGCAGCACGTCGAGATCTGCCTGCATGGCCTGTCGGAAGAGCGATGCCCCGGGGGTGAGAATCAGTGAGTGGTTCCGGAGCCGTTGGTCTGCCGCCTGCTGCGAGCTCGGGCAGCGGATCGGTGACCGCCTAAGGGGTGGCGGTCGATCAGGTGGTCAAGGTGGTCGTGGCCGGCGTTGTGCACCCCCACGAAGGCCATACCGTCACGGTATCCGCCGGTTTCCAGTTATATGCGAATATTTGTCCTAATATGACCGGTTTTGCAGGCGGTCATGGCAGTCTCCGGGCCATTCACGGGAGCTTCCGTGGTGAGGGCGTGGGCCTGGTACGACGCCTACCGGGACAGGGCGGCGCGCAGGCGCCAGGTGCCTAGGGCGAAGAAGGCGGCGGCGAAGCAGGCCAGGACGCCGAGCTGGGGCAGGATGTCGGTGATCGTGCCGTTCCTGCGCAGCAGCTCGGCGAAGCCGTCCAGGGCCCACGCGTGCGGGGTGACGTGCGCGACCTGCCGCATCGTGTCGGGGAAGAAGTCGATGGGCACCATGGCGCCGCCGATCGCGGCCAGGCCCAGGCCGAGCAGCAGGCCGAGGGAGACCGCCTGCTGCTCGGTACGCAGCGCGGCGCCGAGGAACATCGCCGCCCCGCCGCCCACCAGCGAGAACGCCAGCAGCAGCGCGCCCGCGCCGAGCGGGTCGCCCCATCGCACCCCGAACAGCAGGCCCGATCCGAGCATGATGATCAGCCCCTGCGTCAGCGCCACCGCCACCCGTCCGGCCGCCTCGCCCAGCAGGATCGTGCCGCTCGACACCGGCGTGGCGTACATCCTGCGCGACAGCCCGAACCGCCGGGTCTCGATCAGCGCCGCCGCGCCGGTCAGCGAGGTGAGGAACGTGAACAGCAGGAGCTGCGAGGTCGCGGCGATGTCGAAGCTGGACACGTCCTGCGGCAGGGCGGCGTTGCCGGCCGTGGTGAACGAGACGGTGATGCCGGGCACGCTGACGAGCTCCGCCCGGCGCGCGAGCTCCTCGTAGGAGCCCTCGCGCACGTACGCCGCGGCCCTGGCGGGCATCGTGGCCTCGGACACCACGGACCTGACGGCGGTGCCGAGCTGCAGCGCGTCGGGGTCGTCCCGGCTCACGAAACGCAGCCTGACCGGGGTGTAGGAGGCCAGGGCGCGGTCGTAGTCCGCGGGGATGAGCAGCGCCGCGGCGAGCCGCCCGCGCTCCACCCCGTCGCGGGCCTCGGCCTCGCTGCCGACCCGCACCACCTCCATCCGTCCCGTCGCCTCCAGGGCCGCCACCAGCCTGGCGGCCTCCAGGGTCGGCACGTCGGTGACGCCCAGCCGCGGGGTGAAGCCGGAGCCGAACGACAGGCCGAACACCATGATCAGCACGATCGGGAAGATGATCACGAAGAAGAAGTTGCTCCGGTCGCGGAAGAGCCGGATCAGGTTGACCCAGGCGATCGCCGTCATGGCCGCAACATCCTTCCCGCCCGCAGCAGCGCGATCCCGGTCGTCACGACGGCGAAGCCCAGCAGCGCCAGCGTCGGCACGACGGCCAGGACCGGTGGGTTCGCGCCGTGCAGGTCGGCCAGCCCCTCAAGGAACCAGCGGTGCGGGGTGATCATGCTCAGCACCGCGAACGCACCGCCCATCTGCTGGACCGGGATGAACACGCCGCCCAGCACGCCGAGCAGCACCGCGACCACCGCCTGGACGTTCCCGGCCTGCTCGGCGGTGGTGGCCACGGTCGCCACCAGGGCCATCACCCCGGTCGCCGCCAGCACGCCCGCCACCACGAGCACCCCCACGCCGAGAGGCTCGCCCCACTGCGCGCCCAGCAGCAGGGCGGAGGCGACGACGAGCACCGCCATGCTCACCACGCCGACCACGATCCCGCCCAGCAGCTTGCCGAGGACGATCGTGTAGCGGGAGACGGGCGCGGCCAGCAGCCTGGCCAGCGTGCCGTCGCGGCGCTCGTCCAGGATCGAGCTGAAGCCGAACTGCACGGTGAAGAACAGGAAGAACACCGCCATCCCGGCCGAGAAGCTCTCCGCCAGCGACAGTTGCCGCCGCTCCGCGGCGAGGTCCTCGACGGTGACCGGCACGGGCACCCGCAGGGCCTCCTCGGGCGTGCCGCCGCCCTTGGTCGCCAGCGCCACCCGCACATAACGGACGTCGGCCACGAACGACTCGGCCACCGAGCGGGCCACGAACGAGCTGATCGCCGCGTCCGCGTCCCCGATCAGCCGCATGGACGTGGCGTGCCCGCCCAGCACGGCCTGGCTGAAGCCGCCGGGGATGACGTACGCGGCGTCCGCCTCGCCCCGTTCGAGCAGGGCCAGCGCCTCCTGCTCGGTGCCGACCGTCCTGAGCCGGATGACGCCCTCCCGCTCCAGCGTGCCGAGCACCTGCCCGGTGAAGGCTGTCGCGATCTGCCCCCGGTCCTGGTCGGCCACCGCGAACGTGGGCGTCTCCTGGGTGTCGATGCCCTTGAAGACCAGGCTGAAGATGGCCGCCAGCCCGAACGGCACCACGATCGCCAGCAGGAACACCGACTTGTCCCGGACCCGCTGGCGCAGGTCCTTGGCGGTGATGAGCCACATCGCGCGCATGTCAGTCCCGTAGCGCCTTGCCGGTGAGGTGCAGGAAGACCGACTCGAGGTTCGGCTCGTGCACCTCCACCGTGCGTACGACCACGCCTGCCTCGGTGGCCGTCGCCAGGATCCGGGGCAGCGCCGCGCGCGCGTCCTCCACCATCACCTCGACATGCCCCTCGTGGCTGCTGGTCTTGCGCACCTCGGGCAGCGCCTCGAGCTCCGGTACGGCCTGACCGCCGTCGGTCGTCAGCGAGACGCGGTCCAGCTCGCCCACCAGGCCGACCAGCTCCCTCCGGGTGCCCTCGGCCCTGATCAGACCCAGGTCGATGATGCCGATGCGGTCGCAGAGGCGTTCGGCCTCCTCCATGTAGTGCGTGGTGTAGAGGATGGCGACGCCCTCGCCGGCCAGCGCTGAGACGCTCTCCAGGATCGCGTTGCGGCTCTGCGGGTCGACGCCGACGGTGGGCTCGTCGAGGATCAGCAGGGGAGGGCGGTGCAGGAGGCCCACGCCGATGTTGAGCCGGCGTTTCATGCCGCCCGAATACTCCTTGACCGGATCCCTGGCCCGCTCGGTCAGGCCGATGACGTCGAGTACCGCGTCGATCCGGGTGCGGGCCTCGGCGCGGCCCAGGCCGTACAGGCGGGCGAAGAAGCGCAGGTTCTCGCGGGCGCTGAGGTCGGGGTAGAGGGCCAGGTCCTGGGGGACGTAGCCGATCTGCTTCTTGCCCCACGTGCTGGTGGTGCCGTGGGGGCGGCCCGAGATGAGCACGTCGCCGCCGTCGCGGTCGAGGATGCCGGCGATCATCGAGATCGTCGTGGTCTTTCCCGCGCCGTTGGGGCCGAGGAGTCCGTAGGTTTCGCCGGCTTCGATGATGAAGCTGACGTCGTCGACCGCCACGAGGTCGCCGAACGTCTTTCGTAAATTCTGACATTTCAGGATCTCGTCCTGGGCCACCCCCGCAGTTTGCTGGTCCGGATCAAGAAAGAGCAAGACCTAAGTGGACGATCCCACTGAATTGATCTATCCCCTTTGTCACAATCAGGGGAAATCTCTTGTTCGTTGGGCGTTCGCGGGGTGGCACGTTCCAAGGGCGACGGGAGGACGGGGTGGAAGAGACCGGAAGGCGACGGCGTCCGGCCGGTCGCCATGCGGCGGGCCGGACCCGGCGCGCGCGGCGCCGTAGGGCGCGGGGCCGGCTGGTGGCGGGGGTGCTGACGCTGACGGGCGGGGCCGTCGTGCTGCTCGGCGTGAACGGCTGGCCCTTCGGGGCGTCGGTGGGCTCCGGCGCCGCCCGCCAGCCCGGCACCGGGCAGGAGCGCGGGCCGGCCGAGCCGGACGCCGGCTCGGGCGCGCAGTCCGGGAAGGGTACGGGGAAGCCTGGGGCGGCCACCGGGGCCGGCGCCGAGGTGACCACCGGGGCCGAGACCAGGGAACTGCAGAGGTCCGAGTCACCGAGACCGGCGGCCACTCCGGAGGGAACGGGCGCCGCGGAGCCGGGAATGGTGGCGGGCACCACGGCCCCGTCCACGATGGCGGAGGACGTGCTGGCGGACGGCCCCGCCCCCGGGGACGGCGACGACTACCGGGCCGACGGCCCCTCCCGGCATACGGATCAGCAGGCGGCGGAGTATTTCCGGACGCAGTGGGGCCCGGACGACAAGGCGCTGAAGCGCCTCAAAGACATCCGCACAGTCGGCGGATATTTGCGCATTTACACGGATTTGCCGGACAGCGCGGACAATTCACTCACCGCCGTCACGCTCTGCGAGCGCGGCCTGGCCTACCTCCACAGCAGGGGAGTGCCGAATCCGGTGGTGTTCGTGCACTCCAAGTTCGGGGGGAACGGGAACCCGGTGCTGGCCAACATCCTCGGCCCCGGTGATCGCAGCTGCCGCGTCACCCATCCCGCCCCGAACTGATCCGGCCGTCGTGGCACGTTCCGGGTCACCGGACCCGGACCCGCGTCCTCGAGCACACTTCGCACCGTTGAGTTACGACGCGCCCGATGGTCTCGATCGTCACCCATCGGTGGCGAAGGTGTACAAAGCGCACGCGGCACTCGTACCCGTAGGACACGATCGATACGCCGCGTCGCCGCGTGATCACCCCATGGGTTCGAGCCGCAGTGACACCGAGTTGATGCAGTAACGATCGTCGGTCGGCGTCGCGTACCCCTCGCCGTGGAACACGTGCCCGAGGTGCGAGTCGCACCGGGCGCAGCGCACCTCGGTGCGCACCATCCCGTGGCTGTGGTCCTCGATCAGCTTCACCGCGTCGGAATCTGACGGCTCGAAGAAGCTCGGCCAGCCGCAGTGCGACTCGAACTTCGTGTCCGACCGGAACAACTCGGCCCCGCAGGCGCGGCACGAGTAGACCCCCTCGGCCTTGGTGTCGACGTACTCCCCCGTGAACGGGCGCTCGGTCCCGGCCTCCCTGAGGACGTGGAACTCCTCGGGCGACAGCTGGGCCCGCCATTCGGCCTCGCTCTTGACCACCTTGTCCATGCGTTCAGAATACGAGATCAGGCAAAAAGAGATCTTCGCAGGGGGAAGCATCCGTTCTGGGGCGAATTCGCGTCTTTGTAGGCATGGGGGTGTCATCGCCTCCTGCCAAGGGGTGAGATCATCCGCAGATCCCGCCGAGCGGCACAGCCCACGCCCGTGCTGGCGCCGCTGGGGGATCGCGACGGCCGGCCGGGTGGCGCGCCAGCGCCCGGAACGGCGGCGGATGGTCTGGCGGCCCGTCCCGTCGAGCCCCCGGTCCCGCCACCGAGGCGGCTCCGGGACGGGCCCACCCCGCTTGGAGTAGGTTCGAGTGCATGGCATCGCCGTACATAGAGCTCGAGGTGGGGGAGAGGACCGTCAAGGTCACCAATCCCGACAAGGTCTACTTTCCTGGGATCGGGGCTACCAAGCGGGAACTGGTCGAATACTACGTGAGCGTCGGCGAGGGGGCCCTGCGGGCGCTCAAGGACCGGCCGACCAACATCAAGCGCCACCCCGACGGCGTACAGACCGAGGCGATCTACCAGAAGCGGATGCCGCCCCGGCACCCCGACTGGCTCGAGTCCGTCACCGTCACCTTCCCCAGCGGCCGTACGGCGCAGTCCCTGCGCGTCACCGAGGTGGCGGCCATCGCCTACTGCGCCAACCTCGGCACCATCGACTTCCACCCCTGGCAGGTGCGGGCGGCCGACGTCGAGCACCCCGACGAGCTGCGTGTCGACCTCGACCCGCAGCCGGGCCTGGAGTTCGACACCGCGCGCCGGGCCGCGTTCCTGACCAGGGACGTGCTCGGCGAGCTGGGCATGACCGGCTTCGTGAAGACCTCGGGCAACCGCGGCGTGCACATCGCCGTGCGCATCGAGCCGCGCTGGGACTTCATCCAAGTACGCCACGCCGGCATCGCCCTGGCCAGGGCCGTCGAGGAGCGCGACTCCGGCCTGGTCACCACGGCCTGGTGGAAGGAGGAGCGCGGGGACCGGGTCTTCATCGACTTCAACCAGAACGCCAGGGACCGCACGGTCGCCAGCGCGTACTCGATCAGGGCCCGGCCTGAGGCGCCCGTCTCGACCCCGCTGACCTGGGACGAGCTGGAGGACGCCGACCCGCGCGACTTCGACATCCGCACGGTGCCCGCCCGCTTCGCGAAGGTGGGCGACGTGCACGCGGCCATCGACGACCGGGCCTACTCCATCGAGCCGCTCCTGGAGCTGTACGCCGAGGACGGCCGGGGCGACATGCCCTATCCGCCCAACTACCCGAAGATGCCCGGCGAGCCCAAGCGGGTCCAGCCGAGCAAGGCCAGGGCTGTGACGACGGAAGACGGGTCAAGCTGAGCCGGCGATGCGCACGGTCCTGACCCGGTTCCGGGGTTACGCCGATTCGCCCGCATCCGACGCGGGCGGTAGGCGTCCGGCGGATCAACCCGACCGCTGGAGTGTCATGCGGGGAAGGCTCCGACGATGGCCGCGATCTTGACGGCCAGGGTGATCGGCATCCAGATCAGCCAGGGCAGCAGCCAGCGGGCTGCGGAGGCTGAGTAGCGCGAGAACACCACCACCGTGGCGGCGGCGAGCAGGAGGCCGGTGGCATCGGTGACGGCGATGGAGCGCAGGCCGTCGGCCAGCCAGAAGAGGTTGGTCTGCAGGTAGCCGGCGATCAGCACGGTCAGGGGTACGGTGACGTCGCTTCCGCGGGGTGCCCGGCGCCAGAGCTGCCATGCCGCGATCCCCATGCCGGTCTTGATCACGAGCCAGACCACGATGAAGACCCACACGGGTATGGGGATCCTGGTCATCCCGAGATCGGTAGCGACGTCGGGGTTGAGCGTGAAGGCGAGTGCGCCCGGGATCTGCCCGATCAGCACGGGCGCGAGGACGAAGAGGAGCCCGACCGGCCAGAAACGGGAGCGGGCTGAGGCGATCTCGGGGTGGTGCGCGTTGGCCGAGGCGTTCATCGGGGTTCCTTCCGGCTGCCGGCGGGCGCTCCGCCGGCGAGCTTGGCGAGCAGAGCGTGCAGGGTCTCCCGCTCCTCGGGCGTCAGCGGGCCGAAGAACTCGCCCGAGATGCGTTCGCTGACCTGCTCGGCATGCCGGATCTTCTGCACGCCGGCCGGCAGGAGGTGCACCTCCACCGCACGCCGGTCGCGCGGGTGGGGGCGCCGCTCCGCCAGACCCATGGCCTCCAGCTCGTTGACCAGTGTGACCATCACGGGCTTGAACACGCTCAGCCGTTCGCTGAGCCGTGACTGGACCAGCGGGCCGCTCTGGAGCTGCGTCAGCACGCCGAGGTGGAGCGCCTTGAGCCCCATCTCGGACAGCGCCTTCTCGTACTGCTCACCGGCTCTGGCCGCCACCCACGACAGCAGGAAGCCGGTTGAGCGCGCCAGCTCCCTGGGAGGACCTTCGGTCCCGTCGTCCCCAGGCAAAATATCGTTATTCTTCATAACGTTATTGAGTTTAACTATATCCGGTGCGCGGCGTCAACGTCGCAGAACGTTCCAGCAGCGGCGGTCGGTGTTCGGCTGCGCGCAGCCGTCGCCGACTGGTTCGGCCCGTCGAGGAACTGCACGATGGGGGCGTCCGCCTGTCGAACGTGGAAGGATGCCGAGACGCTGCCGCTGCGCCTCCAGCAGCGCGCGGAGGCCCGCGCCTGGCCCGGGCCTGCGGCGGTCTCAGCGGCGGACGAGGTGGTGCGGGGCGAGCTCGCGCGTCTCGCCCTTCTCCAGGTAGACGACCCGGTCGGTCAGCCCCGCCTGCTCGATGTGGTGGCGGAAGTCGTCCAGGGGTGAGCTGAAGACGGTGTAGTCGTCGAAGTGCACCGGTACGACCGCGTGCGGGTTGATGAGGTCCACCCACGCGGCGCCCTGCTCGCCGTCCATGGTCACCAGCAGGGTGCCGAGCAGCCTGGTGCCGCCCAGGTGCACGATGGCCAGGTCGATGTCGGGGAAGCGGCGCGGGATCGAGTCCAGGCGGCGGTCGAGCAGCGTGTCACCGCTGATGTGCATGCACAGCTCGACCCGCTCGTCCTGGTTGCAGAACTCCAGCATCGTGCCGATCACGGGCGGCAGCAGCGCCTCCGCCGGGCCGGGGGCGTGCTTGGCGGGCAGGGCGGTGATCCGGACGGTGCCGCCCGGGCCGCGCAGCTCGTGCTGGTGCCACTCCTCCAGGCCCACGCTCTGGCGGAAGCCGCGGCGGCGCAGCCTGCGGGCCGCCGTCGTGGTCGTGATGACCGGCGTGTCCCTGTCCAGGCCCCTGCGCGTCACCCGGTCCCAGTGGTCACCGTGCATGTGTGACAGCACCACCGCGTCCAGCGGCGGCAGGTCCTCGATCTCCACGGCCGGGTCGGTGAGGCGGCGCGAGGTCAGGCCGTACCCCAGGTACGCCCGCTGGCCGCGGTGCAGGAAGTTGGGATCCGTCAGCAGCGTGAAGCCGTTGTAGCGGATCAGCGTGGTCGCGTTCCCGATGAACTGCAAGCTTCCCTTCACTTCGGCTCACCCCGGATGCGCTGACCGCGGCAGTTCAGGCCGTTGCGAATTAATCATGGCTTTTGTCCCCCTTTGCGGGGAATCCCCTACCACGGCAGGCCGTGGCCAAACCCTCCGTGTCCGGCTGGTTTCACTTCGGTCACATTACTTGACTGTCGGTCTAATAATTCGCAAGGCTCTCTTGTGTATCGGGGGGCGTCAACCGATCCTGGAGCCTTCTCATGGCAAGAGCGCGACGTCTCGCAGCGGCTGGAGCGGTGACCGCCTTCGCGGTCGCGGGCGTGAGCCTGGCGACCGGCCTGGGCACCGCCTCCGCCGCCGCTTCCGCCGGTCCGCAGGTGCCCGGCGCGGTGTCCACCTGCCTCCTCCCGCTACCGATCCTGTGCGAGGAACAGCCCGACGATTCCTGGTCGGGCGGCCACGAACCTGGCGAATCCCGGCCGGGTGCTCCCGGGCACGACGACTCCTGGTCGGACAAGCCCGTACCGGAGGATTCCTGGTCGAGCGGCCCCGCCCCGCAGGATTCCTGGTCGGGTCCGCCCGGGTCCGAGCCTCCGTGGCGGCCGGCGGGCGAGGAGGAGCACAAGGTGCCCAGGGGTCATCCGGAGACGGGCGGGGGCGGGTTGACGGCGGACGGGCCGGTGTGGCCGTTCGCGGTGGGCGGGGCGGCGCTGCTGACCGGCGCCGGCCTGGCCGGGTTCGCGGTACGCCGCCGTAAGGGCGTCGTCTAGCTTGCCCGAAACCCCGAACCCCAGCCCGACTTCGCGCCCAGCCCCGAGCCCGGCCCCGAGCGCGAGGCCGCGCCTGACCCCGGCGCAGCCACCCACCTCGCCCCCACCCCCTACCTCGGCATCCGGCCGTGGGGCATCCGGCCGTGGGGCGTCCGGCCGTGGGGCGTCCGGGCATCGGCTGATCGTGGCGGGGGCGGCGGTCGTGTCGCTGGCCGGGGTGCTGCTGATCGGGCTCGGGATCGGCGGTGTGCTCGGCGGCGACCCCGCCGCCTCGCCGGAGCCGGCGCCGTCACCCCTGCCCGCGTCCGCCGCCCCGATCACCGGCGTGCCGCTGTCCGGGGTGGCCGCCCCCATGCGCCCCGCCCGGCCCGCCGCCGTCTACATCCCCTCCATCGGCGTCGCCGCGCCCCTGATGGAGCTGGGCCTGGACGCGAACGGCGCCATCCAGAACCCGCCGTTCGACCCCCCGAACCTGGCCGGCTGGTACCGCTACGGCCCCGTGCCCGGCCAGCGCGGCGCCGCCGTGATCACCGGCCACCTGGACACCAGGACCGGCCCCGCCGTCTTCGCCCGGCTCAAGGACGTCAAGCGCGGCGACCAGGTGCAGGTGCTGCGCGCGGACCGCTCGGTGGCCGTCTTCGTCGTCGACAAGGTCGAGCACACCCCGAAACGCCGCTTCCCCGCCAAGAAGGTCTACGCCAAGCTCGCCTACCCGGGGTTGCGGCTGGTGACCTGCGGCGGGACGTTCGACCGGCGGGCGCACAGCTACGAGGACAACACGATCGTCTACGCCCATCTCGCGGCCCCGTACTACCCCGGCCGCTGATCACGGATCCTTGGGCAGGCCGAGCGCGCGTTCGGCGACGATGTTGAGCTGCACCTCCGTCGTGCCGCCGCCGATCGTGAACGCGCGGGTGGTCAGGATCATGCGGTTCCAGTAGCGGTCGGCCGGGGCGAGCGACCAGCAGAACTCCGAGATCGCCTGCGCGTGCCGCATGCCGAGCAGCTTGCGCACGCTGGAGTCGGTGCCCGCTCCGGACCCGGAGAGCTGGGAGAGGGTCGCGCGCAGCCCGAGCGCCGAGCCGGCCTGGCCCTCCGCCCACAGGCGGCCCGCCTGTTCGAGCTGCGCCTCCCGGAGCGGCGGCAGCCGGGCGATGAGCTTCACCATGTCGGTGTGCCGCGACCCCGGCCCCCAGGAGTCGCCGAGCGCGACGCGCTCGTGGGAGAGCGTGTCGCGGGCCACCCGCCAGCCCCCGTCCACCGCGCCGACGACCAGGTCGTCCGGTACGAACACGTCGTCCAGGAAGACCTCGTTGAAGATCTCGTCCCCGTTGATCTCCTTGAGCGGCCTGACGGTGACGCCAGGGGACGACATGTCCACCAGGAAGTACGAGATGCCGTCATGCTTGGGCTTCTCCGGGGAGGTCCGGGCCAGGCAGATGCCCCAATGGGCGTACTGCGCGAGGGACGTCCAGATCTTCTGGCCGGTGAGCGACCAGCCGCCCTCCACCCATACGGCCTTGGTCGAGAGCCCGGCCAGGTCCGAGCCCGCGCCCGGCTCGCTGAACAGCTGGCACCACACGATCTCGCCGGTCAACGTCCGGGGCAGGAAACGTTCCTGCTGCTCGAGGGTGCCGTACCGGACGCTGGACGGCACCGCCCAGGCCGCGATGCCCAGGTTCGGGCGGCCGAGGTCGCGCAACTCCTGGTGGATGATCACCTGCTCGAGCGGCGAGGCGCCCCGTCCCCAGGGCCGGGGGAGGTGCGGCATCATCCAGCCCTCCCGCGCCAGCCTGCCCAGCCGGGCCGCCGGCTCCTCGGCACGCAGTGACGCGGCCGCCGCCCTGACGGCGTCCCGGACGGCGGCGGCCTCCTCCGGCAGGTCCGGCTCCATCCGCCGCCGCACGCCCGCCACCGCCAGCCGGGTCACCTCACCGGCCCACGGCCCCGGATCCCCGGCCAGCATCCGGTCGGACAGGGCCCGGCGGTAGTAGCGGTGGGCGTCGTGCTCGAAGGTGTAGCCGATGCCGCCGAGCACCTGGATCGCGTCCGCCGCGCACCGCACGGCCGCGTCCGCCGCCAGCACCGCCGCCACGGCCACCGCCAGCCGGCTCTCGTCGGGCAACCCCGCGCCGCCCTCCCGGGGGTGGCTGGTCTCGTCGAGGGATCTGGCGGCGTCCCAGACGGCGGCCCGGGCCTGCTCCAGCGCCACCAGCGCCCCGGCCACCCGGTGCTTGACCCCCTGGAACTGCCCGATCGGCCGCCCGAACTGCTCGCGCACCTTGGCGTGGGCGGCCGCCGTGGCCACGGCCCACGCCGCCACCCCGCACGCGTCCGCGCCCAGCAGCACGGCGGCGAGCTCACGTACCGGGACCTCCCTGAGCATCCGTCCGGCGGGCACCGTCCGCACGGTCACGGAGCAGAGCGCCCGGTCCAGGTCGACCCCTGGGACGGGCTCGGCGGTGACGTCCCCGCGATCGAGCACGGCCCAGGCACCACCGACCGGGACCACGAAGACGTCCGCCTCCGCCGATCCGAGCGCGACGGCGGACGGTCCGCTGTCCTGGAGGAGCGCGACGGCGGCGGTGAGCGAGCCACCGGCGAGCCCGGCGATCAGCTCCGGTGCGGTGCCGGACCAGGAGAGCACCGCCGACGCCAGGACCGACGGCAGGTACGGCCCCAGGACGCGCCGCTCGCCCAGCGCCTCCAGCGCCACGCACAGCTCCAGCAGCCCGTACCCCTGCCCGCCGCGCTCCTCGGCCAGATGCAACCCCAGCAGCCCCTGCTCCGCCAGAGCGGCGTGATCGGCGTTCCGCCCGGCCAGCCCGTGCACGGAGGCCGCCAGCTCCAGGTGTTCCCCCGTCAGCCCGATTCCCATGCCTCCGAATCTAGAACGATATTCGGTCGCCCACCACCCACCGGAAAATGGTTGGCGATGAGCGGAGGTGTCCGGTTACGCTCACTCCCGTCCGTTCAGTGGAACAGTCGGGCTGTCATGCCCGGAGGGGGAGGGGATTTATGCCCGGCACCGCGCCCAGCGCGCCTCGCTGTGCCATCGGCGGATCCTGCCTCTGAATCACTCCTGACAGGCCGGACCGGCCGCCTGCCCCATCAGCGTGCCCGCGAGGCCCGCTCGGCGCTTCCTTGCTGCTTTCAATGACTCATTCCGGCAAGGAGTACCCAGGTTGTCCACCAACGGCAAACCCAGTCCCATCCTGAGCACGTTCGAGTGCATCCGCTGCGGCCTCACGGTCACCGCGACCGCGCCGGACGGAACCCGCCGCAACCACTGCCCGAGCTGCCTGCACTCGCAGCACCTGCTCGACGGTTGCGGGTCGCGGATGATCCCCATCTCGATCGCCGTCCTGCGTACCGGCGAATGGATGATCATCCACCGCTGCACCCGGTGCGGCGAGCTGACGTCGAACCCCATCTGCGGGGACGACAACCAGCTCATCCTCATGCGCATGGCCGTACGGCCGCTGGCGCAGCCGCCGTTCCCCCTAGAGGCGTTCGGCGACCTGTGACATGCCCAGGAGGAACCCTGGCCGGGAACGGCCGCAACGCCGCAAGAGAACACATCACGGGGAGCCCGGCGACGCGTTCCGCTGCGTCGGGTGCCGGCTGGACGTGCCGATGATCGCGCCGGGCACCGCCCACCGCAACCACTGCCCGCACTGCCTGACGAGCCTGCACGTCGATCACCGGATCCCGGGCGATCGGCGGGCGGCCTGCCGGGGCCGGATGGCGGCGCTGAGCGTCACCGTCCGGGGGGACGGGGAGTGGCTGATCATCCACAGTTGCCAGTCGTGCGGCGGGCTGAGCGCCAACCGCATCGCGGGCGACGACAACGCGCTGGCGCTGCTGCGCATCGCCATCCGCCCGCTGTCGGACACCCGCATCCCGGTCAGCGCCCTGCTGTCCCTGTGACCCCGCCGGGGCCGCACCCGCGGCCCCGGCGGGGATCACGCACCTGTCAGGACCGCTGGTCCCGGCAGGGATCGAGCGCCACCCAGGACCGCGCGGCTCCGGCAGGGAGATGAAGAACCCTGGTCAGAGTCCCGCGGTCCCCCGAAGGGGCTAAGCTCCCGCTATGGGGAAGGAATTCGAACTCCCGCTCGGCAACGACCGCACCCTCCACGTCTACGACACGGCCCCCGGCGCGGACGACCGCCTGCCGGTCATCTGGCACCACGGCACCCCCAACATCGGCGCGCCCCCTGCGCCCCTCTTCGAGGCCGCCGACCGCCTCGGCGTGCGCTGGCTCTCCTACGACCGCCCCGGCTACGGCGGCTCCACCCCGTCGCCCGGCCGGGACATCGGCTCCGCGGCCGGCCTCACCCGGCGGGTCGCCGACGAGCTGGGAATCGCCCGGTTCGCCGTGATGGGCCACTCGGGCGGCGGCTCGCACGCCCTGGCCTGCGCCGCCCTGCTGCCCGACCGGGTCCTGGCCGCGGTGAGCGTGGCGGGCCTGGCACCGTACGGTGCGCGCGGCCTCGACTGGTACGCGGGCATGTCACCCTCGGGCGTGGCCTCCCTGCGCGCCGCCGCCGGTGGACGCGAGGCCAAGGAACGCCACGAGGCGTCGGCCGAATACGACCCCGAGATGTTCACCCCGGAGGACCACGCGGCGCTGGCCGGCGACTGGTCGTGGTTCGGCGACGTGGTGGGCCCGGCGACGGCGGCCGGGCCGGGCGGCCTGATCGACGACGACCTCGCCTACGTCACCCCGTGGGGCTGCGACCCCGCCCGGGCGACCGTCCCCGTCCTGCTCCTGCACGGCGGCCGCGACCGCGTCGTGCCGGCCGCGCACGGCGCCTGGCTGGCCGGCCGCTGCCGCACGGCCGAGCTGCGCCTTTTCCCGGACGACGGCCACATCTCCGTGCTGCGCGAGGGCGCGGCCGCCCTGGAGTGGCTCACCCGCCGAACAGGTGCAGCACCCGGGTGAAGTCGGCGACCGCGGCCTCGTGCCGGTCCAGCTCCTGGAGGATCTCGCCGCGCACCTGGTAGGCCCAGGTGTACTCGGGGTCCAGCTCGATCGCGGTGTCCAGGTCCCGCAGCGCCGCCTCGTTGTCGCCCAGCTCGCTCAGCACCGCGCCCCGGCTGCCGAGCGCGCGGTCGTTGCCGGGGTCCAGCTCCAGGGCCCGGTTCAGGTCGGTGAGGGCCTCCTCGTAGCGGTCGGCCATGCGCAGCGCCTCGCCTCTCCTGCTCAGCGCCCGTACGTGGTCCGGCTCGGCCTCCAGGGCCTTGGTGTAGTCGTCGATGGCCTCGGCGTAGAGCTCCATCCGCTGGTAGAGGTCGCCGCGGGCCACCCAGGAGTACGCCAGCTCGTCGTTCAGCTTGATGATCTTGGTGTGCTCGGCCAGGGCCTCGTCCAGCCGGTCCAGGTCCACCAGGGCGTCCGCCTTCGCCTCCAGGATCCAGAGCGAGTCGGGGGAGAGGGTGAGCGCGTGCTCGAAGTCGTCCATGGCCTCCTCCAGGCGACCCATCGAGGCGTAGGTCTGGCCGCGCGAGCCGAGGGCGTACGCGCTGTCCGGCTCCAGCTTCAGCGCCTCGCCGAAGTCGTCGAGGGCGGTCTCGTACCGCTCGATCACGCGATGGCACTCGCCGCGCAGCCGCCAGGCGCGGGCGTTGTCCGGCACCAGCGCGATCGACTCCGTCAGGTCCGCGATCGCGGCGTCGTGCCGCGACAGGGCGATGTACGATTCGGCGCGGCTGCGCAGCACCGAGGCCCGGGACTGGGTGGCCGTGTCGGACAGCCCGGGATGGTCCTTGATCCCCTCGCTCATGAGGGGTAAATCTATCCGACTAGATCTGGATGATTGCCGCTTTTTCCCGCGTGTACTCGAGCACCGCGTCGTGCCCGTACCCGCTGTCCTTGACCCCGCCGAACGGCAGCCCCGGCGGCATCTGGCGGAACGTGTTCACCCAGACCGTGCCGCTGCGCAGATCACGGACGAACCGGTGGGCCCGCCCCAGGTCACGCGTCCACACGCCGGCCGCCAGGCCGTAGGGGGAGTCGTTCGCGATCGCCAGCGCCTCCTCCTCCGTCGAGAACGGGATGGCCACCGCCACCGGCCCGAAGATCTCCTCCTGGCACACGCGCAGCGAGTTGTCCTCGGTCGTGTAGAGCGTGGGCGCCACCCAGTAGCCGCCGGGCAGCGCGGGCACCACGTCCGCGCCGGTCCGGCCGCCGAAGAGCAGCCGCGCGCCCTCCTTCTCGGCCAGCTCCAGGTACGACGTCACGCGCTCGTACTGCCCGGCGGACACGATCGGCCCCATCGTCGTCGCCAGGTCCAGCGGATCGCCCAGGACCAGCCCGGCGCAGGCCCGCTCGATGCGGCCGAGCATCTCGTCCCAGATCGAGCGGTGGATGAGGATGCGCGAGCCCGCCACGCACACCTGCCCGGCGTTGCCGGTGTAGACGGAGTTCACGGTGACGCCCTGGGTGGCGGCGTCCAGGTCTGCGTCGGGAAAGACGATGTTGGGGGACTTGCCGCCCAGCTCGAACGTCATCGGCTTCAGCGCGTCAGCCGAGGCCCGCGTGATGGCCTGGCCGGTGGCGGTCGAGCCGGTGAGGCTGATCTTGGCGACGCCGCGGTGGCGCACCAGGGCGTCGCCGACCTCCTCGCCCAGGCCGCTGACGATGTTCAGCACGCCGGGCGGGAACACCTCCGCCAGCAGCTCGCCCAGCCGCAGCACCGACGCGCTCGCCTGCTCGGCCGGTTTGACGATCACCGTGTTCCCGGCGGCCAGCGCGTACGCGGCCTTGGCCGAGAACGTCGAGATGGGCGAGTTCCACGGGATGATGCACACCGCCACCCCGTACGGCTCCCGCCGCGTCAGCCCCAGCGTGTCCGGCCCGAGCACGACCGTGTCGCCCTTGACCGCGTCGAGGCACTGCCCGGCGGCCAGCTGCCACAGGTACGCCATGCCCGGCAGGTCCCTCTTGAGCGTGTCGCGCAGGATTCTGCCGTTGTCGCGCGTCTCCAGCCTGGCCAGCTCCTCGGCGTGCCGGCCGAACAGTTCCGACACCTTGCGCAGGAAGTGCGCCCTGGCGACCGCGGGCAGCGCCGACCAGGCGGGGAAGGCGCGGCCGGCCGCCTCGACGGCCGCTTCGGCCTCGGCGGCGCCGCTCGCGGGGATCTGGGCCCACACCTCTCCGGTGGCCGGGTTGACCGTGTCCATCATGCGCGCGGCGGGCACCAGCTCGCCGCCGATCAGATTGCGATAGTCAGGCACGTTACCAAGCATATGCTTGCTCAAGTAGCCCGGCCAGTGCCCAAAGATCACGTAAAGCGCCCGAAGACGGACGCATAGTCGGCAACTGGTAGGGCACAACGGCTCGCAGGGTGGTGGCGATGGCATACAGATTGCTAGGAAAACTGGCTTATGGCTCCCGTTACAACCGGGTCCCGTGGGGACAGCGGGTCTACGTACGGCCGGGGGAGCGACTGATCCGTGAGGCGCAGTGGCGGCTGCTCACCAGGCGAGCGCCCGTCATGACGCTGGCCGACTACGAACGGCTCAGGCCGCTGGGCGAGATCGAGGAGTTCCTGAGCTGCATGATGTGCGGGGAGTCCCGCCAGCAGCCGCTGTTCGAGCCGACCGGCGGAAAGGGGTGGCGCTACCACGTCGTACGCTGCCCGTCCTGCGGCTTCCTCTACCGCAATCCCAACGTCCGGCCCGAGCGGCTCGGCGACCTGTACGCGACCGGCTACAGCAACTTCCTGACCGGCAAGTACGCGGCCAACCGGCAGCGCCGCTACGACCTGACCATGAAGGCGTTCTCGCCGGTGTTCGACGAGGGCAAGGAGCGGCGGCTGCTCGACTTCGGCTCGGGGGTCGGGCTGTTCCTGGAGCTGGCCGAGCAGCGCGGGTTCGACGCCTACGGGGTGGATCTGTCACCGGAGTCCGTCGCCCAGGCCAACGAGCGGCTGAGCCGGGCGCGCACCTACTTCGGGGCGCCCGAGGACGTGCCGGAGATCGCCGCGGGCGGCTTCGACGTGATCACGCTCTGGTCGGTGCTCGCGCACCTGCCCAGGCCGCTGGAGGACTTCGCACGGTTCAGGAGCCTGCTGGCGCCCGGCGGGGTGCTGCTCATCCTGACCGTGAACGCCCGGTCGCTGCTGCTCAAGGCGTACGGGTCCAAGTGGAGCGGTTTCACCAAGAACCACCTGATGTTCTACTCCTCGGAGACCGTGCGCACGCTGCTGGGCCGTACCGGGTTCGCGGGCGTCGCCTTCGCCCCCCACTACGGGGACACGATCGAGGCCGGCACCACGAACCTGCCCGCCGACCTGGCCGCCCGGCTGCGCCGCAACGTGGATCTGAGCGACGGGGGCAACATGATGCGCGTGCTGGCCTTCGCCGACGAGGAGGCCATCGGCCGCTGGGGCGGCGGCCCTCTCACCGTCCACCGCCTCCACGCCTGACCGCTGGAGTGGCGCGGCCCGCCCCTGGGCGGCCGCGCACGGTGGGCTGCCCGCCCGAGGCCCATCGCGCGCGCTCGAGTCCCGCCGACCGAGTCCCGCGCGCCCGGCTGGGCGCCGACCGCCGTGCCTCCGACCCTTCCCCCCCAAGGGACCCCCACCGAAGTGCGGTGGGGCACGGATGGGGTTACGGTTGCGGGACGCCCAGGTCGGAGGTTTGGGACGGCTTGGCGAGCGCAGGGTCGAGTTGCTCGATCAGCCGCTGCACCAGCGCCGCCCGCCGCACCCGCTCCCGCCCCAGTTCCTTCGGCACCACCCCGAGGTGCCCCCCGGACGGGTAGATGTTGGGTGCGTTGCGCAGCCCCATCTTCAGGTAGACGGGCGCCGCGGCCCGCACGATCTCGACCGCCTCGTAGAAGCGTACGAACCCACCCTGATCATCCGGCACCTCCAGATAGAGGTCGATCGGCAACCCGGTAGCCGCGCGGATCTCGGCCAGGTGCGGCACGGTCAGGTCCGTCCCGACGTTCACGGTCGTGGCTCCGAGCCGCTCGTAGATCGCGGCGGTGGGCCCGTTCGTGAGCGGCATCAGCACGGACGTCTTCAGCACCAGGTCGGGGGGCAACGTGCCGTCCGCCTTCAGCTCGCGCAGCACCTCCAGTGCCCCGAGGTCGCCGACCAGCAGGCTGCGGATGCCGAGCGAGCAGGCCCGCAGCGCGTCCGCCACGCACGCCGCCACCATCGCGTTGCCGCGCGCGGCGGCCCCCACGGCCTGGGTCAGCTTGGCCTGGCCGCCGGTGTCCCACGCGGCCCGCGGCCCGAGGAACAGGTTGATCTCGATGCCCCGGTCGGCCCCGATCCGCGCCATCCGCGTGATCTCGTCGTCGGTCAGCATCATCACGCCGCTGCCCTGCGAGGTCCTGGTGACCGGCACGCCGAGCCGGTCGGCCTCCGCGACCACCGCCTCCAGCACGGCGGGCCCCTCGACGCTGGGGATCTCGAACCGGTACGGCGCCCCGTCCGCGAACCCGGAGCCCGACGGGGTGGCGGTCTGCACCACCGGGTGCCCGAGGCGGGCCATCAGGGCGTGGAGGTCGGCAAGGCTGGTCATCAGGGGATCTCCTCGTCATAGATCACTTCGGCGCGGCCGAGTGTGGTGCGCCGGCCGGTGTCGTCCTCGCCCCACAGCTCCAGCTCTGCCCGGTTCCCCGTGGTGGACACCACCCGCCCGCGGCACGTGTGGGCGCGGTCGCGGAAGTCCATGCCGCGGTAGCTGACCTCGAGCACGGCCAGCCGGCCCCGCCCGCCCAGCCATCCGGTGACGAGCCGGCCCAGGTAGGCCGCCTTGAGCAGCCCGTGCACGGCCAGGTCGGGGTGGCCGAGCGAGCGGGCGAAGTCCAGGTCGTAGTGCATCTCGTAGAAGTCGCCCGAGGCGCCGGCGTACTCGACCAGCCGCCGCAGGGAGGTGATCTCGGTGAGCGGAGGAATCATATTATTTCCGGATCCGGGTGCCGACATGCCTCACCACCAGCTCACCATCCGGCCGGCGGAACTCCGTCTCGAACGTCAGCAGCGCCATCGGCCCCGCCCGCCCGATCTTCTCCACCACCCCGGTGAAGCGCGGCCGTGACACGAGCACGTCCCCCACCCGCAGCGGGGCGTGGTGCTCGAACCGGTCCCCGCCGTTCAGCCACCCCGACCCGTACGACTCCGCGGCCGGCAGCGACGGCGGCTCGTCGAGGAAGCAGGCGGTGTACGTGGGCGGCACCCCGGGGCCCGGGTCCCCGATGGCGTGCCGGTAGAAGTCCAGATGACGCCGCTCGACGACGTCCTCGCGCGCGGGGCCGGTCCAGCCGACCGCCTTCTGGAGCGCCTCGATCATGAATCTCCTTCCCTGACCCGCTTCAACCAGGCCAGCGACTCGGGGGAGTGGCCGCCGACCCGCTCCTCGATGCCGTCGAGGAACGCCATGTCCCCGTGCCCGGCCAGCTCCCGGTGCACGGCCTCGGGCGAGCCCGACTCGATCACCTCCAGCAGCCGGCGATGCCGCTCCCAGTCGTCGACGAGCGACTCGTCCGACGCCCTGGCCTGCCGGTTCATGCCCATGCAGAGCAACATCTGGAGCTGGATCGAGCGGTAGGCCTCCTCCAGCCGCCGGTGCCCGGACAGCCCGATGACCGAGCTGTGGAACTCGACGGCCTCCTCCAGCACCCCCAGCCAGTCCCCGGCGTGGGCGCGGGCGCCGTGCCGGTCGAGCGCGGCGTGGCAGCGCTGGAGGCGGGCCGGCTCGCGTACCGGGACGCCGAGGTCCACGGCCAGCCGCTCCAGCTCGCGCCGGAGCGTGACGATCTCGTAGATGTCGTGCAGCGTGAGCTGCGTGACGAACGCGCCCCGGCGCGGGAGCTGGGTGATCAGGCCCTGCTGCTCCAGCACCCGCATCGCCTCGCGCAGCGGCGGCCGGCTGACGCCGAGCTCCTGGGTGAGCTGGTTCTCCACCACCCGGTCGCCGGGCTGCAGCTTGCCGCTGAGCAGCATGCGCATCAGGGCCTCGGTGGCGAGCTGGACCATGCTGGGGGGTGCCTCGATGCGCATCGTGGTCTCTCTTGTCGTAGGCGATCAGGGGCGATCAGGGGCGATCAGGGGGCGATCAACGTCTGTCGCCATAGTGCCGAAGATCTTCCGGCAGAACCCTTGTCTAGCTCACTTGTCTTCTGTAGACAATAGACCAACCCCGGCTGAAGTGAGGTTTTCGTAACATATGACCACTCCATTGTCCGGTGTCCGAGTCGTCGAGGTCGGCGCCTTCATGGCCGCCCCCTTCGCGACGATGCAGCTCGCCGACCTGGGCGCCACCGTCATCAAGGTCGAGAATCCCGCCGGCGGCGACCAGGTGCGCGCGATCGGCCCGTTCACGGCCGGGCACAGCTCCCCGTTCGCCAGACTCAACCGGAACAAACGATCGGTCGCCCTCGACCTGAAGTCCGAGTCGGGGGCCGCCGCCTTCCGCAGCCTGATCAAGGACGCCGACGTCCTGGTGGAGAACCTGCGCCCCGGCGCCATGCGCAAGCTCGGCCTCGGCTTCGACGACCTCAAGGAGCTCAACCCCGGCCTCGTGTACGTCTCCGCCTCCGGCTGGGGCCAGGACGGCCCCCTCGCGGACCGGCCGGGCCTGGACATCATGGCCCAGGCCCGCGGCGGCCTGATGAGCGTCACCGGCATGCCCGACGGCGACCCGGTCAAGGTCGGCGTACCCATCGCCGACCTGGTCTGCGGCCTGTACGGAGCCCTCGGCGCCGTCTCCGCCCTGCACGCCCGCACGCTGACCGGCCGGGGCCAGCACGTGGACGTGTCGCTGCTGGAGTCGGCCGTGTCGTTCGCCATCTGGGAGGCGGGCAAGTATTTCGCCACCGGCGAGGTGGGCAGGCCGCTCGGCTCGGCCCACCAGAGCACGGCGCCGTACCAGGCGATCCGTACCTCCGACGGCTGGTGCACGGTCGGCGCCGTCACCCCCAAGACCTGGCACGGCCTGTGCGCCGCGCTCGGCCTGCCCGAGCTGCTCGACGACGAGCGCTACGCCGACGCCCACGACCGGCACGGCCTGCGGGACGAGCTGATCCCCGCCATCGAGCGGGTCACCACCGGGCGTAGCACGGCCGACGTCGTGGCCACGCTCGATGCCCACGGGGTGCCCTGTGCCCCCATTTCCGACTACTCCCAGGTGTTCAACGACGACCACCTGAACCAGCGGCGGTTCTTCTGGGATGCCCAGCATCCCGAGATGGGCCCCGTACGCCAGCTCGGTTCGGCCATGCGTTTCTCGGCCACGCCCACCAGGCGCGGCCCCGCCGGGCCGCTGCTCGGCGCGGACACCGTCGAGGTGCTGCGCGAGTGCGGCCTGACCGAGCAGGAGATCGACCGGCTGCTCGCCGAAGGCGCCGCGGCCCAATCCCCCACCCCCTTGGAGAGCTCATGAGCGACCAGCTGACCCCGGGTGTGAGCGGCAGCCTCACCTGGGTCGTGGCGGAGCGCCACTGCACCCGCCGCGGCGACCACGACATCTTCTCCACCCCCAACCTGGTCCACCTGATCGAGGACGCCGCGATCGAGGCGCTGGCCCCCCACCTGGCCGAGGGCCAGGGCAGCGTCGGCAGCAAGGTGGAGATCGCGCACGTGGCGCCCACGCTCAAGGGCGGCACGGTGACCGCGACCGCCACGGTGACCGAGGTGGACCGGCGTCGCGTCGCCTTCGCCGTGGTCGCCGAGGACGGGAACGGGAAGGTCGGCGAGGGCACGCACGAGCGCTTCATCATCGATCTGGACAAGTTCGCCGCCAAGCTCGAGGGGCTGGCGTCATGAGGGCGCTCCCGGCCCTGGGCATGGCCGCAGTCCTGCTGCTCGGGGTGGCGGCCTGCGGCGCGACCGCCGACGCGGGCGGGGGAGGGGGCGGCGCGTGGAAGCCGCGCGGCGACGTACGCATGATCGTGCCGTTCGCCGCCGGCGGCGGCAGCGACCTGGCCGGCCGCGCCATCGCCACCGCGCTGGAGAAGGCCCAGCCCGGCCTGACCGTCACCGTGGAGAACCGCGACGGCGGCTCCGGCGCGGTCGGCTACTCGACGCTGCTCGGGAAGAAGGGCAACGGCAACTACCTGATCGCCACCGAGAACGCGATCCTGTCCCTGCCGCTCGGCGGCCAGGTGTCGTTCACCCGCAAGGACTTCACACCCGTCGCCAAGCTGGCCGAGGACGGCGGCATCCTGGTGGTCAAGCCGGACTCCCCGTACAAGACCTGCACCGACGTGGTGAACGCCGCGAAGTCCGGTCGCGTCAGCGTGGGCATGTCCGGCGCGTTCGGCGTGGACAACGTGATCTTCACCATGATCGAGCAGAAGACCGGCGTGAAGTTCCAGCGGGTGCCGTTCGAGTCGGGCGGCGAGCTGGTGCCGGCGGTGCTCGGCGGCCAGATCCAGGTCGCGCTGCTGAACCCGGGCGAGGTGATCGGCCAGCTCAGGTCCGGCGACCTCAAGGGCCTGTGCGTCACCACCGGCAAGCGCTACACCTACCCGGAGTTCGCCGAGCTGCCCACGGCCGGGGAACAGGGCATCGACGTCTCGTACGTCCAGTTCAGGGGCTTCCTGGCGCCCGGCGGGCTGGACGAGCGCGAGCGGGCGTACTGGGAGGACGCCGCCAGGGGCGTCACCAGGACGGCCGAGTTCCAGAAGTGGCTCAAGGACAACTACCTGCAGCAGGCCGAGCTGTACGGCGACGACTTCGGCAAGTACCTCGAGCAGCTCGACACCGCCCTCGCGCCGGTGCTGAAGAAGCCGTCATGAGGCCGCTGCTGCGCGGCGAGCCCGCCGTCTGGGCGCTGCTGGTCTGCCTGTCCGTCGCCATGGCGGGCGCCTCGTTCGGCTACGGCATCACCAAGGACGGCGGCCAGGTGGGGCCCGGCTTCCTGCCCCTGGTCAGCGGTGTGGCCCTGGCCCTGCTCTCGGCAGCCTGCCTCCTGCAGTCCGTACGCCGCGCCGCGCCGGACGAGGACGTCGACCCCCGGCGGATCAGGACCCTCTGGACCGTCTTCGGCCTGCTGCTGGTCGCCCTGCTGCTGGTGCCGCTGACCGGGTTCCTGGTGGCGTTCGGGCTGCTGGTGTTCGCCGTCTCCGCGTTCGTGGAGCGCCGGCGGATCGTCTCGGCCGCGGTCGTCGCGGTCGCCGCCACCGTCGTGATCTACGCGGTGTTCGTGCTGTTCCTGGCCGTCCCCCTGCCCGGCGGGCTGTTGGGCGGGCTGCTCGGCATCGGGGGTGACGGCTGATGCTGGACAACCTGGTCATGGGCTTCGGGGCCGCGCTCACGCCCGCGAACCTGCTCTGGTGCTTCGTCGGCGTGCTTGCCGGCACCGTCATCGGCCTGCTGCCAGGCCTCGGCTCGACCACCGGCGTGGCCGTGCTGCTGCCCCTGACGCTCTCGTTCGAGCCGCTGACCGCGCTCATCATGCTGGCCGGCATCTACTACGGCGCCCAGTACGGCGGCACGATCACCTCCGTGCTGATCTCCACGCCCGGCGAGGCGGCCAGCGTCGTCACCGCCATCGACGGCTACCAGATGGCCCGCAAGGGCCGGGCCGGGGCGGCGCTGTCGATCGCGGCCATCGGCTCGTTCGCCGCCGCCATCGTCTCGCTGGTGCTGCTGGTGGCCATGGCCCCGCCGTTCGCCAAGCTGGCGATCGACTTCGGGCCGCCCGAGAACCTGGCCGTCATGGTGCTCGGCCTCACCACCATCGTCAGCTTCTCCGCCGGGGCGAAGCTGCGCGGCCTGGCCATGGCGGTGCTGGGCATCCTGCTGGCCACCGTCGGCGTGGACGCGGCCACCGGCCTGCCCCGCTACACCTTCGGCGACGTGGACCTGCTGTCCGGGCTGCCGTTCGTCCAGGTGATGATCGGGCTGTTCGCGGTGGGGGAGGTGCTCTACCAGATCCGGCAGGGCGCGGCCCAGCCGATCCGGGCCCGCTTCAAGGACCTGGTGATCACCAGGGAGGAGCTGTCCCGCTCCAAGGGCGCGATCGCCCGGGGCAGCGTGATCGGCTACCTGCTCGGCTGCCTGCCGGGGGCCGGCTCCACGCTGGCGTCCTTCCTGGCGTACGGGGTGGAGAAGCGGGTCTCGCGCAACAAGCACGAGTTCGGCCACGGTGCCATCGAGGGCGTCGCCTCGCCGGAGAGCGCCAACAACGCCGCCGCCAACGCGAACTTCGTCCCCACCCTGGCCCTGGGCATCCCGGGCGGCGCCACCACGGCCGTGCTGCTGGGGGCGTTCATGATGTACGGCATCCAGCCGGGGCCGCTGCTCTTCGACGAGCAGCCTGAGCTGGTGTGGGGGCTGCTGGCCTCGTTCTTCATCGGCAACGTCCTGCTGCTGGTGCTGAACCTGCCGCTGGCGCCGCTGTTCGCGCAGCTGCTGCGGATCCCGTACGGGTACATGTACCCGCTGATCCTGGTCACCAGCTTCGTGGGGGCGTACTCGATCGACAACAACATGTTCAGCGTGTGGATCGTCTTCGTTTTCGGCCTGGTCGGATATTTCATGAAGAAGTTCGACCTGCCGATGGCGCCGCTGGTGCTCGGGCTCGTGATCGGGGCGCTGTTCGAGAAGGCGCTCGTGCAGACGTCCGCCATGGGTGACGGCGACCTGACGATCGTCTTCACCCGGCCGATCGCGCTGGTGGTGTTCCTGCTGGCGGCGCTGCTGCTGGCCGGGCCGTCGCTGCTCAAACTCGTGCCCAAGAGGGAGCCGAAGAGAGAGAAGGAGAAGGTGTGAGCGAGCTACTCGTCACCGCCGACGGGCCCGTGCTGCGGGTGGTCTTCAACCGGCCCGCCCAGCACAACGCGCTGACCTGGGCCATGTGGGACGGCCTGTACGACGCCTGCGAGCGCGCCGACACCGACCCGGAGACCAAGCTCCTGGTGCTCTCGGGGGCCGGCGGCCGGGCGTTCGTGGCCGGGACGGACATCTCCCAGTTCGGCGAGTTCACCGGCGGCGAGGACGGCATCGCCTACGAGCGCAAGGTCCAGCGCATCATCGACCGCCTCGAACGCGTCAGGGTGCCCACCCTGGCCGTCGTCGAGGGTTACTGCGTGGGCGGGGGGCTGGTCGTGGCCGCCGCCTGCGACCTGCGCCTGGCCGTACCGGGAGCGAGGTTCGGCGCGCCGATCGCCAGGACGCTCGGCAACTGCCTGTCCATGAACACCTACTCCCTCCTCGTCCACCACCTCGGCCCCGCCAGGACTCTCGACATGCTGCTGCGGGCCCGCATGTACAGCGCCGAGGAGGCGCACGCGGCCGGGTTCGTGGCCGAGCTGTGCGAGCCGGACGACCTGGCCGCCCGCCGGGCCGAGGTGGAGGAGCGGCTGCTGTCGCACGCGCCGCTGTCGATGTGGGCGGCCAAGGAGGCCGTCAGGCGGCTGCGCGTGGCGAACCTGCCGGACGGCGACGACATCGTGGCGACGGTCTTCGGCAGCGACGACTTCCACGCCGCCGTCCCCGCCTTCCTGGCCAAGGAGCAGGTCACCTGGCAGGGCCGCTGACGGGCTGGTCACCCGGCAAGGGCCACCGACCGGCTGGTGGCCAGGCCGGGGCCGCTGACCGGCTCCCATCCCTGCACTCCCCTCCCTGAGCTCCCGGGCCGGGGCACCCCTCCACCCGGCCCGGGCTCGCCCTAAGATCGGAGGCATGCAGCTCGCCCCCGGTGTCCACGTTGCCGTCACCGATCGGAACGGAGGGGTCAGCGCGGGCCCCTACACCTCGCGCAACCTCGGCGGCATGGTCGGCGACGACCCCGAGGCGGTGCGGGCCAACCGCGCGGGTGTGGCGGCCGAGCTGGGCGTGCGGGCCGTGGTGTTCATGCGCCAGGTCCACAGCGCCGACGTCGCCTACGTGAGCGAGCCGTTCGGCGACGACCCGCCCATGCTCGACGGCGTGTTCACCACCGAGCCGCGCCTGGCGCTGGCCTCGCTGGGCGCCGACTGCCCGGCCGTGCTGGTGGCCGACCCGGTGGCCCGCATGGTCGGCGCCGCCCACTCCGGCCGCCCCGGCACCGAGGCCGGCATTGCCACCGCCCTGGTGGAGGCCATGGCGGCCAAGGGCGCGGAGCCCGGCAGGATGGTCGCACTGATCGGGCCGGGCGCGTGCGGCCGGTGCTACGAGGTGCCCGCGGAGCTGCGCGGGCAGGTGGCCGCGAAGGTGCCGGAGACCTGGTCCACGACGTCGTGGGAGACCCCGGCGCTCGACCTGCGCGCCGGAATCGAGGCCCAGCTCAGGGCGGCGGGGCTGGCCGACGTGCGCCACGACGCGCGCTGCACGATCGAGTCGGCCGAGCTCTATTCCCACCGCCGCGAGCAGCCCGGCGGCCGGTTCGCCGGGCTCATCTGGCTGGACTAACCCTTCCGGGAGCCGTTGAAGATCGCGTTCACGATGATGATCCCCGCCCAGACCGGGATCAGCCCGGCCATGCCGCCGTCACCGAGCAGGACGAAGAGCACGGTGGCGACCGTCCCCAGGGCCACCGAGACGATGGCCAGCGCCAGCCGCTGCGCCTCAGCCGTGCCGCTCCGGGCCACCTGAGCCTTCGGAGCGGCCTCGGCCAGCCGCTCGTCCACCCGCCGGTCGATCTCCTTGCCCATCTTGTCGAGGAACGATTCCACGACGGCGTCCTCGAAATCGGGCCCGAGATCGCGACGTGCGGACACGGCGGCCCGTAACTCATCCCCTGTAGTCATGTGTCGAGATATAACGGGTTTGAAGGCTAGCGGGCAAGGATGTCATCAAGGTTGTAACTAACCGGACGTTCCAACTGCTCATAAGTACACGATTCGGGCGTGCGGTCGGGCCGCCACCGCCGGAACTGCGCGGTGTGCCGGAACCGGTCGCCCTCCATCTGGTCGTAGGCCACCTCGATCACCAGCTCGGGACGGAGCGGGATGAACGACAGGTCCTTCTTGGCGTTCCACCGCGACACCGCGCCGGGCACCCGCTGCCCACCCGTCGCCGGCCCGGCGGCCGGCTGGCCGATGTTGGCCGCCGCCTGCTCGGCCCAGTGACCCCACGGGTGCTCGCTCAGCTCCGCGAGGTACGGCCTGATCTCCTCGACCAGCTCGGCCCTGCGCTTCATCGGGAACGAGGCCGCCACGCCCACGTGGTGCAGCCGGCCGTCGTCGCCGTAGAGGCCGAGCAGCAGCGAGCCCACGATCGGCCCCGTCTTGTGCTCCCGGTAGCCGCAGATCACCACGTCGGCGGTGCGCTCGTGCTTGACCTTGAACATCGTGCGCTTGTCGGGCACGTAGGGCTGGTCACCCGGCTTGACGATGATGCCGTCGAGCCCGGCCCCCTCGAACATCTCGAACCACTCGCCGGCCTGCTCCTCGCTGGTCGTGACCGGCGTCAGCCGGATGGAGCCGCCCTTCTCCGGGAAGAGCCGCTCCAGCCGCGCCCGCCGCTCCGCGAAGGGCGCCTCCATCAGCGACTCGTCGCCCACCGCCAGCAGGTCGAACGCGACGAACTGGGCCGGCGTGCGCTCCGACAACATCGTCACCCGCGACTTGGCCGGATGGATGCGCTGCTGCAACGCGTCGAAGTCGAGCTGCGTGCCCATCGGCAGCACGATCTCGCCGTCCACCACGACCTTGTCGGGCAGCTCGGCCCTGACCGCCTCGACCAGCTCGGGGAAGTAGCGCGTGAACGGCCGCTCGTTGCGGCTGCCCAGATAGACCTCGTCGCCGTCGCGGAACACGATGCAGCGGAAGCCGTCCCACTTCGGCTCGTAGAACAGCGTGCCGTCCTGCTTCGGCATGGCCTTGACCGGCTTGGCCAGCATCGGCGGCACCGGAGGGCGCACCGGCAGGTTGGGCACCGGCTGCGGCTCTTCTTCGGCGACCTCAGGAGGCGGCGTCGTCGTCGGATCCGTCATCGCTCTGCTCCCTCGTGTATTTGCAGAAGAGGACACCCTCCTCTTCCAGGACCTGGGTGAGGTCCAGTGCGACCTGGGCGGGCTCGCCGTTCTGGATGCGCGCCGCGCCGCCCCCGACCAGCATCGGGCTGATCGACAGGCACAGCTCGTCGACCAGGTCGCAGGCCGAGAGCTGGGCGTTGACCCGGGGGCCGCCCTCGCACAGGACCCTGGTCAGGCCCCGGTCGTGCAGCTCCGCCACGGCCCGCCGCAGGTCCACGCCCTCGTCGCCGGCCACGATCAGGTCGGCCCGCCTGGCCGCCTCCTTGCGCCGCTCGTGGGGCGCGGCCTCGCAGGTGATCACGATCGTCCTGCTGGGGGCGTCGGTGAACAGCTCGCCGTCGAGGTCGAGGGCGAGGCTGCGGGTGATGACGGCGATGGGCGGCACCTCGGGGCGGCCCTCGCGGATCTCCGCCCACGCCTCGCGCGGCGGGACCGGGCCGTACCCCTCCTTGCGCACGGTCGCGGCGCCGGCGACCACCACGTCGGCCAGCCCGCGCAGGGTCTGGAAGATCCGCTTGTCGCCCTTGCTCGACAGCCCGCCCGAGCGCCCCTTCAGCCAGGCCGCGCCGTCGGCGCTGGCGACCATGTTGAGCCGCAGCCACGGCCGGGCCTCGGGGTAGGCGTACGCCTGAACGATGTCCGGGTTGTCCTGTATGTCGGGATAGATGCGCCGCACCCCTCTACCTTGGCACACGCTGCCGACATTCGTTCCCCAGGGGTTTTGGGGTGCCCGTCAGGCCTCGAAGCGGCGGCGGGCGGACTCGATGTCACCGAGGTACCGGCGGGTCCAGCCGCACATCCCGTCGACCGTGGCCCGCAGGGCCTGGCCCGGCTCGGTGAGGGTGTATTCGACCCGCGGCGGGACGGTGGGATGCACGTTGCGCTCGACCAGGCCGTTGCGCTCCAGCATGCGCAGGTTCTGGGTGAGCATCTTGTGGCTGATGCCCTCGATCTCCTTCCGCAGCTCGGTGAAGCGCAGCGTTCGGTCACCGAGACCCTCGACGATCAGGAACGCCCACTTGTTGGCGACGTCCGAGAAGATCTCCCGCGCCAAGGAGTCGGCCCGCGCCAGGTCCGCATCCTCGGGCGAGCCCGTGTACTGCTTGGTCACCATGAAGTGCTCCAGTCACCGAAAAGTGCGTTCTTCCAGGTCAAGGTTCACTCTCCTATAGTTCCCGAGTAACCACAAGAGAGCACAAGGAGGCGGACAACATGCCCATCACCCTCGTGGACCCCAGCGGATTGCCCCAGATCGACGTCTACCGGCAGGTGTCGATCGCATCCGGCTCGAAGCTGGTCTTCGTCGCCGGGCAGGTCGCCTGGGACGCCGGGGGCGTCACGATCGGCGTGGGCGACCTCGCCGCGCAGGTCGAGCAGTGCTACCTCAACATCGGCACCGCCCTGGCCGGGGCCGGCGGCTCCTTCGACGACGTGGCGAAGCTGACCGTCCACGTCGTCGACTGGACGCCGGACAAGATGCCCCAGCTCCTGGCGGGGATCTCGCGGGCCGCCGAGAGGCTGGGGGTCACCCCGGTCCCGCCGGCCACGCTGATCGGGGTCGCGGCGCTGGACGTACCCGAGCATCTGGTCGAGATCGAGGCCACCGCGGTCATCGACTGAGCGCATGCCTAATAAGTCATCCGCTTTTGTGCATCAGCGGATTTCTCGGCATTTATCTGCTTAACGTGACGACAGGGTTGGGACTGACAGGGAGGCGCGATGGGCCTGGCCACCGCCGTGGCGTGGACGATCGCCGCGCTCGCCGGGGTGTACCTGCTCTGCCTCTGGCTGGCGGGCGGGGGCCTGCGCCGCGCCAAGGTCACCCGCTTCCCCGTGGCGGTGGTCTTCTCCCACCCGGCGCTGGCGGTCTCGTCGCTGGTCTGCTGGGCGGCCGGGCTGGCCACGGGCAGCCGGGCGCTGGTGTGGGCGGCGTTCGCGGGGCTGGCGGGGGCGGTGCTGCTGGGGTTCGCGATGTTCACCCGGTGGCTCGGGGCGGGCCGGCACGGCACGACCGCGCGCCGGTTCCCGGTGCTGGCGGTGGCGCTGCACGGGCTGGCCGGGGTGACGGCGTTCACGCTGGTCTTCCTCACGGCCAGCGCGGCCCACGTCTTCTGACCACGGCCGGCGCGGCCCACGTCTTCTGACCGCCTCACGGCCAGGAGCTCAGGACCTGGCCTTCCGGGGCTGCCGCAGCACCTGCAGCGAGCGCGCCGTGACGGCGACCAGGTCGCCCGCCAGCCACCGCTCGTCGCCGAACGCGTCCTCCACCGTGTCGTGGTTGGTGTCGAGCACCGGGTGCCACCCCGTGCCGAACTCCTCGCCCGGCAGCGTGAACGTCATGTTCTCGTGGTGGGCGTTGATCAGCAGCAGGAAGGAGTCGTCCACGATCCGCTCGCCGCGCGGCCCCGGCTCGGTGATCGCCTCGCCGTTCAGGTAGACCATCAGCGACTTGGCGTAGCTGATGTGCCAGTCGCCCGCCGTCATCTCCTGGCCGCCGGGGGTGAGCCAGACCAGGTCGCGCTTGCCGTTGTCGGGGTGGCGGCCGTGGAAGAAGCGGCGGCGCTGGAAGACCGGGTGCTCGCGGCGCAGCTTCGACAGCGCGCGGACGAACCCCAGCAGGTCGGGCTCGGTGTGCAGTAGCGACCAGTCCACCCAGGCCAGCTCGTTGTCCTGGCAGTAGGCGTTGTTGTTGCCGCGCTGGGTGCGGCCGATCTCGTCGCCGTGGGAGAGCATGGGCACGCCCTGCGACAGGAACAGGGTGGCCAGGAAGTTGCGCCGCTGGCGGCGGCGGAGCGTGACGATCTGCGGGTCCTCGACCGGACCCTCCGCGCCGCAGTTCCACGAGCGGTTGTCGTTGGTGCCGTCGCGGTTGTCCTCGCCGTTGTCCTCGTTGTGCTTGTGGTCGTACGAGACCAGGTCGGTCAGCGTGAACCCGTCGTGGCAGGTGACGAAGTTGATCGAGGCGACCGGGCGGCGGCCGGAGGACTCGTAGAGGTCGGCGGAGCCGGTCAGGCGGGAGGCGAACTCGGGCAGGGCGGAGTGGGTGCCCCTCCAGAAATCTCGCACGATGTCCCGATATTTGCCGTTCCACTCCGTCCACAAAGGCGGGAAATTCCCGACCTGGTACCCGCCGGGCCCGACGTCCCACGGCTCGGCGATGAGCTTGACCTGCGAGATCACCGGATCCTGCTGGATCAGGTCGAAGAACGCGCTCAGCCGGTCGACGTCGTGCAGCTCCCTGGCCAGCGCCGAGGCCAGGTCGAACCGGAACCCGTCGACGTGCATCTCCAGCACCCAGTAGCGCAGCGAGTCCATGATCAGCTGCAGGGCGTGCGGCGAGCGCACGTTGAGCGAGTTGCCGCACCCGGTGTAGTCGAGGTAGTAGCGCCGGTCGCCGTCGTGCAGCCGGTAGTAGGCGGTGTTGTCGATCCCCCTGAACCCCAGTGTGGGACCCATGTGGTCGCCCTCGGCCGTGTGGTTGTAGACCACGTCGAGGATGACCTCGATGCCCGCCTCGTGCAGCGCCCGCACCATGGCCTTGAACTCCAGCACCTGCTGCCCCCGCGTCCCGGCGCTGGAGTAGCCGCCGTGGGGCGCCAGGTAGGCCATGGTGTTGTAGCCCCAGTAGTTCGTCAGCCCCCGGGCCACCAGGAAGTGCTCGGGCACGTAGTGGTGCACCGGCATCAGCTCGACCGCCGTCACCCCGATCGACAGCAGATGCTCGATGATCGCCGGATGGCCCACGGCCGCGTAGGTGCCGCGCAGGTCGGGCGGCACGTCGGGGTGCCGCATGGTGAGCCCGCGCACGTGCGCCTCGTAGATCACCGTCTCGTGGTACGGGATGCGCGGCGGCCGGTCGTTGCCCCACTCGAAGAACGGGTTGACCACCACGTTCTTCGGCATGTAGGGCGCGCTGTCCTCGGTGTTGCGCCGGGTGGGATCGGTGAAGTAGTAGGGGAACAGCGCCTGGTTCCACGTCAGGTCGCCGTCGATGGCCTTGGCGTAGGGGTCGAGCAGCAGCTTGGCCGGGTTGCACCGGTGGCCCTGCGACGGCTCGTAGGGCCCGTGCACGCGATAGCCGTAACGCTGCCCCGGCTGGATCCCCGGAAGATAGCCATGCCAGACGAACCCGTCGACCTCGGGGAGATCGACCCGCTCCTCGGAGCCGTCGTCGTGAAAAAGGCACAGCTCGATTCGGTCGGCGACCTCGGAGAACACCGAAAAACTGGTGCCAACGCCATCCCAGGTGCCGCCGAGTGGATAGGGCTCGCCCGGCCAGACCTCACGCATGTGGCCCAATTGTCGCACGCGAACGCGCTCTTGGTCTCTCAATAGCCTGATCGCTCTCCGTACGGGGGCGCCCACGTGCGCGAACACACGCCGGGCACGCGGCGCCCCACGCCGCTGACGGCCCCGTACGAGGCGTCACATGACTGCGCGGGAGGGCGCCACGCCCCCGGACGGGGCTCCGGAAATCGGAGAGAGGCTAGAGGAGCTCGGCCTTGAGCGAGATCGTCGTGCCGGTCAGGGCCTTGCTCACCGGGCAGTTGGCCTTGGCCGTCTCCGCGGCCTCCTGGAACTGCTCGGCCGTGATGCCCGGGACGTGGCCCTTCACCGTGAGCACGATGCCCGTGATGCCCTCACCCGGCTGGAACGTCACGTCTGCGCTGGTCTGCAGCGACTCCGGCGGCGTGCCGGCGCCGGCCAGGCCGTGCGAGAGCGCCATCGAGAAGCAGGACGAGTGGGCGGCGGCGATGAGCTCCTCAGGGGAGGTCTTGCCGTTGGCCGCCTCGGCCCTCGACGGCCAGGAGACCTCGAATGTGCCGACGCCCGAGGTGTCGAGCGATACGGTGCCGGAACCGTCGAGCAGGGCGCCCTTCCACTGGGTGGTGGCGGTGCGAGTGGTGGCCATGACGTGTGCTCCCTCCGTGGTTATCGTTACGACCTTATCGCGGCCCGAAAGAGTCTTGCCTGCGGGTCATCCGGCTCTACATTTGGTGCGAATAATGACATGCTCGGGTCGCGGCGCACCCTGCCGCCTTGGTCCGGATTAAACGGGAGCGTGGTGCCAGTGGAGGCACCGTACGACGACCGCCTGCTGCACCAGCGGGTGGTCGGCGGCGATGAGTCCGCGCTGGGGGAGGTCTACGATCGGCTCTCCTCGCTGATCTTCGGTCTCTCCCTGCGGGTCACCAGGGACCGGGTGATCGCCGAGGACATCACTCAGGAGGTGTTCCTCGTCTTCTGGGAACGGCCGCTGGCCTACAACCCGGAGCGCGGCACGCTGCGCGCCTGGCTGGCCACGATCGCGCACCGCCGCGCGGTCGACCACGTGCGGGCCGAGGAGCGCAGGCGAGTGTCGGCGCTGGGGCCCAGGCTGTTCGAGCGCGAGCCCGTGAGGCTGGAGGACACCGTGCTCGCCGCCGACGAGGCCGCGCGGGTGCGGCAGGCGGTGACGTCGTTACCCGACGGCTTACGGCAGGCGGTGGAGCTGGCCTATTTCGGTGGCAGGACCTACCGGCAGGTCGGCGAGGAACTCGGCGTGCCCGAGGGCACGGCCAAATCGCGCATCCGGCTGGCGTTGCGGCGCCTCGCGGACGCGCTGGCGGAGGAAGAAGTGTGATGGACGCCGGGCTGCCGCACGCTGGTCGGGCGGACGTACATGCGCAGGAAGAGGTGTGATGGACCCCGTCGAGCGTCTCTACCTGGACGCGATGATGGAGGACCCGGCGGTGCCGGCCCGCTCGTTGCGGCCCCAGCTCCTGGCCGGGGCCCGGGCGAGGCGCAGGCCGGCGGCCCCGACCGCCGCCTGGGTGGAGCCGTACGCCGGCCGCGTGGCCGCCATGGACGCGCTGCTGGCCTCGGCGGTGGACGACGACTGGTCGCGGGTCATCGTCGAGGGCTGGACGCTCCAGGAGCTCGTGGCCCACCTGGCCGCCAAGGACGGCCTGCTGGCCGCCTCCGTCGGCGCCCCCGTGCTGGGCCCCCCGATCGGGGCGGTCGACTCGATGGGCCGGACGAACGACGTGCAGGCGTACGAGCGGGCCCGCAGCCCCGAGCAGACCAGAAGGGACTGGCGGGCCCAGGCGGACGCGCTCTGCCGCCACCTGGCCGAGCTGCCGCCCACGACCATGGCCACGCTGGACGGCCTGGAGACGGTGGTCAGCGACCACATCCTGGCCAGGGGCCTGGAGACCTGGGTGCACACGAACGACGCCGCGGAGACGGCCCGGGTCCGCCTCCCGAACCCCGTCCCCCAGCACATCCACCCCACGGCCGACCTGTGCGCCCGCCTACTGCCCTGGACGATGCTCTTCTCCGGCCTGGACGGCGCCGGCCGCACGCTGCGGCTCACGCTGACGGGCGAGGGCGGCGGCGAGTGGCGGGTCCCGCTGGGCGTGGAGGACACCGAGCCGGGCGAGCCGGATGCCGGCATCACGGCGGACGTGGTGGAGTTCTGCTTCCTGCTCGGCGGCAGGGGAGACCCCGCGGAATTCCCCGCCGACCTGGCGGGCGACCTGTCCCTGGCCCGGGACGTCCTGACCGCGGCTCCCGCGTTTTCGGGCCCATAACCCCGACAAAAGGGACGAATTCCGCGCGGCCATTTGCCTATATACGGCGAATGGCCGCGTTCGTTGCATCAACGCCACCTCAGGCTTAAACGATTTGACGGGTTGTTTGGGTTCGTGGAGGTAAAGGGGATTCTGTGCTGGGGTACGTCTGCCTATGTCCGGGTGCTCCAAGAAATGAAGCATCGGACTCCGGGTCGATCTACCCAGGACGGAAACAATGCACGTGAAGACGAATAACCAACAAGCGCGAACGTCGCGCCACAGGCGTATCGCGACGATGGCCCTGGCGGGCGCCGCCGCCGGCCTCATGTTCCTTCCCGCAGGCCAGGGTGTCGCCGGCGCGAGTGCGGGCGCGGCCGGCCTCCAGACCGGCGTCGGGTACGTCTCGGGTGAGAAGCCGACGCTCGGCTGCGGACACCGCGGCTGCGGCCGCAACTGGTGGGGCCGGCACTGGTGCGGCGGCTGGTGTCACGGCGGCCATCACCACCGCCACCACCACCACGAGTTCGACCACCACCACCACGAGTTCAACCGCCACCACCACGACGACCACGAGGACCGGCGCGTGGCGCCCGCACCCGAGCGCGAGGAACCCGTCGAGCCGCCGCCGCCGGTGAAGGACAAGCCGGAAAAGCAGGACAAGTGGCATATCGACGACAGCAAATGGCCGTCTTTCGATGAATTGCCGTCTTTCGGGGATTGGGCCGAGGAAGAGCAGTAACCCGGAACCGGGCGCCAATCTCTCCCGCGTCTCCGGAACAGCGGGATTCTCCGGGACAGCGGAAGACGAATGCCGTGGCCACCTGGACCGGCCACGGCATTCGCCGCCCCGGGCCGGGGAAGGACGCCGGTACCGCGCCGGTACCGCGCCGGTATCGCGCCGGTACTGGGGCCGTCGTTTAGGCTCTGCGCATACGAGAGGGGGTCCCCGTGGCGGATGACGTAACGGGTCTCGCGGGGTTGATGTACGAGTTCGGGCTGCTCAAGCGCTACAAGCGGACCGGTTGGCTGGTCGCGGGCGTGCGCGATCCCGAGAGCATCGCCGAGCATTCGTTCCGGGCGGCGGTCATCGCCGCCGTGATCGCCAGGCTGGAGGGCGCCGATCCCGAGCGGGCCGCGTTCATGAGCCTGTTCCACGACACGCAGGAAACCCGCATCACCGACATCCCGTACATCGGCAAGCGCTACCTCAAGGCGGCCTCCAACGAGGACGTCACCGCCGACCAGGTGCGGGGCCTGCCGGCGGAGGTGGCCGGGATGGTGAGCGGCGCGGTGGGCGAATACGAGGAGAAGGCGACCCTCGAAGCCGTCTGCGCGCGTGACGCCGACAAGCTGGAGTGCCTCATCCAGGCCGTGGAATATCGCGAGCAGGGGCAGCACAACGTCCAGGGCTGGATCGACAGCTCCCTCGCCGCGATCACCACCCCGACCGGCAAGCGCCTGGCCGAGGAGGCCTTGAGCACGGGGACCCTGGACTGGGTGACCCGCGTGCTCAACGGCGACTGAGCCTTCCGCCGGATCAGCTGTCGGAGGCCTCGCTGACGAGGTCCCTGGCGTACTCGTCGTCGCTCTCCGCCAGCACCCGCCGGCGCCCCTCGTCGGCCCGCTCGTCCCCGCGCAGCGCCAGACCGCGCGTGGCCTCGGCCACCGTGCGCAGGTCGGAGTCGGACAGCCGGGCCGCCAGGGCCTCCCTGATGCGGGGCGTGTCGGCGGCCAGCCCGGCGAGCCCGGAGGTGGCCCAGTCGCGGATCTCCGAGTCCTCCTCCTCGGTCATCGCGATCAGCAGCGCCAGCCCCTCCTCGTGGTCCGGGGGCAGCACGTCGGCCAGCGCGATCGGGTCCGTCATCGTGCGCTTGTGCCCGGGGCGGCTGATGACGTCCAGCACGTACGGCAGCGCCCGCGGGTCGCCCTGATGGCCGAGCCCCGCCAGGACCGAGCGCAGCACCTGCGGGTTGCTCTCCGTGGTGACCATCTTCTGCAGGAGCGGCAGCGTCCTTTCGAGGTACGGCTTCTCCCCGTCGGCGAACCCGAACTGGGCGATCGCGTCCACGCCGAACTCCCGCTCCCTGGCGTCCTCGCTCACGCACAGCCTGGCCAGCGCCTCGTACGTCTCCTCGTCGGCCCGCTTGCCCAGCGTGTCGGCGACGATCCACCAGGTCTCGGCGTCCTCGTCGATGTCGCGGTGCGCCAGCGCCCGCCCCACGAGCCGGTCCACCGGCGTGTGGATGCCCGCCGCGTCCTCCAGCAGGGTCGCGACGGCGGCGTGGCCGCGCTGCGCCTGCACCTGCTCGCTCTCGGAGCCGTCGGCCGAGCGCCCGGCCACGGTGACCAGTTCGGTGCCGTCCTTGGCGTACTGGCGGGCCACGACGTATTCCCAGCCGTCCTGCTCGATCTGGTCGAGCAGCGCGGTCTCCAGGTGCACGCCCACCCAGTCGACGGCGATGTCGAGCGGCGTGTCGCCGTCACCGTCGTACTTCTGGTGGTCGGCGCCCGCCTCCAGCAGCGTCTGGACCATGCCCAGCGCGCCACGCCTGGCGGCCAGCGAGAGCGGGGTGTCGCCGTCGTCGTTGGTCGCGTCGACCTCGGCGCCCGCCTCGATCAGCACCCGGGCCACGGCGGCGTGGCCGTTGGCGGCGGCCCAGAGCAGCGCCGTCCAGCCGCCGGCCTCCCTGCCATTGATGTCGGCGCCGGCCGCCAGCAGGGCCTCGGCCACCTCCGTGCGGTCCCAGGCGGCCGCCGCGCACAGCGGCAGCCCCTCTTCCTCGCCCTTGCTCGGCTTGTTGGGGTCGGCGCCACTGGCGAGCAGCTTGCCCACGGTCTCGGACTCACCGTTCAACGCCGCGCGGTAGAGCTGTTCCTCATGCATGACAGGGACCCTAGCCTGGTCCGGCCGCGCCCCGGACCAAGCCAGGGCCCCGTGTCATGGCGTTGTACGCGCCCCGCCCCCGTACGGGTTCAAAGCCCATGCCCAACGTGCATGTTTCGATGGATCACGCGTTTCCTACCAAAGGAGGAGCTTCACGGCGGCCAAGACGCGATATGTTGCGAGTATGACTGATCCCGGTGAGGTCCGCGCGTCGGACGCCGAGCGCGAGGCCGTCGTCGAGCAGCTCCGTGTCGCCTCGGTCGAAGGCAGGCTCACGCTCGCCGAGCTGACCGACCGCACGGAGGCCGCGTATACCGCGACCACCCATGCCGAGCTGGCCCTGCTCACGCAGGACCTGCCCGCGGGCGCCACGCCCGCCCACATGCCCGCCCCCGCGCGCGAGGGGAAGAAACGACGGTGGTTCGTCGGTGTCATGGGCGAGTCCAAGCGCCGCGGCACCTGGCGGATCGACAAGGAGCTCGGCGCGGTCGCCGTCATGGGTGAGGTGCTGCTCGACCTGCGCGAGGCCGAGGTGCGCACCGACATGGTGGACATCCTGGCCGTCTCCGTCATGGGCGACATCAAGATCATCGTGCCCGACGGGGTGAACGTGGACCTCGAGGGCGTCGCGATCATGGGCGAGAAGAAGGTGAAGGTCCTGGAGGCGCCCTCCGGCATGAACGTGCCCGTGGTGCGGATCAAGGCGTACGCGGTGATGGGCGAGATCAAGGTGATCGGCGACTCGCAGGTCAAGCCGCTGCAGCGCGGGTTCGCCGCCTGGCGGGAGCACTGGGAGCGGCTGCACGGCGAGGACTGGCGGGAGATCGGCCGCCAGGTCCGCGTGGACGGCCGCGAGCTGCGCAAGCAGCTCCGCGACCAGCACCGCAACCTGCGCCGGGGCTTCTGACCCGCAAATCCTTTCCCGGCTCGTGCAACGTCCCGGCCCTCCTGGCGCGTAGTGCTCGGTGTACATCACCGAGCAGTGAGGACCCTCGATGCGGGATCGAGCCGACTTCGAGCGCTACGTCGAGCAACGCTCGGCCCGCCTGCTCAGGACGGCGTACCTGCTGTGCCGCGACTGGGCCACGGCGGAGGACCTCGTCCAGACGGCGCTGGCCCGCGCCTGGCTGGCCTGGCGCCGCGTCGGCGCGAACCCCGACCCGTACGTCTACCGCATCCTCACCAACACCCACGCCTCCTGGTGGCGGCGGCGGTGGCGGGGCGAGGTGGCCACGGGCGAGCTGCCCGACGGCGCCGGCCCCGGTGACGCGGAGGCGGGCCTCGGCACCCGCGAGGCGCTGCGGGCGGCGCTGACCGCGCTGCCCGCCAAGCAGCGGGCCGTGATCGTGCTGCGCTACTTCGAGGACCTCCCCGACGAGGAGATCGCCGCCATCGTCGGCTGCTCGGTGACCACCGTCCGCAGCCAGGCCAGCCGCGCGCTGGCCAAGCTGCGGCTCGACCCTGAGGCCAGGGCCGCGATGGAGACGGGAAGCTGACCGTGACGACGAGACAAGAGCAGGACCTGCGCGAGCTGCTCGACAGCGACAGCGCCGAAGGCCTCGCCGAACGTACGGGCGGGCACAGGGGTGTGACGGTCGCGGACGTGGACGCGCGGGCACGCGCCATCCGCCGACGGCGCGGGCGGACGGCCGGCTCGATCGCGATGGCCGCGCTGGCGGTCGTGGCGGTGGCGAGCCTGCCCCGCACCGAGGCCGCGCCCATGCCCGAGGACGTCTGGACCGGCGTGCTGGCACAACCCGGCTCGGCGCCCGCACCCGAACGCTCCCTCCCGGCCCTGCCGCTCTACCACCGGTACGAGCGGGGCGGGGAGCGGGAGACGATCCGGTTCAGGGCCTCGGCCACGGGCGTGACGTTCGGGCTGAGCTGCCCGGCGGACGGCCACGCCCTGGTCTGGCTCAACGGCCGGTTCGTGGCGAGCGGCCCCTGCGGCCCCACCGTCGCCGAGCCGCCCGGCTGGCTGGGCGACCCGGCAGTGGCCCGCGAGGGCGTGAACGAGCTCACCGCGGCCCTGGTCCCCGCCTCGTCGGCCGGCTCGGGCCGCATGACGGAGGAGCGCGCCGAGCAGTTGCTGGCCGCGACGCCCGCCTACCCCGCGGCGTGGCGGCTGACGGTGCTGGACACCCGGACGCTGGACTGCCGGGCCGACGTGATCCGCATCGACCCGGGAAGCGGCGAGATCATGCCGAGCTGCTCATCCCGCCGGTGACGCCGAGCTGCTCATCCCGCCAGTGACACCGGCTGCCGCTGAGCCGCCCAGTAACGCTCCAGCACCACGTCCACCAGCTCCGGAGCCGGTCCGAGCACGTCCGCCACGATCTCGGCGCCCGCCTCCAGCGTGTCGCGGCGCACCTTGTCGGCGAAGTAGCCAGGGGCCAGCAGGTAGGGCGCCACGACGACCCTCGGCGCCCCGGCCCGCCTGAGCGCGGCGACGGCCGCGGCGGGAGCCGGATCGGCGGCCGAGGCGTACGCGGGCGACACGGTCCACCAGCCGGACCGCCGCCACCCCCGCGCCAGCTCCGCGATCACCGCGTTGGCCCTGGCGTCACTCGAACCGGCGGACACCAGCACCACCGCCGTGTCCGGGTCGCCCGCCGGCACGCCCGCCTCCGCCAGCCGCCGCTCCAGCGCGGACAGCAACAGCGGGTGCGGCCCCAGCGTGTGGCCGTAGTGGACGCGCAGGCGCGGCTCGCGGGCGCGTGCCTCGTTCAGGGCCGCCGGCAGGTCCACCCGGCTGTGGTAGGCCTCGGTGAGCAGCAGCGGCAGCACCACGGCCTCCTCCAGACCGCGCAGCGCCTGCCCGAGCGTGGGGGCGCAGTGGTCGAGGTAGGCCACCCGGACGTCCAGCGGCACCTGGTCGAGCAACGCGGCCACGGTGGCGGCGGCACGCGGGTCGCGAGACCCGTGCGCCACCGCCACCAGTGGCACGCGGCCGGGGGCCGTCCCGCCTGCCAACGGGACGCGTCCCCCGCCGGGGATCACAGGTGAATGCCGCATTCGACCTTCCCCAGGCCCGCCCAGCGTCCGCTGCGCGGATCTTCACCCTCCGCGACCTGCCGCGTGCACGGCGCGCAGCCGATCGAGGGGTAGTTGTCGTAGTGCAACGGGTTGATCAGCACCCCGTTGTCGGCGATGTAGTTGTCGACGTCCTCCTGCGTCCAGGCGGCGATCGGGTTGACCTTCACCATCTGCCGCTTGGCGTCCCACTCCACGACCTTGGTGTCCGTCCGGCTGGACGACTCGTCGCGGCGGATGCCGGAGATCCACGCCAGGTACGGCTCCAGCGCCCGGTTCAGCGGCTCCACCTTGCGCAGGTAGCAGCACAGGTCCGGGTTGCGGCCGAACAGGCGGGGGCCGAGGTCGCGGTCCTGCTCCTCCACCGTCCGCGACGGCTTGATGTCGATCACGTTGACGTCATAGACCTGCCGGACGGCGTCCCGCGTGCCGATCGTCTCGGCGAAGTGGTAGCCGGTGTCGATGAACAACACGTCCACGCCGGGCTTGACCCTGCTCACCAGGTCGATGAGGAGGGCGTCGCTCATCGAGGAGGTCAGGCACAGCCGGTCGCCGAACGTCGCCGCCGCCCAGCGGATGATCTCGCGCGCGGGGGCGCCCTCCAGGAACGTGGCGGCGGACTCGACGATGTCCTGCAGGTCGAGGGCCCCGCGCTGCTCTCTCAAACCGACCTCGATGTCGACCAGCGTCATATCTTCACTCCGATTCCAAGGAATTTCAGCTTGAAGGCACGAGCGCAGGCGCGGCAGTACCAGCCGCCATCACCCTCGTAAGGCTCCAGGTCCTCGTCGCCGCAATAGGGGCAGTGGAAGGGAACCGCTCGTGTGGTCATTTCAGGTCGGCCTCGTCCGCTCGCTGGACCCAGTCGGCGAACGACTCGCCTTCCTTCTTCTGGCTGTCGTAGTTGGACACGACGCGCGCCACGTAGTCGGGCAGCGCCTTGGCGGTGGTCTTGAGCCCGCGTACTTTCCTGCCGAAGCCGGCGTTGACGCCGAGCGAGCCGCCCAGGTGGATCTGGAAGCCCTCGACCTGGTCGCCGTTCTCGTCCACGACGAGCTGGCCCTTCAGGCCGATGTCGGCGACCTGGATGCGGGCGCAGGAGTTGGGGCAGCCGTTGACGTTGATGGTCAGCGGCTCCTCGAAGTCCGGCAGCCGCCGCTCCAGCTCGTCGATCAGGTCCATGGCGGTGGCCTTGGTCTCGACGATGGCCAGCTTGCAGTATTCGATGCCGGTGCACGCCATCGTCTGGCGGCGGAACGTGGAGGGCCTGACCTGCAGGTCGTTGGCCTCCAGCTCGGCCACCACGGAGTCCACCCGGTCGGGGGCGACGTCGAGGACGACCATCTTCTGCTCGACCGTCGTGCGGACCCGGTTCGACCCGTGCCGCTCGGCGATGTCGGCGATCACGTGCAGCTTGTCGCCGTCGAGCCGGCCCACCTTGGGCGCGAACCCGACGTAGAAGTTGCCGTCCTTCTGCGGGAAGACGCCGACGTGGTCGCGGCGGCTGCCGCGCGGCAGCTCCGGCGCGGGCCCGTCGGGCAGCCGCTCCTTGAGGTATTCGGTCTCGAGGATCTCCCGGAACTTCTCCGGCCCCCAGTCGTTGACCAGGAACTTGATCCGGGCCCGGTGCCGCAGCCGCCGGTAGCCGTAGTCGCGGAAGATCCCGACCACGCCCTCGTAGACGTCCACGGCCTGCTCCGGCCGCACGAACACGCCCAGCCGCTTGCCCAGCATCGGGTTGGTCGACAGGCCGCCGCCCACCCACAGGTCGTAGCCGGCCTCGCCGTGCTCGTTCACCACGCCCACGAACGCCACGTCGTTGATCTCGTGCACCGTGCAGTGCGCCGGGCAGCCGCTCAGCGCCGACTTGAACTTGCGGGGCAGGTTCGAGTACGCCGGGTTGCCCACGATCCGGTCCTGGATCTCGTGGATCTGCTCCGTGGAGTCCAGCACCTCGTCGGAGTCGATCCCGGCCAGCGGACACCCCAGGATCACGCGCGGCGTGTCGCCGCACGCCTCCGTCGTGGACAGGCCCACGGCCTCCAGGCGCTCCCAGATGTCCGGCACCGACTCGATCTCGATCCAGTGCAGCTGGATGTTCTGGCGGTCGGTCAGGTCGGCGGTGCCGCGGCCGTACTCGTTGGAGATGTCGGCGATCGTACGGAGCTGGGCCAGGTCGAGCTGGCCGCCGTCGATGCGCACCCGCAGCATGAAGTAGCTGTCGTCGAGCTCCTCCGGCTCGAGGATCGCCGTCTTGCCGCCGTCGATGCCGGGCTTGCGCTGGGTGTAGAGGCCGTACCAGCGCATGCGGCCACGCAGGTCGGCCGGGTCGATCGAGTCGAAGCCCCGCTTGGAGTAGATGTCGATGATGCGCTGGCGGACGTTGAGGCCGTCGTCGTTCTTCTTGTTCTCTTCGTTCTTGTTGAGCGGCTCACGGTAACCGAGGGCCCACTGGCCTTCGCCGCGCGGGCGCTTGTGGTGCCGGCTGGCAGGAGTGCGGCTGGCAGGGGTGCTCATTGCGCGTCCTTCGGATCATGGGCGCGCGCGGTGTCCCACCTGCCATCTTCATCGATGGGCAGGGCTGGAGAGGAAGAGTGCGACGCGCTCAGCGGTAGAAAAGAATGTGGGTTAGCGGGCGTCGCAACAGATGGCACTGCGGACACGCTGAAGGTCGACGTGTCGTCGACCGACGAGCATGGGGTCCGCTGGCATACTCCGAGATTACTCTGGCTGTCCGGGATGTCCAAGACGGGGTCCAGAGTGTGGGATAGTTCATCCTTGGCGCGGCCAGTCCAGATCCGACTCCTTGGCCTGCTCCTCCTCCTGGTGCTGGCAGTCGCACCACGAGCCGCCGCGGCAGTCCTCGTGGCGCCTCTCCTTGCAGCTCTCGCAGATCACGCTTGCATTATTCTCCCAGAACCTCGTTCCGGTTAGGCTGGCGCGCGTGGACCTCATGGCCGAATTACTCGACGACCTGCGTGCCGAGACCGCGTCCTTGGAAGCGCTGCTCCAGCCCTTGAACGATGAGGACTGGGAGCGGCCCACGCCCGCCGAGGGGTGGGCGATCCGTGATCAGGTGAGCCATCTGGCCTGGTTCGACGACGCGGCCGTGCGGGCCGCCACCGATCCGGACGCCTACCGCGCCTCGGTGCTGTCGGACTCCCGGTCGGTCGACGATCTCGCGCTGGAGGCGCGCGGCATGCCGCCGGGCGAGCTGCACGACTGGTTCCGTACGTCCCGCGCCCGCAGCCTGGAGGTGTTCGCCACGCTCGGCGCCCGCGACCGGCTGCCGTGGTTCGGGCCGGAGATGTCGGCCGCCTCGTTCGTCACCGCGCGGCTGATGGAGACGTGGGCGCACGGCCAGGACGTGGCCGACGCGCTCGGCGTCACCAGGGAGCCGACGACCCGGCTGCGGCACGTGGCCATGCTGGGATACCGGGCCCGCCCCTACGGCTTCGCGGTGCGCGGCCTGCCCGTCCCCGGCGAGCCGGTACGCGTGGAGCTGGCCATGCCCGACGGGACCACGTGGACGGCCGGCCCCGACGACGCGGACGCCGTCGTACGCGGGACGGTGCTCGACTTCTGCCTGGTCGTCACCCAGCGCATCCACCTCTCCGACACCGGCCTGGAGACGACGGGGGCGCCCGCGCGGGCCTGGATGGAGATCGCCCAGGCGTTCGCCGGGGCACCCGGAAAGGGGCGGCCGCCCAAGTCAGGGTGAGTTCAGGGTCTTGCCGGATGACGCCGAGGGCACGATCAGTGACATCCTGTGAGCATGCGCACAATTCTGAACGTCATCTGGCTGGTGTTCGCGGGGATCTGGCTGGCCATCGGATACGCGCTGGCCGGAATCATCTGCTGCATCCTGATCATCACGATCCCGTTCGGCATCGCCTCGTTCAGGATCGCCGCCTACGCGCTGTGGCCGTTCGGCCGGACCGTGGTGCGCGACCCCGGCGCGGGCGTGTTCTCGTTGCTGGGCAACATCATCTGGTGCGTGGTCGCCGGCATCTGGCTGGCCATCGGGCACGTCGTGACCTCGATCCCGCTGTTCATCTCCATCATCGGCATCCCGATGGGTGTCGCGAACATCAAGATGATCCCCGTCTCCCTCCTTCCGCTGGGCGCGCGCATCGTGGACAACGACTAGGGCAGTCCCGGGACGTAAGCTGTCCCGAAGAGTCACTGCGAATAGCAATGGGTGCCATGACGTCCACCGATGCGCCTCCCCGACCCAAGCGCGGGCCGGTCTCGAATGCCCGCGCGAGGCTGAACTGGGTGCTCGACACCAAGTCGTGGGCGATCGTGCGCGCGGCCACGAACGCCGGCGTCACCTACCGGGTCACCGGCCTGGCCGGCGAGGCGGCGTTCTTCGCGCTGCTGTCGTTGCCGCCCTTCGTGCTGGGCCTGATCGGCGTGCTGGGCAAGCTCGGCACCTGGCTCGGGCCCACCGTGGTCACCCAGGTGAAGACCTGGGTGATCGAGCAGGCGGGGCTGCTGTTCACCGACGACGCGGTCAACAAGGTGATCAACCCGCTCCTCACCGACGTGCTCAGCGACGACGCCGGCAAGGTGTCGATCATCTCGCTGGGCTTCCTGCTGTCGCTCTGGTCCGGCTCCAGGGCGCTCTACGTCTACGTGGACCTCATCTCGGTCGCCTACGGGCTGGGGGAGGAGCGCGGCATCATCCGCACCCGGCTGATGTCGTTCGGCCTCTACATCGTCGGCCTGATCATCGGGATCATCGTCATGCCGATCCTGGTCGTCGGCCCGACGCTGATCAAGGACGCGCTGCCCGCCGACTACGGCATCCTGATCGACCTGCTCTACTGGCCGGTCGTGATCATCGGCTCGGTGCTGTTCCTCACCGTGCTCTACCACGTCAGCGTGCCGGTGCGGACGAAGTGGTACCGCGAGCTGCCGGGCGCCATCCTGGCGCTGTTCCTGTGGATCCTCTGCGCGGCGGTGCTGCGCGCGGTGCTGGCGGCGTGGTTCTCGCCCGTCTCGGTGTACGGCTCGCTGGCCGCGCCCATCGCGCTGCTGCTGTGGCTCTACATCACCGCGCTGGCGGTGCTCATCGGGGCGATCCTGAACGCCGAGGTGGATCGGCTCTGGCCGGGCGTGAGTCGTACGAAATAGCGCGATCCAGCGTTCTGCCACCAAATGTCAGGCCATGAGGTCAGAATTCATCCCGTGATCGATCAGACCCGGCGAATCGGCCCCTACACCCTCGTGCGCAAGCTGGGCGAGGGCGGCATGGGCATCGTCTACCTCGCGCAGGACGCCGCGTTCGCCCCGGTCGCGCTCAAGGTGCTCAGGCCGGAGCTGGCCGGTCGCGAGGACTTCAGGCGCCGCTTCACCAGGGAGGCCGAGGCGGCCCGGCACGTTGCCAGGTTCTGCACGGCGCCCGTGCTCGACGCCGGGATCGAGGGCGACACCGCCTACCTCGTCACCGAATACGTCGAAGGCCCCGACCTGTCGTCCATGATCGAGACGCAGGGGCCCATGGGAGGCGCCAACCTGGAGGCCCTGGCCGTGGGGGTGGCCACCGCGCTGGCCGCCATCCACGAGGCGGGGGTCGTGCACCTGGACCTCAAGCCGTCGAACATCCTGCTCAGCGCCGTCGGCCCGCGCGTCATCGACTTCGGCATCGCCCGCATCGCCCAGCCGGACGCCACCCAGTCCGCCGTCGTCGCGGGCACGCCCGCGTACATGGCTCCGGAGCAGGCCAACGGCGCGCCCATCACGGCCGCCAGCGACGTGTTCGCGTGGGGCGGCGTGGTGACGTACGCGGGGACGGGGCGGCCGCCGTTCGGCACCGGGCAGGTTCCGGAGGTGCTGTACCGGGTGGCGCACCACGTACCGATGCTCGACGGGCTGGACGAGCGGCTGCGGGTGCTGGTGGAGCCGGCGCTGCAGAAGGACCCGGCCCGGCGGCCGACCGCGCAGCAGCTCCTCGACCGCCTGATGGGCCGCGAGCGGGCGACGGTGGCCTCCGCCACCCGCGCGGTCAGCGACGCCTGGACGCCGCTGCTGACTCCCCAGGCGCCTCCCGTTCCCGGTCCCCGGCCCGCGGGCGGCGGGCGCTGGGCGGCGCCCGTGATCGCCGCCGTGCTCGCGTCCGCGCTGACCGCCGGCGCCACGCTGGCCCTGTGGCGCCCCTGGGAGCAGCCGGGCAAGCAGTCGGCCACGGTGATGCTGACCCAGTACGAGACCGTCACCGCCACGCCGCCCACCGCGAAAGCGCCCACCGCGAACCAGCCCACCGCGAACCAGCCCACCGCGAACCAGGCCACCACGAACCAGGCCACCACGAACGCGCCCGACCCCGCCGCGACCGTCACCCCCGGAACGAAGCAGGCGTCGCGGTCCTTCCAGTACAACGACGGCCACCGGACCGTGCCCATCGTCCTGCGGATCGAGGCGCTCCGGTGGCAGGGCGACGACGTCAAGCTCGAGTTCTCCGTCAGCAACGACCACTCGCAGAACTCGCTCAGCGTGTGGGGCCTGACCGAGACCAACGCCTACAGCCTGAAGGACGTCGAACTGGCCCTCCGCGACGAGGCGCTGCCCGTCAAGCCCATGTTCCAGGGCGACCAGTGCGCCTGCTCCGAGCTGACCCCCGGCGACCAGATCCAGGCCGGTCAGACCCGGCGTTTCTTCGCCGTCTTCCGCAAGGTGCCCAAGGCCGCCGGCCCGGTCGACCTGGACCTCAAGAACCTCGGACACTACGCGAATCTGCTGATCACCACGAAATAAGCCCCTGTCACATCCGCTATCGTCTAGGACGAGACGCGACTGGCGCATTGGGTGGGATCGACCACCGGGGAGCGAAAGGAGCGGAGGCCGTGCGCCTGGGTCTTCGCAATCGTCAATGATGACAGGAGAGTCATGGGTTCTCTCGCTAGCGTCGACCCGCAGATCGCCGAGCTCATCAAGGCGGAAGAACGTCGCCAGTCCGACACCGTCAAGCTCATCGCGTCGGAGAACTACGTGTCGAAGGCCGTGCTCGAGGCCACCGGCACCGTGCTGACCAACAAATACTCCGAGGGCTACGCGGGCAAGCGCTACTACGAGGGCCAGCAGGTCATCGACCAGATCGAGACCGTGGCCATCGAGCGCGCCAAGTCCCTGTTCGGCGTCAACCACGCCAACGTCCAGCCCTACTCCGGCTCGCCCGCCAACCTCGCCGTCTACATGGCGTTCCTGCAGCCCGGCGACACCGTGATGGGCATGGGCCTGCCGTTCGGCGGCCACCTCACCCACGGCTGGTCGGTCTCGGCCACCGGCAAGTGGTTCAACCCGGTCCGCTACGGCGTACGCAAGGACACCGGCCGCATCGACCTCGACGAGGTCCGGCAGCTCGCGCTCGAGCACCGGCCGAAGCTGATCTTCTGCGGCGGCACCGCCATCCCGCGCACCATCGACTTCGAGGGCTTCGCCTCGATCGCCCGCGAGGTCGGGGCCGTGCTGGCCGCCGACATCGCCCACATCGCGGGCCTGGTCGCGGGCGGCGCGCACCCGTCCCCGGTGGGCCACGCCGACGTGATCTCCACGACCACGCACAAGACGCTGCGCGGCCCGCGCGGCGCCATGCTCATGGCCACCGCCGACGAGCACGCCACGGCGCTCAACAAGGCCGTCTTCCCCGGCCTGCAGGGCGGCCCGCACAACCACACCACCGCCGCCATCGCGGTCGCGCTGCACGAGGCCGCCCAGCCGTCGTTCCGCGACTACGCCCACCAGGTCGTCGCCAACGCCAAGACCCTGGCCGACGAGCTGGCCTCGCGCGGGTTCGACCTGGTCTCCGGCGGCACCGACAACCACCTGATCCTGCTCGACCTCACGCCCAAGGGCATCGGCGGCAAGCCGGCCGCGCAGGCGCTCGACCGCGCGGGGCTGGAGACCAACTACAACACGGTGCCGTTCGACACGCGCAAGCCGTTCGACCCGTCGGGCATCCGCATCGGCACGCCGTCGGTCACCTCGCGCGGCATGGGCGAGGCGGAGATGCGGCAGATCGGCGCCTGGATGGACGAGGTCGTCACGGCCCTGGCCAAGGGGGACGCCGAGGACGTCATCACCCGCGTCCACCACGAGGTCAGCGAACTCACCGCCCAGTTCCCGGCCCCGGGCCTCTGAACCCACCCTCTCCGCACGGGCTCTTCTCGGCGGGTCGGTCCCACTCGCCGCACGGGGTTGCCGAGGTCCATCCGTTACGGCGGAGCCAAGTGGGCGCCACCCGCCGCACGGGGCTGAGGGCCTCCAGGGTGACGCCCGCTAATGTCTGACGCGCACGTGGCCGGCCGCCGTCACGGCGCACGCTCGACCGTGACGGTGGTTCCACGCCGCCCCGGCGACGATCCCCGCCCGGGGCGGCCACCGCCTTCCGTACCCGCCCACCGCCAGGGGGCATGACGAGGCGCCCCGCCGCACGGGCTCCCGTGTGCGGCGGGGCGCTTGTCGCGACCGGGCCGGAGCACCCCGTCGCGGCCGGTCGGTGGCCCGGGGGGACCGGGCCGGATCGACCGGGAAGGGCCTGACAGGGGACGGGACCGAATCGTCCCCCGCCCGGCCTCAGCCGAGGAACACGTAGTCCGCGCCGTACGGGACCCTGGCCTCGGAGCCCGGCTCGCAGGAGCCGGCCGGGGCGAGGCCGCCCGTGGTGTTGAGGCGCAGGATCTGCGTGGCGTGCGCGAGCAGCCCCGTGGGCGCGCCCGACTGGGTGGCGTCGAGGACCAGCTCGGGGATGTTGTCGCCGTTCGGCGTGCGGCTGACGACCGCGCCGCGCACCGCGCTGCCGTCCGGGGCGATCCACAGCGGCGGCCCCGACGCGGGCGTCACGAACGAGTGGTCGATGCCCCGCCGCAGCGTGGCCGTCACGCCGAGCTGGGTGAAGCCGTAGCCGCCGGTGGGAAGCTGCGTGCAGGAGTAGATCTGCGAGCCGCGCAGCACGTCGGCGGTGAGCGCGCGCGGGTGGGTGAACGCCTCGCCGGAGAGCTGCCCGCGCACCGCGCCGCCGTCGAAGTCGGTGGTGTGCAGGTTCGAGTAGTACGCGCCCGGGTTCTCGGCGACGCGCTTGACGACCTTGGCGGCGACCGGCGTCACCCCCGCGACGCCGGTCACGTTCTCGGGCAGCCCTTCCCGGGCCGCGAACAGCTCCGCCGCCACCGGCCCGGTCCTGCCCGGAGGCCCCTTGCGCAGCTGCCCGGCCGTCACCCGGCCCAGCCCCGACCAGGTGGCGGTGTAGGCGATGGACGAGCCTGACGGGCGCAGCCACCACACGGCCCGGCCGTCCGCGTCGCCGCGCTGCCTGCCGTCGTCCGGGGGGACCTCCTGGCGGCCGTCCGCCTGGGACGAGAGCGTGGCCTGGTCGCCGCCGTGCAGCACGCCGTTGAGGTCGACGGGCTTGCTCAGCCGGTGGAACTGGCCGCGTACCGCGCCCTTGGGGTGGGCGGCGTCGTGCAGGTTGGCGTAGAAGCCGCCGGGGTTGTCGACGAGGGCCTTGACGAGGTCGTCGCCGGCCTTGACGGTGCCGGTGACGCCGAGCACCGACCCGGGCAGGGACGTGGTGAAGAAGTCGAGCTCGACGTCGCCGTTCGTACCCTTGGGGCCCGCGTGCACGTGGCCGGCGGTGGGTGTGCCGATCCTGTGCCACCGGGCCGCGAACGTCACCTCGGTCCCGCTGATCCTGAGCACCACGGTCGAGCGGCCGTCCGTGTCGCCCGGGGCGCCCACCTCGTTCGCGCCGCGCAGGCCCGCCGCGAGATAGACGTCGTCGCCGGATGCGTGCGCGGGCACCGCCGGGACGACAAGCACGCTTGCCGCTAAAGCACTAGAAAATACGAATTTCCGGATAGACATAATGAAACCCCTTAAAGGGCTTGATATTCCGGTTGATACGGCAAGCAGTACGCGCCGGAGCCCGGTGCGGTTCAACCCGCGAACGCGTAAATTTCCACACAAGGGCGAGGGCATGAAGAAAGCCCTCCCACCAGCGGTGAGAGGGCTTCCCCAGGACCGGTCAGGCCTTGATGGTGAGTATCTTCTTACCCGCCGAGGTGACCACCTCGAAACGGTCGATGTCCTTCAGTTGCGTGGCACTGCCGCCGTGCATGTAGAGCGGATCGGGCGATCCCGGCACTCCGTACCCGGCTGGAGGTACGGACCACCCGGTCATCACCCGGCGCTCACCCGACTTGGCCACCGAGATGAGCTCGCACTCCAGCGGCCCCTTCACCCCCGCCAGCTTGAGCGCCGCGTGCGTGCCCCACCCCTTCGTCTCCACGACCAGGCCGCCGGTCACCCCGTCCACGCCCTTGCCCTCGATGGGCTTGCCGTCGGCGTAGAACTGCTCGGCCGGGCCCATGTGCGTGCCCATGTGACCGCCGTGCCCCTGCGCCACCGGGGCCGGCTCGCCCCCGCTGAGCTGCGTGCCGATCGTCAGACCCCCCGCCACCAGCGTGACCGCCGCCGCCATCCCGATCACGAACGTGCCCCTGCGCGTCCGCCTGTCGGCCGCCTTCTTGCGCCGGAGCAGGTCGACCACGTCGTCCTGGCCCCCGATGGGGCGGTCATAGGAAGGGGGGTCGGGGTCCTCGACGGGCCCGATCCCGTTCAGCACGCTCGCCACCCCGGCCAGATCGGACAGTTCATACCGGCAGGAGGGGCAGCCGAGGAGGTGGGCCTCGAAGGCGAGCCTGTCGTCCTCGTCCAGCAGTCCGAGCGCGTAAGCGCCCACGTCCGTGTGCTCGACTCTCGAAGTCACGCCGTCACCCCCCTCTCCTCCAGTGCGATCCGCAACGCGCGTACGGCGTAGTAAACCCGGGACTTCACGGTGCCCACCGGGATCCCGAGCGCCTCGGCGGCATCGTTGACCGACCGGTCCCGCAGGATCGTCTCGTTGAGGATCTCGCGGTGGGCCGGCGACAACGCCTTCAGCGCCTCAGACACGACCACCTGGTGCAGCAGTCCCTCCATCTCGTCCGGCACGGGCATGCTCTCCAGCGGTCCGTCGCCCGACTCCTGGGGGCGGGCGTCCCTTCGCCGCCGGTCATCGATCACGATACGTCTGGCGACCGTGGCGAGCCAGGGCATCAGCGAGACCGAATCGGGGTCGAGCCGCTCCGCACTCCGCCACGCCCGGATCATGGTCTCCTGCACCACGTCTTCCGCCCACTGCCGATCGCCCGCGGTCAGCCGGATCACGAAGGCCAGCAGCGGCCTGTGGTATTCCCGGTAGAGCGCGGACACGACCACCTCGTCATCCGGGCGTACGCGCCGGATCCAGTGACGTAAGCGCGGCTTGCCCATCGGGGCGGCTCCCTCGGCCGAGGGCGGGGGATACGTGCTGATTCGCATCATTCCCCTTTCTCAGTCCGTCGGGAGGTGGTACGGCCAGGCGCCCTGGCACGGTTCAACAGATCGCGGAAGATAATCCGATTGCATCGCCGGGGACAGGCTGCGTAGAGTCACTCCGACGACTGATCGAGGAGGTGAGGACTTATGCGGGTCGCCCTGTTCAGCGCGCCGTCAGTCCACCTCCGGGGGCTCAGCTGAGCCACCCGTTCCACCCTTCTCGATCAAAGGTCTCACTCCGTTGTTCAACGATCTTGCTCTGCTCGGCTGGACCGATCTCCGCGCCGCCGAGCTGCCCGCCGAAACCGTCCCCGCCCGGGTGGCCCGCGTCGACCGCGGCGCCGCCGAGGTGATCGCGGCGGACGGTCAGCATCACGTCAAATACGCCGCCCGCGTACGCCGCGCCTCGGCCGCCGACCCGGTGTCGCTGCCGTGCGTCGGCGACTGGGTCGCGCTCAGGTGGCTGCCCGAGGGCCGCTACGAGCTCGACGAGGTCCTTCCGCGCACGTCCGCGTTCGTCCGGGGCGGCGTGAGCCGCGACTCGGTCGGGGGCCTGTCGGGCGACGGCCAGGGCCAGGTGCTCGCGGCCAACGTGGACGTCGTCTTCGTGGCCGAGCCGTCCATGCACTCGACCGACTTCGCCGACCTCGGCCGCATCGAACGCCTCGTGGCCCTCGCCTGGGAGTCCGGCGGCACGCCCGTCGTGCTCGTCACCAAGTCCGACCTGTTCGAGAACGGCCTCGACGATCTGCTCGCCGACGTCCGCGTCGCCGCTCCCGGCGTGGACGTGCACGCCGTCTCCTCGCTGCACGGGGACGGGGTGGAGCTGGTCGGCGGCTACCTCGGGGGTTCCCGTACGGCCGTCATCCTCGGCCCGTCGGGGGCCGGCAAGTCCACCCTGGTCAACGCGCTGGCCGGGGAGGAGGTCATGGAGACCCAGCACGTACGCGCGGCGGACGGGCGCGGCCGGCACACCACCGTCCACAGGGAGCTGATCCTGCTGCCCGGGGGCGGGCTGGTCATCGACACGCCCGGCATCCGGCGGGTGGGCCTCTACGACATCGGGGAGGGCGTCGACCTCGTCTTCTCCGACATCGAGGCGCTGGCCGAGCACTGCCGCTTCGGCGACTGCGGGCACGCCGGCGAGCCGGGATGCGCGGTGCTGGCGGCTCTGGAGAGCGGCGAGCTGCCGGAGCGGCGGCTGGAGAGCTGGCGCAAGCTGCAGCGGGAGGCCACCTGGATGGCGTCCCGGACGGACGCGCGGCTGCGCAAGGAGCAGCAGAACAAGTGGAAGATCATCCACAAGGAGATGCGCCGCTCCGGCCGCAACCGCCCCTGATCAGTGGCCCCGGCCCCGGAGACGGGGCTTGAGGGCAACCGAACGGTCAGCGGCGTCGGCGAGCCCCCTGCGGACCGCCGCGCAGGGGGCCCATGGAATGGCTGGGGAGGGGAGGGCGAGGAGTCGGCGTCAGCGGGTAGGCACAGGTCATGGAGCTCTTCGCAGACCGGGCCGAGGCCGGGGCGCTGCTCGCCGAGCGGTTGCAGGACGTGCGCGACCCCGTGATCCTCGCCCTGCCCCGCGGCGGCGTGGCGGTGGCCGTGCCCATCGCGCGCCGCCTCGGCACCGTGCCCGACGTGCTCGTGACCCGGAAGATCGGCTATCCGCCGACGCCCGAGCTGGGGGTCGGCGCGATAGCCGAGGGCGGCGAGCCGGTGTTCGACCTGACGCTGCTGCATCGCCTGGGCATGACGCCCGAGTCCGTGGCGGACGTGGTGGAGGAGGAGCGGCGCGAGCTGGCCCGCCGCGTACGCGCCTATCGCGGCGACCGCCCGCTGCCGGCGCTCGAAGGGCGGGAGGTGATCGTGGTCGACGACGGGCTGGCCACCGGCGGCACCGCGCGGGCCGCGCTCAGGGCCGTCGCCACGCACAAGCCCGCGAAGGTGACGCTGGCCGTTCCGGTCGGCGCCCGCGAGACCGTCGAGTCGCTTCGGGAGGAGGCCGACGAGGTGGTCGTGCTGCTGACGCCCATCGATTTCCGGGCGGTCGGCCAGTGGTACGAGCACTTCGATCAGCTCAGTGACGCCGACGTTCTCGACCTGCTCGACAGGGAGGACTGACCCGGCGGGGAGGATGGGCGGTCAGGTCGCGATGATGGCCCAGACGAGTTTGCGGGCGCCTCCCGGCGAGAGCCACCCCCATGCCGTGCAGAGGGCGTCCACCAGCCGAAGCCCCCGCCCGTACTCGGAGAACACGTCCGGCGAGGCCGCCACCGGCACGGTGTGACTGTGGTCGGTGACCACGCACGCCAGCTCGGGCCCGTGCGACAGCAGGCGTAACTGCGCGGCGCCGCCGCCGTGCCGCATCGCGTTGGTCACCAGTTCCGAGACCACCAGCTGGGTGTCGAAGGCCAGCTCCACCGCCCCCCAGGCGCCGAGTGTCTGGTCGACGAACCGCCGGGCCGTCGCCACACAGGCGGGCTCCAGCGCGGTACGTTGATGGAACGGAAAGACGGCATCACACTCCCCGGTGCGTCCTTCCACCAGAATGGACGAAAGCCATCCTGGTGGCCGGGCACCGATGGCGGCTTGCGGCCGAGCGTCGAAAGTCGTCATTCTGGCCCCCGAAGCGCGGTCTGGTGATCCAATGCCCATCTTTACGGGGAGTGCTTACCGATGCAAGACTTTTCGTAGTTTACGGATGCGAATCGCATCTGCACGTGCAGATGACCTAGGAGCGATGCAGTGAGCGCAGAGAGCGCGGAAGCGAAGCTTCTCAGCCATTCGCCGGGGAGCCCGACGGTGCTGCGGATCCTGCTCGGGACTCAGCTGCGCAGGCTCCGTACAGAGCAGGGTATCTCGCGAGAGGACGCCGGATACTCGATTCGCGCATCTCATGCCAAGATCAGTCGGCTGGAGCTCGGCCAGGTCAGCTTCAAGCAGCGCGACGTGGCCGATCTGCTGACGCTCTACGGCGTCACCGACCCGGCCGAGCGCGAGCCCCTGCTGGCCCTCGCCAAGGAGGCCAACGCCCCAGGCTGGTGGCACAAGTACGGCGATCTGCTGCCCCCCTGGTTCGAGGTGTACATCGGCCTGGAGGGCGCCGCGTCCAGCATCCGTACCTACGAGAACCAGTTCGTCCCCGGTCTCCTCCAGACCCCCGCCTACGCCAGGGCGGTGATCGAGCTGGCCCACGAGAAGGCCCCCAAGTCCGAGCTCGACCGGCGGGTGGACCTGCGCACCACCCGGCAGAAGCGGCTGGAGAGCGGCCTGACGCTCTGGGCCGTGATCGACGAGGCCGTCGTGCGCCGCATGCTGGGCGGCCCGGAGACGATGCGCCAGCAGATCGCCCATCTCCTGGACATCACGGCCGAGCGCAACATCACCGTGCAGATCATGCCGTTCGACCGCGGCGGCCACGCGGCGGCCGGCGGCCCCTTCAGCATCCTGCGCTTCCCCGAGCGCGATCTGCCCGACGTCGTCTACATGGAGCAGCTCACCAGCGCCCTCTACCTGGACAAACCCGCCGACTCCGACCACTACATGGAGGTCATGGATCGGCTCAGCATCCAGGCGGAGGAGCCCAAGGTGACCCGGCGCTTCCTGGAACGCCTCATTTCCGCATAAGCCGCTGATATCCCTGTGATCCACTCCATACCGGGATTTTTGGTCGTCCGGTATATGGAGCACTTCGTGCTGCCGTATTGTCAGCTCGCAAACGCGGATGCACGTGCATCCGTAAGATCGCGAGGAGCTGCCCCCATGCATGAGTTCCGGAACGGAACGCCCGCCGGCCGCCTTCCCGTCGTCTGGCGCAAGAGCAGGCGGAGCAACCCCAACGGCAACTGCGTCGAGGTCGCGAACCTGCCCACGGGGGAGATAGCCATGCGTAACTCCCGGTTTCCCGAAGGCCCGGCCCTGGTCTACACGCAGGCCGAGATCACCGCGTTCGTCCTCGGGGCGAAGGACGGCGAGTTCGACGATCTCATCGTCTGATCCGGCGGACCGCCACCACCCGTCGCCGGGTTACGGTCTGCCCGGCGCCGGGTTTCGGTCACGAGGGCTGTGACACCGGCTCATTGTGCCAGCGCCATCTCGTCAGGCGCGGGCGGCCGGGGAGCTCGGCCCGCCCGGTGGCCCACAGCAGGGTCGTCCAGGGGTCCGCGTCGCGCGGGGCGCCGGGGAAGAGCCGGGCCAGCACCCGCGCGCACGTGTCCGCGGGCGGCGCCCAGGTGAGGCCGAGGCCCTGGGCCATGTCGTATGTGTGGACGAGGGTCTCCACGAGGCCCATCGCGGCGGAGGCAGCCGGGTCCGCGGCCCCGAAGACGTGGTGCGCGCGGGCGCCCGGCGGCGCCGTGCGTACCATCGCCACCAGCAGCGCGCCGCTCGTCTGCAGGACCTGCAGCAGCCCCGTGACCCCCGCTTCGCGGTCGGCGTGCACCGAGTTCCGCGGCCCGCCCGGCCGGCGACTCTCCAGGGCGAAGGGGACGCTGACGTCCAGCGGGGGAGTCGTGAGGCCGAGCTGCACGGCATAGGCGAACAGGTCGTCGGACAGGTGCTCGGCGGTCTCCCAGCAGGTCCAGTCGAGGCTCCCGGCCTTGCTCTCCCAGGCGTCGGTCCCGGGCGCGTCCCGGAGCGTCTCGACCGCGAGCCGCACGGTCCGCTCGAGGTCGTCGGCGGGCGACGGTTCATGTTCTGACATGGCAAGGGACCCTATCGCCGGGGCCGCTACACTCCTCCGGGTGCGAGCAAGGATGATCTTCGTGCTGCTCGTCCTGTACGGGACGTTCGCGGGCCTCGGGTACGACCCGGCCGGGTGGCGGGTGATCCTGCAACCCGCGACCCGCGGCGCGGCGGAGGTCTACTGGCAGCCCGTGGATCCCGGCCTGCGGGTCTCGCCGGAGGGGCTGGAGCCGTACAACCGGGCGCTGATCGCCGCCGAGGACCGGGCGAAGGCACACCCCTACGATCTCGCACCGCCCTACCTGCTCTATGACACTCGCACGCTCGTCGTCCCCTACGTCACCGGGCGCGGGCGCGAGCTGGCCGGTCGGCGGGTCGCGAGGGACGTGCCCCAGGTGCGGCGGCAGGTGCGCAACAGCCAGGCCGTGCTGGACAGGGTGCCGGCGTGGCCGGTGGACGACGAGCATGTCATGAGCGGGGGGATCGAGCCCCGGCTGAACCGGATCGTGGTGGTGACCAACACCGTCGACCAGGGTCTGCGCCGCAGGGCCGCCGAGAGCTGGGGCGAGCTCGTGGTCATCGAGTGGGACCCGTTCGCGGCGCCGCTGAAGAACCTGTGAACGCGGGCGAGGCGGCCTCGCCCGCGTTCCGTGGTCGTTACCGGTGGACGCGGGGGTCGGCCTGGAGGCCGTGCGTCAGCCGTACCGTGATGAACTCGTTGTCGTCCGGCTTGCCGGGGGTCCGGCCGTTGGAGAAGGGGAAGTTGTTGTCGTCGAGCACGCCGAGCGTGCGGTCGTCCAGGATGACGACGTCCTCGATCGTCTGGAACGGGAACCTGAACGTGCCCGCCGCGCCGCCCAGCCCGCGCGGGTCGGCGATGTCGAGCAGGTCGGCGACCAGGGTCTTGTCGAGCTTGCCGTCGCGGTCCCTGTCGCGCATGTCGGCGAGGTAGATGCGCTTGACCTTCGCGGCGTCGCCCTGGAGGTTGTCCCGCTCGATGATCAGGAAGCGGTTGGCGTCGACGGCGATGGCGTCGCCGATGGCGTGCGAGGGGTCTTCGAGCTGGTACGTCCAGCGCCGGTCGGTGTAGGCCTTCTTGCGCAGGTCGAACTCGTACATCCGGAGCGTGCCCGCCGGGTCGCCGCTCACCGTGCCCTCCAGCAGCGGGTAGAGGCGGCGGCCGTCGACCGACCTGGCCATGCCCTCGAAGCCCTTGCTGCCGCCGAGGTTCGGCTGGCCGCCGTCGAGATACGGGTTCTCGGGAGCCTTGACGCCGGGCAACTGGACCGGGGCGTCCATCAGGCGGCCCTTGCGGTCGAAGTGCAGGAGGAACGGGCCGAACTCGTCGCCGATCCAGTAGGTGCCGTCCACCAGGCGCACGATCGACTCGACGTCGAAGTCGGAGCCGGTCAGCGTCCGGTCCTGCCGGGTGAGCGGGAACGGCACCAGCTTGCGCGGGTCGGTCAGGTTGAAGCCGCCGAGCACCTCGACGGTCCTGGCCCTGAAGTCCGGCTTGACGCTGTGGACGCGGAGCAGGAAGTCCGAGCTGTTGGCCTTGTTGCCGTAGCCGTTGTCGGACAGCACGTCGAACGTGCCGTCGTGACGGCGGGCGATGCCGCTGAAGCCCTGGACGGGCTGGCCGGTGAAGGGCGGGGTGACGCCGTTGACCGGAGCGGTGCCCAGCAGCGACCCGGACGCCTCACTGCCGGGGACGAACGTCAGGGCAGGCAGGGAGGCGAAGCCGGTCAGCGTGGCCCGGCCGAAAGCGGCCCGATCGGGATCCGCGGAGGCGGGGGCGGCCAGGCCGACAGCCAGCGCGCCCGCGCACATCAGGATGGCGATGCGTTTCATGGCGGGCACCCTAGGGCGGCCACATGACGGCATTCCGAACGGACGGCAACGGGCGATGTCGGCTGGATGTCTGACGGGTCGGGAGTTCGGGGGGAATCTCCGCGACCGCGATGCTTGCGGGCTTGGGTGAGGTGTGTGCCTGATCAGGCAGTTGCCCCGACCGGGTTCGCCGGGGCCTGGACATGGAGGGCCAGGCTCCGGTTCATCGGGACAACTGCGTGATCACGCGATGCTGGTGACGCTGCCGGGTGTGTCAGGCGGCGGAGATGCCGGCGCTGGCCGCGCGGCGCATACGACGGCGACGCTCGCTGGCGCGCTCGTCCTCGTTGAGACCGCCCCACGTGCCGTACTTCTCGGGCCGGGACAGCGCGTAGTCAAGGCACTCGTTGCGGACAGGGCACTGGGCGCAGATCGCCTTGGCCTTCCGCTCACGTACGTCACGCTCGGGCTGCCGCTCCCCATCGGGGCCGAAGAAGAGCACGAGGTCCTCACCCCGGCACGCGGCATCATCCTGCCAACCCCAGCTGGGGCGCGGGCGGGCGAGCTGCCGACGTACCTGAGACATGAGAAAACCACCTTCGTGAGAGGTATTTCGGTAATTGAGCCGCATTGGACGCTTTTGGCGTCACTGTTCCAACGCAACGTAGGGCCGTGATGTTCCCTCTTCAGGCAAGGGCAGGCGTGGCGTACCGCACAGGCGTGAGCCTGTCCAGCGAAACCAGCCGGTAGGTGGTGATCGTCTCGGCGCAAGCCGTACCACACGGCGCTGTGAACGCCGATGGCTCAATCACAACCTGGAGCCGGACATCTCCGCAGCTCCGCGCGTTGACCCGCACGATGGCTACGGTGACGTCGCCGTCCGTCCTGGAGGATTCCACGGCCACCGCGCCGACAGAGCGCTCTCCCGTATGGGCTCGGGCGAAGTGCTCGACGGCCTGCAATGGCTCAGGGATGCCTGCGCGTCCCCGGTAGCGGTCGAGGATGACCTCGCCCGACCGGTACGCGTTAGCCGCTGCCAGTGCAGCAGCCTGAGACATGCTGCCGTAGAAAATTCCGTGTGGCAAGCACACGAGGTTGGCGGCGTAACGATCGCCGCCAACGTGTGACGTTTCCCACACTCTGTCCGGCAAGTTTTCGGCCAGGGACCGAGCGAGGGGTAGTCCAATGCGGGCGCAGCACACATTGCGCTTGGCGTGCGTGCAGACCAGAAATACCGGCTCGTCTTCAAGTATGCAGGACTCCGGGACCACTCCGGCCACCAGCGCGTCCAGGTCAAGATCGTCAGGACCTGCGATGACGCCCTGCGCCAGCCAGGGGTGCTCGCCCACCGCGTAGGCCACTAGCACACGGATCCCCTGCTCCCGTGGGCGGGTCCGCTTTCCCGGGCGGCGGATCAGCTGAGGCCTGATACCGCGTTCGAGCGCGCGCCGCACGAGTTCCGAGATTTCTGCGGGAAGTTCGAAGTTTTCCAGGTGCGAGGGCCAGGCTCCGGTGTATTCGATGAGGAGCCACATCCTGGCTCCCACGGTGGCGCTGGCCAGCGTGGGCACCTTCCCGGTGTGGCACCCGACCGGATGCTCGCAGACCCTTGCCAACGCACGTATCCCTTCCCCGATCCGACTTAGGTAAGACTAACCTAACGGATCGGCGGGTTTAGGCGCGGGAGTATCGGTCCAGTACGTCCCGTGTCGCAGGAAGGGCGCGGTCCCTGTCCTGCGTGACCAGGCCGATCCTGGTCCGCCGGTCCAGCAGGTCGCCCTCGTCGAGCGCCCCCTCGTGCAGGACCGACCAGATCAGCTCGCCCTTCGTGAGGCCGAGCCCGATCTCCTCCGGGTGCGCCTTGACGAGCTCGTGCACCGCTTCGGCCTCGGAGCCGTACCGCTCCGCCAGGCGCGCCGGCACCCCGGAGGGCTGCGGACCCGCGCCGGTGAGGGGGATCCGCCGCGTACGGCAACGGCCTGCCCGGAGGTTCGCGTACGAAACCGCTCGATCCACCGCGTCCTCGGCCATGCGGCGATATGTCGTCAGCTTGCCCCCCACCACGGTCACGACGCCGCCCTCGGTGAGCACCGCGTGCCTCCGGGACAGGTCGGCCGTCCTGCCGTCGGCCGCCAGGAGCGGCCTGAGACCCGCGTAGGCGCCCGCGACCGCCTCTCTGGTCACCTGAACCTCAAGGACCCCGTTCAGCACCTCCAGGAGCGTTCTGACGTCTTCCTCGGGCGCCTCGGGCACGTCCGGCACCGGACCGTCCACCGGCTCGTCCGTGAGGCCCACGTAGACGCGGCCGTCGCGCTGGGGGAGCACGAGCGCGAACCGGTTGGACTCGCCGGGGATGGGCACGTGCATGCCGGCGATCAGCCCGGGCAGCGCCCCCGGCGGCAGGACGAGGTGGGTCCCCCGCGACGGGCGCAGTTTCACGGCGGTGTCCAGCGTGCCCGCCCACACCCCGGTGGCGTTGATCACCACCCGGGCCCGGAGCGTGAACTCCTCGCCCGTCAGCTCGTCGCGGACCGCCGCGCCCTGATCCGTCAGCCGCAGCGCGCGGCAGCGGGTCAGCACGCGGGCGCCGTGCGCGGCCGCCGTCCTGGCGATCGCCACCACCAGGCGGGCGTCGTCGAGCAGCCGGCCGTCCCACGACAGCAGCGCGCCGCGCAGGCCGTCGGGCCGCAGCACGGGCGCCAGCGTGCGGGCGCGGGCCCCGGTCAGGCGCGTCGGGCCGGGCAGCAGGCGGCGCGGCGTGCGGGCGGCGGCCCGCAGCCCGTCGCCGAGCCGGTAGCCGGTCATCACCAGCGCCGCCTGCCGCCGCGAGACGGCCGCGGTCAGCGGCAGCAGGTACGGGTGCGCCTTCACCAGGTGCGGGGCCGTCCTCCTGAGCAGGATCCCGCGCTCGACCGCGCTCTCGTAGGCGACGTCCACCTGCCCCTTGGCCAGGTAGCGCAGGCCGCCGTGCACCATCTTGGAGCTCCACCTCGACGTCCCGAAAGCCAGGTCGTGGGCGTCGATCGCCGCTACGCTCAGCCCCCGGGCGGCGGCGTCGAGCGCGGCGCCCGCGCCCGTCGCGCCCAGCCCGACCACCAGCACGTCCACCCGTTCCTCGGCGACCCCGCGCAGCTCGCGGGATCGTCTGGCGGCGTTGAGAGAGCTATCCAAGGTAGGCCTCCAGCAGGGCGGCGAGCTCGGAGTCGAGCTCGTCCAGCGTCACGGGGTCGAGCATGGTCGGAGCGGACAGGAGGAACGACTGGGCGACCAGCAGCACCGCCCGGGCCTTGCGCGGATCGCCGACCACCCGTTCGAGCACCTCGAGGATGGCCTCGTGGCTGGCGCCGCGCCGGTCCAGCAGGTACGGCACGAGCAGCTCCGGATCCGCCTCCACGATCTTGCGCCACAACGGGTGCGCGCGCAGCCCCCTCACGCCGGCCACCACCGCGCGCACCGGGTCCGACAGGTCCAGCTCGCCCACCACGCGCACCCACTCCCTGGTCATCAGGTCGGCCACCAGCGTGCGCACGTCGGGCCAGCGGCGGTAGAGCGTCATCCGCGACACCCCCGCCCGGCGCGCCACGTCCGTGAGCGTGGTCCTGCGCACCCCGTAGGCCAGCACGCAGTCGCGGGCCGCGTCCAGCACGGCCTCGTTGTGACGGATCGACGTCATGTGTCACAGTGTATGCGTGACTGGAGAACCCATGCTGTGGTCGGGCTGGGGCGACCCCGCCAAGGCCCGCGAGCTGCCCGAGCAGATCCGCGATCTGCTGCGCGACCTGCTCGGCGTTCGCGCGCCCGGCGCCCCCGCCGCCTCGCTGGAGTCCGTGAGCCTCCCGCCGGTCGCCCTGTCCGGGCCCCGGCTCGACGCGCTCGCCGAGGTCGTCGGCGCGGAGCGCGTGCTGACGGGCCACGAGGCCCGCGTCCGCCACACGCGCGGCAAGTCCACCCCCGACCTGCTGCGCATGCGCGCGGGGGACGGCTCCGACGCGCCGGACGCCGTGGTGCTGCCCGGCTCGCACGACGAGGTGGCCGAGCTGCTGCGGCTGTGCTCGCGGGAGCGGATCGCGGTCGTGCCCTTCGGCGGCGGCACCTCGGTGGTGGGCGGGCTCGCCGCGGCCCGCGCGAGGTTCTCCGGGGTGATCGCGCTGGACCTGGCCCGGCTCGACCGGCTCCGGTCGGTGGACGCCGAGTCGATGGTGGCCGAGTTCGAGCCGGGAGTGCGGGCTCCGGACGCCGAGCGGCTGCTCGCCGCGCACGGGCTGACGCTGGGGCACTTCCCCCAGTCCTTCGAGTACGCCACGCTGGGCGGCTTCGCCGCGGCCCGCTCCAGCGGCCAGGCCTCGGCCGGCTACGGCCGCTTCGACGACATGGTCGTGGGCCTCACCCTGGCCACCCCGTCGGGCACCCTGGAGCTCGGCCGCGCCCCCAAGTCGGCGGCCGGGCCCGACCTGCGACAGCTCGTGCTCGGCTCGGAGGGCGCCTTCGGCGTCATCACCTCGCTGCGGCTGCGGGTGCGCCGGGCCCCCGCCGAGCGCCGGTACGACGGATGGCGGTTCGCGTCGTTCGCGGCGGGTTCGGCCGCCATGCGGGCGCTCGCCCAGGACGGTCCGCTGCCGACCGTGCTCAGGCTGTCGGACGAGACCGAGACGATGATCGGCCTGGCCAAGCCGGACGCGATCGGTTCGGACGGCTCTGGCGGCCCCGGCGGCTCCGGCTGCCTGCTGATCGCCGGCTACGAGGGGGCCAGGGTGGGCGACCGGCACGCGGCCGCCTCCGCCGTGCTGGCCCGGACGGGCGGCGAGCCGCTCGGGCCGGAGCCGGGCCGGGCGTGGGAGCACGGCCGCTTCTCCGCCCCCTACCTGCGCGACTCCCTGCTCGCGGCCGGAGCCACCGTCGAGACGCTGGAGACGGCCGGGTTCTGGGCGAACCTGCCCCGGCTCTACGACGCCGTGCGGCTGGCGCTGCTCGGCGCGCTCGGCTCCCCGCTCGTCATGTGCCACGTCTCGCACGTGTACGAGACCGGCGCCTCGCTCTACTTCACCGTCGTGACCCCGCAGGACGCCGACCCCGTGGCCCAGTGGCAGCGGGCCAAGGAGGCCGTGAACGCGGCCATCGTCGAGGCGGGCGGCACGATCAGCCACCACCACGGCGTGGGCCGCGACCACCGCGACGCCTACGCGGCCGAGATCGGGCCCATGGGCGCGGCCGTCCTGCGGGCGGTCAAGGCGGAGCTCGACCCCGCCGGGATACTCAACCCTGGCGTGCTCGTCCCGGAGGGGTGAAAGGTCAGTCGGTGGGCGGGATTCGGTCGGCCTCGGCCATCGTCGCGGCGGCCTCGCTGTAGCGGTGCAGGGCCTCGAACACGCGGGCCAGGCACATCAGCGAGACGACCAGCGGCCCTCCGCCGACCGAGCGGGCCAGCGCCACCGCCTCCTGCGCCAGAGGCAGCGCCTCGGTGGCCTTGCCCCGCTTGAGCAGCAGCTTCGCGGTCGTGCGCAGGCACCGCGACAGCAGCTCCGTGTGCTCCTCCGGCGACTTCCCGGCCAGCACCCTGCTGCGTGCGATCGCCTCGCTCGCACTGCTGAGCGCCGCCCCGCCGCTCCAGCGCGGCCGGGTCTGGGCGAACGCGAGCAGGCCCTCTATGGCCGCCACGTCGGCGGAGCCCTTTCGTGTCGCGTCGTCCGGGTCGTTACGGTGCATGGGAGCCTCCCCTTGGCGGTCCCAACCGCTTGCTTGGGGGGTGAGGTTACACCATTGCGCACCTTCTGTGTTCCCAGCGGTACGGAGCGTTCAGGATGCACAAATGGTAGATCGCGGTAAAGATGTGGTCATGGTGGATGTCGCGGCTGAGCGGGGAAAGCAGCTTTCGTCCCGGGTCTCGGAGGAGGGGGCAGGCTGGGCCTGCTCGCAGACGGGTACATTCGCGCAGCTCAGACCCGATGGGCATGGCTTCAGCTGGTTGAATTTGCGCACGCTCTGGCTCTCTCGTAACGAGATCCTGGCGGGGTTGTTCGGCGATCCCTCGGGGGAGGTCCGGGCGCGGTGGCTGAAGGCCCAGGAAGCGCGCGGGATTGATCCGGAATTTCGTATAACGCCCCCTGTTGGGGGGAATTTCAGTTTCCTTCTGCTCGGCGATACGGGAGAGGGAGATGCCTCCCAGTACGCCGTTGTTCCGGGCCTGTTGAAAATAGGGGAGCAGACGTCCTTTGCCATCATCGCGAGCGATGTGATCTATCCGACGGGATCGGGCAACGAGTACGAGGACAAGTTCTTCCGTCCGTACAAGGACTACGACGCCCCGATCTACGCCATCCCCGGCAACCATGACTGGTACGACGGGCTCGGCGGGTTCATGCGGGTCTTCTGCGACGCGCCGCCGCTCAAGCCGAAGCCGGACCGGGGGCTGCGCGGGCTGCTGTGGCGCAAGCCGGAGACGATCGACGAGCCGCGGCTGGCGCAGGCGCGGGAGCTCAGGGGCAAGCCGTCCCAGCAGGCGACGCAGCCGGGGCCGTACTGGGTGATCGAGAGCGACAGCCTGCTCGTCGTGGGCGTGGACACCGGCATCAGGAACGTGATCGACCGGGCCCAGACCGCGTGGCTGCGCCGGGTCTCGCTCGACCCCCGGCCGAAGATCCTGGTGACCGGCAAGCCGATCTACACCGGCAACACGTACAAGCCGTCGCCGCTGGAGGGCGGCGGGACGATCGACGACATCGTGCGCGACCCGGCACACCGGTACGTCGCGGCCATCGGCGGCGACGTGCACAACTACCAGCGCTATCCGGTCGAGCTGGACGACGGCCGGGTGATCCAGTACATCGTGTCGGGCGGCGGCGGGGCGTTCATGCACGCGACGCACACCATCCAGCGGGTGGACGTGGCGGGGGTGCACGAGGACGCCTTCAAGTGCTACCCGCTGCGCGGTGACTCGCTGTCGTTCTACAGCCAGCTCTACTCCAGGCGGCTGCGGATGAAGTGGCTCTACCTGACGCCCTCCGAGGCGCTGTGCATCATGTCGGAGCACATCAGGAACGAGCCGGTCAGGACGCCGACGGGGCCGGTGACGATCACCCGGCGGATGCGGTGGGCGGCCCGGCTGCTGGGGGCCTGGCCGTGGCCGCTGCGGCTGCCGGTGGACAGGGTGTTCCACCGCTACCTGTCGGAGCTGTCCGACTGGGACACGCCGCCGTTCTTCAAGCAGTTCCTGCACGCCACGGTGACCCCCGGCGAGCTGACCCTGCGGTGTTTCGCGGCCACCGGGTGCCTGGGGCAGGAGCTGGAACCGCCGATGGAGGACGAGGTGCGCATCAGCCTGGCACCCTGACGGGCGATTCTGTCGGGAGCGTTTGGCACCCTTGGCCATGTGTACGTCGTGGTCGCAGGGGAGACGGTGCTGCCGGTCGGGGGCTCCGCGCGCCGTCCCGCCGATCTCGCGGGCGCGGTCCGCGAGCTGGAGGCGGCCGAGCGGCCCCGGTGGGTGTGGGCCGACACGCGCGAGGCGTACGCTCCGCTGCTGGAGCAGGGGGTGCGGGTCGCGCGCTGCCACGACCTCGCGCTGACCGAGGGGCTGCTGCTGGCCCACGCGGGCCGCTACGGCGAGCCGCGCTCGGTCCGGGCCGCGCACGCCAGGCTGCGCGGCCTGCCGGTGCCGGAGGAGCAACCCAGCGCGCCCGGCACGCTGTTCGCGCCCGAGCCGCTCGGCGCGGAGGCGGTCGCCGAGGTGCTGGACGACCAGCTCCGGCGCATCGCCGCGCTGCCCGAGCCGGGCAGGTTCCGGCTGCTGGTGGCCGCCGAGTCGGCCGGGGCGCTCGTGGCGGTCGAGATGTCCCACGAGGGCATGCCGTGGCGCCGGGACGTGCACGACGCGCTGCTGACCGAGCTGCTCGGGCCGCGGCCCGTGCACGGCATGCGCCCGGCCAAGCTGCAGGCGCTGGCCGACGAGGTGGCGGCGGCGTTCGGGCACGCGGTCAACCCCGACTCGGTGCAGCAGCTGGTCAAGGCGTTCAAGGGCGCGGGGGTGGCGCTGAAGACGACCAGGCAGTGGGAGCTGAAGCAGATCGACCATCCGGCGGTGGCGCCGCTGCTGGCCTACAAGGAGCTGGCCCGGCTGTTCAGCGCCCACGGGTGGACGTGGGCCGACCAGTGGGTGCGCGGCGGGCGGTTCCGGCCGGAATACGTGGTGGGCGGCGTGGTGTCGGGGCGGTGGGCCACCAACGGGGGCGGCGCCCTGCAGATCCCCAAGGTGATGCGGCGGGTGGTGATGGCCGACGACGGGTGGGTGCTGGTCGTCGCCGACGCGGCGCAGCTGGAGCCGCGGGTGCTGGCGGCGATGGCCGGTGACGTGGGGCTGGCCAGGGCCGCGGGGGAGATCGACCTCTACTCGGCGCTGGCGCAGTCGTTCGGCGGCGAGCGCGGCAACGCCAAGATCGCGATGCTGTCCGCCATGTACGGCGGCACCAGCGGCGACGCCTCCAAGCTGCTGGCCGTGATGCGGCAGCGCTTCCCGAAGGCCTACCAGTTCGTCGAGGACGCGGCCAAGGCGGGGGAGGAGGGCCGGATCGTGCGGTCCTGGCTGGGGCGCACCAGCCCGCCCCCGTCGGCGCGGTGGAAGGAGCTGGTGTCGGGGCCCGAGGGCACGCGGGCGGCCAGGGACCGGGGGCGGTTCACCCGGAACTTCGTGGTGCAGGGGACGGCGGCGGAGTGGGCGCTGGCGCTGCTGGCCGTGCTGCGGGGGCGGCTGCCGGAGCCGGCCCGGCTGGTGTTCTTCCAGCACGACGAGGTGATGGTGCACTGCCCGGTGGCGCAGGCCCAAGAGGTGATCGAGGCCGTGACGGAGTCGGCGGCGGAGGCGAGCCGGCTGCTGTTCGGGCAGACTCCGGTGCGCTTCCCGATGGAGGCGGTGGCGGTCGGCTCCTACGCCGACGCCAAGTGAGGCGGCTCCCGGTCAGGGGCCCGTGGTGACGGGAGCGGGGTCGGCGGTCCCGTAGCCGGGGGCGGCGCGGCGCCAGACGGCGGCGAGCCAGAGGCCGGCCACGGCCACCATGACCCCCACGACCAGGCCGAGCACGCCATAGCCCAGCAGGCCCACGATGGCGCCCGCGACGATCGTGCCCGTGGCGCCGCAGACGTTCATCAGCAGGTCCGACAGCCCCTGGACGGCGGGGCGGCGCTCGATCGGCACCGACTCCGTGACCAGCGCCGAGCCGGCCACCAGGCCGCAGGACCAGCCCAGCCCGAGCAGCACGAGCGCCGCCGTCACCTGCCACACCCGGTGCCCCGCCGTGCCGGCCAGCGCGGAGGCGCTGAGCAGCAGCGCCATGCCGAGCACCAGCACCGGCACCTTGCCCGCCTTGTCGGCCAGCCAGCCGACGACCGGCGACAGCACGTACATGCCGGCGATGTGCAGGCTGATCACCAGGCCGATGACGTCCAGGTTCGAGCCGTCGTGGTGCAGCTTGACCGGGGTCATCGACATGACGGAGACCATCGCCGTGTGACTGATCGCGATCATGACCAGGGCCCGGCGGGCCATCGGGGTCGTACGCAAGGTCTGCCAGGCGGTGCGGATCGTACGGTTGCGGCCCCCGCCCTCCTCCCGCGCGCCGTTGAGCTCGCGGGCCAGCTTGAGCGGGTCGGGGCGGAGGAAGCCGATGACGACCACCAGCGCCAGGGCGAACGCCAGCGCCGCGAACGCGAACGGCCCCGCCTTCTCCACCAGCCCGAGCCGCATGCCGATCTGGTCGGCGGGCTTGGCCAGATTCGGCCCGGCCACGGAGCCGATCGTGGAGGCCCAGACGACCAGCGACAGGTGCCTGGCCGAGCGGTCCTTCGGCGACAGGTCGGTCGCCGAGTAGCGGGCCGCCAGGCCGCCGGCGCTGCCGCCGCCCACCAGCACCAGGCCGGCCAGGAGCAGCGGCCACGTACGCAGGCTGATCGCCAGCACCGAGATCGCGCAGCCCGCCAGCGCCGCCGCGTACGCCAGGGACAGGCCCGCCCGCCGCCCGCCGCTGCCCGACGCCTTGGCGGTGGGCAGGGCCAGCAGCGCCGCGCCCAGCACGGTGGCCGTGCCCGCGAAGCCGCTGATCACCGTGGACCCCGACAGCTCGTCCACGAGGACCGAGCTGAGCGCCAGCCCGACGGCGACCCCCACGCCTCCCACGATCTGTGCCGCGGAGAGGACCGCCAAGGTGCGGCGCTGGACGGTCCGAATCCGGTCAGAGGATGAGACAGCGGGCTTTGTGGGGGCACTGGTCACCCCCGAAGTCTCCCATATCCCCTAACATCGCCCCAAAGGGGACGGTGAGCGTTCTTTACCGGGCAAGTTGCCTTATCAGCATCATTTTCAGAGCACGATGACGGGATCGCCCTGCGCGATGCGGCCGGTCGCGTCGGGGATCAGGTTGACGCCGAACCACACCTTGCCGTCGCGCCTGCGATGGCGGGCCAGCGTCCTGATCGGCTCCTTGCCCTTGGTGTATGTCTCCGGATCGACCGTGGTCAGCACGCAGCGGTCGCAACCTTTGGCGACGCGGAATTCCACCTCGCCGATGCGCAGGCGCTTCCACTCGTCCTCGGCGAACGGCTCCGCCACCCCGTCGATCACCACGTTGGGCCGGAACCTGCGCATGGGCAGCGGCTCGGGCCGCTCCTCGCCGCGTTCGAGCGCGGTCTCGGCGATCCAGTCGTCGAGCCGGGCGAGCGAGGCGGTCGTGGTGAGCAGCAGCGGGTAGCCGTCGGCCAGGCTCACCCGGTCGGCCGGCCGCCCGTACGCGGGATCGACCGGGCGGCGGGCCGGGTCGTCGAGCCACTTGAGCCTGACCGGCCGCCCCACCAGCCCGGTCAGCCACGCCGCCGCGGCGTCGCCGCAGTCGGTGACGTCCACGGGGGCGCTGCTCCCGATGGTCACGGCGGACATCGAGGAGCCGGGCACGACCGGCAACGGGTCGGCGTGCGGGCCGGTCAAGGTGAGCGTGCCGCCGTCGAGCCGGGCGACGCAGGCCAGCAGGCGCGGCTCCGCGCGGGCGGTGAGGACGTCGCCGCCCTCGTCGGTGACGAGGTAGCGCCGGTCGCCGGCCAGCCCCCACGGTCGCACTTCGGCCTCGGCGACCTCATGTCCCGCGGTGGACTTGACGGGGTAGAAGGAGATGCTCGCCAGCTTCATACGGCCGACCGTATCTCACCCGTTCCGGCCGGTTCCCTGATGGCGGAATCCGTGCGGTGCAGGGCGGCGGCGAGCGCCACCGAGGCCAGGGCGGCCACGCCGATGGCGGCGCCGATCCAGGCCACGGACGCGTAGCCGAGCCCGGCGGCGATGGCCAGGCCGCCCAGCCAGGGGCCCGTGGTGATGCCGGCGTTGAAGGCGGAGACGTTCACCGCGGCGGCCAGCGTGGGGGCGCCCTTGGCGAGGGCGAACGGGCGGGCGTTCAGCGCGGGGTTGGTGCCGAATCCGAACGCGCCGAGCAGGAAGATCAGCGGGATGGCGAGCACCGCGACGGTCGCCGACATGGCCAGGGCCGCCGAGGTCAGGACGAGGCCGGTGACGCCGGCGTACAGGAGGGGGAACGGGCGCGCGTCGGCGATCCTGCCCCCGAGGGTGATGCCGATCAGCGAGCCCACGCCGTACAGGGCGAGGACGGCGGGCACCCAGGCCGAGTCCAGGCCGGTGGTGTCGACCAGCAGGGCGCTCAGGTAGCTGAAGGAGGCCAGCAGGGCGCCCGTGGTCAGGGAGGTGGTGCCGTAGGCGAGCCAGAGCCGGGGCCGGGCCATCGCGCGCAGCTCGGCGGCCAGGCTCGGCGCGGACCCGGTGTCCGGGCGGCCGCCGGGGATGGTGGCGAGCACGCCGAGGCCGGCCAGGGCGGACAGCGCGGCCACCGCCCAGAACGCGGCCCGCCAGCCGAGGTGCTGCCCGATCACCGTGCCGGCGGACAGGCCGATGATCGTGGCCACGGTGAGCCCGCCGGCCAGCACGCTCATCGCCCTGGCCCGGGCGTTGGCGGGCACCAGGCCGATCGCGGTGCCGGCCGCCACGGCCCAGAAGCCGGCGTAGACGAAGGCGCCCACGACCCGGGTCGCGAACAGCACGCCGTAGCTGGACGTGAGCGCGCCCGCGACGTGCGACAGGACGAAGATCGCGGTGAACGCCAGCAGCACCGTCCGGCGTGGCAGGCGCAACGTGGCCACGGCCAGCACCGGCGCGCCCACCAGCATCCCGATCGCGAACGCCGAGATCAGCAGCCCCGCGTCCGGTACGGAGACACCCAGGTCGGCGGCCATCTCGGGCAGCAGCCCGGCCAGCATGAGCTCGGAGGTGCCCTGAGCGAAGATCGAAAGTCCCAGTATGTAGACCGCCAACGGCATGGCGTCTCTCCTCAACAATTTTAGATTGATCAGTTCAAAATGCGGGCGCGAAAAAGTCAGAACGCGCCCAGCGCGACATTCGCGATCGACTCGAGCGTGGCCCGGCCGGCCCCGCCGCGGGCCGCCACGCGCAGGCCGCTGACCGTGGCCGAGACGAAGTTGGCCAGGGCGAGCGGGTCGCGGTCCGCCCCGATCTCGCCGCGGGTGCGGGCGGCCTCGATCGCGGCTCGTACGGTCTCGACCCGCTTCGCGGTGTCGCGCCGCAGCAGCTCGGCGATGCCGGGGTCGCGCGGGCCCAGCTCGACCAGCGTGTTGACCACCAGGCAGCCCTTCGGGTCGCCGGGGTCGGGCTCGACCGCCCACCACAGCACCGTCCGGATCTTCTCCTTGATCGGCAGCTCGCCGTCCATCAGCCGGGCGAGCGTGGCGTTGCGCTCGTCCATGTAGTGCCGCAGCGACTTCTCGAACAGGTCGTGCTTGCTCGCGAAGGTGTTGTAGATGCTGCTGCGGCCGAGCCCGGTGGCGGCGCACAGGTCCTGTGTCGAGGTGGCCTCGTAGCCCGCGGTCCAGAACGCGCGCATGGCCGCCTCGACCGCCCGGTCCTCCTCGAACATCCTCGGTCGCGCCATGACGGGCACGCTACACGTTTTGGAATGATTAGTGCAATACGTCAGGTGGTCTGCCGGAACGTGTCCAGGAACACCTTGCGGGTGTCCGCCTGGTCGTCCCACTTGAGCTCGGGCAGGTCGAACGTGATCTTGAAGGCCGCGGTGTCGCCGATGGAGACGTACCTCGCCAGGGCGTGCATCGGGACGCCGTTGGGGGTGGTGTAGGTGTACTCCCAGTCGGCGGCCTGCCAGCTCCGGTAGTCCACTGCCTGCAGCTGCACCTGGATGTAGCTCTCCAGACCGCCGTCGGCCTCGAGGCGGCCCAGCTCCGACAGCCCGCCGTCGGCCTGCGGGGTCGCCCGCTCCACCAGGATCCGCATGCCGGAGTCCTTCGGCCCGCTGAACGTGGCCACCCCGCCGGAGGTCGCGAACTTCCAGTCCTCGGGCACGGCGGCGACGAACCCGGAGCCGGTGTGCTCCTTGTAGCCGTCGGGCGCGGCGGACGGCTTGGTGTCCTCCCGGCCGGCCGTGGCTTCCTCGCCGGCACCCTCACTGGCCCCCTCGCTGGCCGCCGTCGTGGCGGTGGGCGCGACCTCGGGAGACCCGCCGGTCATGATGATCATCACGGCGCCCACCACGACGGCCACCGTCAGCAGCGCGCTGATGATCGTCAGCGGCGTGGGCCGCCCGTCGCGCATCCAGGGGCCGTCGTCGTCCTCCGGCCGGCGCCGGCTCTTGCCCGTGCGCGGGCCGGCGCTGGGCAGGGTGGCCAGGCGGTTGCGACCGATGTCCCGCGACAGGTCGCGGGACTGCTCGCGCAGGTCGTCGGCCGAGGCCAGCGGCCACGGGGTGGCGCCGGAGGAGGTGCGGCTGTCCGAGGTGAGCGGCAGGATCGGCTGGGGGTGCGGGCCCGACGCGAGGTCGAGGTCGTCGTCGACGTCGCGCCCGCCCCTGGGGCCGGGAGGCGCGCCGAAGGGCTGCTGGGGGCCTGACGGGCCGGCCAGGGAGTCGTACTCCCGGGATTGCGGGCCCGACTGGCCGGCCAGGGAGTCGTACCCGCGGGGTTGCGGGCCCGACGGGCTGGCCAGGGAGTCGTACGCGCCGGCCATGGAGTCGTACGCGCGGGGCAGCGGCGGCAGCTGGTCGGTGCGGTGGCTGCCGGACGGGCTCGTCAGCCCGTCGTAGGGCATCGAATAGCCGCCCGACGGGCTGTTCAGGGGGTCGTACGGCACCCGCACCGGGCCGGAGGGCGTCTCGACGATCCGCGACGGCATCGGCCCCGACGGGGTCTCCAGCGGCGGCAGCAGCCCGGCGGGAGTGGGGTCGGCCTGGCTGGGCAGCGTCTCCGGCGTGCGCGGCCTGGGCGCGCCGTGCGCGCGCAGCACCGTCTCCAGCATGTCGATGACCTGGACCGAGGTCAGCCGCTCGGCCGGGTTCTTGCGCAGCAGGCCCTCGATCACCGGCATCAGCGAGCCGGCCCGCTGCGGCCTGATCGGGTCCTGGGTGAGCACCGCGCCGAGCACCGCGACCGGGTCCGGCCCCTCGTAGGGCGGGCGGCCCTCGACCGCGGCGTACAGGGTGGCGCCGAACGACCACAGGTCGGCCGCCTGGGTGATCGGCTGCCCGGACAGGCGCTCCGGCGGGATGTACGCGGGCGACCCCATGAGCAGCCCGGTCTGCGTGATCGTGACGTCGCCCTCGATGGCCGCTATCCCGAAGTCGGTCAGCACCACCCGGTCGGAGGTCAGCAGCACGTTGCCCGGCTTGATGTCGCGGTGCAGGATCCCCGCGGCGTGGGCGTGCCGGACCGCGTCGAGCACGCGGATGCCGATCTCGGCGGCCTGGATCACCGGGAGGGGCCCGCTCTGGCGGACGGCCTGCTCCAGGGACCACGCCCGGACCAGCTCCATCACGATCCAGGGCCGGCCGTCCTCCTCGACCACGTCGTGCACGGTCACGATGCCGGGGTGCGTCAGCCGCGCGGCCGACCTGGCCTCGCGCAACATGCGCCGGTGCGCCACCTGTTTGCCGGCGTGGTCCAGCCCGTACGGAAGGATCAGCTCCTTGACCGCCACGTCGCGGTCGAGCAGCACGTCGTGAGCGTGCCACACCATGCCCATGCCGCCCCTGCCGACAGGCGACATCAGTCGGTATCGCCTGCCGATCAGGCGGCCCTGGCCCTGCGGAGCGCCCCCTGCGGCTCCTCCCTCCGAGCCGGGCCCGCTGAGCAAGCGGTCGGCTGCCATGTTCCCGCCCCCATCTCGCCTCATCCGTCACGTGCGTCTTCACGCTACTTGCAGATTGTGAGGATCGTTACGATATCGGCGGGGAATGCCCAAGGGAAGCTGATGTTGCCTTACATCGGCAATGACGTGGGGATATGCCACTATTCAAATGGATCATTTACTCGAATCGGCCAAGGCGAGCAATGCGGTGGTGAACGCCTCGACAGGCGGTTTGACCAGGCCCGCACCGACTTGTCCCGTTCCTGGGACGCGCCCTGCGATGCCGGTGTTGACCACGGGCAGCAGGCCCGTTCTGGCCACGAGCGTGACGTCGATGCCGACCGGAGTGCCGCGGAAGCCGAGCCCGGGGATCTGGTAGGCGGGGTGCTCGGCGAGCGTGATCTCGTACATGGAGCGCGTGGCCCGCACCGCGTCGGCCACCTCGCCGCCCACGAAGCGCACGATGGCCGGTGACGCCGCCATCGCGAACCCGCCCAGCCCGGACGTCTCGGTGATCGTGGAGTCGCCGATGTCCGGGTTGGCGTCGGCGGGGCCGTACGTGCCGAGGTAGAGCCCGTCGGGCACCCCGGCGGGGCCGGTGAACCAGCGCCCGCCCAGCCCCGACACCTGGACGCCGAAGTCGGTGCCGTTCCTGGCCATGGCCACGACCAGGGAGGAGCCGGGGACGTCGCGGGCCGCGTCCGTGCTGACCTTGGCCGCGGCCATGCCGGCGTTGAGGAAGAAGTGGTCGTTGCCGTTGATGAAGCGCAGCACCGCGGCCGCGTCGCCGGGGGCCGCCTCGACCACGGCCGGGGCCAGCTCGCGCAGCAGCAGCGAGGTGGCCGCGCGGTTGCGGTTGTGCAGCTCGTCGCCCATCTGCAGGGCCTGCGCCATCAGCGAGCGCAGGTCGATCGGGCCCGTGCGCTCCAGCGCCCCCGCCAGGGCCGGGCCGAGCACCCGGTCCATCCAGCGCAGCCGGTCGAGGACCTCGGGGCCGTACGCGCCGTAGCGCAGGACCTTGCCCAGGCCCTCGTTCAGCGAGCAGTAGGCGGTGCCGCCGTGCTCGTCGTCCCGTACCTCGAACAACCACATGGACGGGCTCACCACGCCCGCCATCGGGCCCACGGTGGCGTGCTCGTGGCAGGGCCGCAGCGCGACGGCGCCCGCCGCGAGCCGGTCCGCGGCGTCGCGCTCGTCGGCCGCCCGCTCCTCCAGCAACATCGCGCCGATCAGCGCGCCGCGCATGGGGCCGGACGCGCGCTCCCACGAGATGGGCGGGCCAGCGTGCAGGAACGTCCCCTCGTCGAGGACCTCCGACGCCCGGCGCACGCCCACCAGGTACGGGCGGGCGGAGGTCAGCCGGCCCACGGCCAGCTCGTTGGCCTCCTGCCGGCGCGGGTCGGCCAGCACCCTGGCCAGGGCCTCGGCGGTGCCCGGCAGCGGCGGCCGCCAGGACACCGGGGTCGTCGGCACCGCCTGCGCCCGCAGCGCCTCGTCCAGCAGCCCGGCGCCGACGGTGATCACCCGCGGCGGGGCGTCGATCAGGGTGGTCACAGCAGGCTCCTGGCGTGGCGGGCGGCCTGGGCGTTGGAGGTGAACACGGCCGCGCCCGCCTCGCGGAAGGCGGCGGCCTGGCGGTGCAGGTCCTGCGGGTCGCCCTCGGTGCCGATCAGCGCGATCACGACGGTGGCCGGGGTGCGGGCGACCGGGTGGGCCAGCGAGGCGGCCGGGTCGGGGTCGGCGCCGTGGCCCAGGACGACGTCCATGAGCACCACGTCCGTCTCCCGCGCGCCGGCCAGGGCCTCCACGCGCAGGGTGGGGTCGATCATCGGGTGTGCCCTTCCCCTGGTGTAGGCGTCGTCGCCGTAGTCCACGAAGTCGCCCTGCCCGGCCACCAGGGCGGCCTCCGCGCTGAGCGTGCCGCCCGCGTACAGGCCCCTGATCCGCTTGCCCGCCGGGCGGGTGCCGCGCCAGGCCGGCCAGGCGGGCCACTCGGGCACGGGCCTGCCGAGGGCGCGCAGCGCGCGCTCGGTCGCCTCCGTGAGGTCCGGAGCCCCCTCCGCCAGCAGGGCGCGCACCACCGGCGTGCGCAACGGCTCCGCCTCCAGGGCCCGCGCCACCTCGGGGGACGGCGGCTTGGAGACGAGCACGATCAGCTCGGTGGCCGGGTCGTCGTCCAGCATGCGCAGGGCCCGCCGCGTGGACAGGCCGCCCACCTCGGCCGACAGGTCCCGGCCGCCGACGCCCAGCACGTGGCTCACGCCGGTGCCGGCCCAGTCGAGCAGGCACGTCACCTGCTGCGCGCCGGTGCCCGAGGCGGCCACGACGCCGACCGGGCCGGGGGTCAGGACGTTCGCGAAGCCGAGGCCGGTGCCGCCGATCACGGCGGTGCCGCAGTCGGGGCCCATGACCAGGACGTCCTTGGCCTCCGCCAGCTCCTTGAGCCGGCGCTCGTGCTCCACGGTGACGCCGTCGCTGAAGATCATGACCGGCAGGCCGGCCTCGATGGCGTCCAGGGCCTCGAAGAAGGCGTACTCGCCGGGCGTCGAGACCAGGACCAGGTCCGCGTGGGTCCGGGCGGCCGCCGAGCGGGTGGTCAGCGGCGGCTGGTCCTCGGGCGCGGCCTGCGTCCGGTGCGACTCGGTGAGCCGGCGGTCGGCCTCCGCGACGGCCGCGTCGGTGTCGTGGGCGCGTACGGCGATCAGCAGGTCGCCCGGGTCGGCCTCCGGGACGCCGAAGCCCAGGTCCCGCAGGATCGAGACGTTGAGCTCCGTCGCCATGGCGACCATGGCCGCCTCCACGCCGGGCAGCTCCGACAGGGCGCGGCTGACCCGCATGAGGGTGACGGAGTCGTGGTAGGCCCCCCTCCGTACCAGCACCGCCTGCGGGAGGCCGCTCATCGCGACCCGCTCAGGGCGTGCACCGCGCGCACGCCGATGGCGATGCCCTGGGCCAGGTCCGCGCCCGAGGTGTGACCGAGGCGGTGCAGGCGGCGCAGCGCCGGGTCGAGCGCCTGGCGGCCGGCCACGCCGCGCAGCACCGCGATCACCTCCGGGCTGGCCTCGCCCCTGGCCGCGCAGTGCAGGAGGGTGGCCGAGATGGGCGTCGTACGCGTGCGGGCGTCGAACGTGACGGTCGCCGCCAGCCAGTCCGCCAGCCAGACCGCGCGGTCCACCCCCGCCGCCGTGCCCAGGTGCCGCAGCGCCACGAGCAGCCCCGCCAGCACGTCGTCGCCGCTGGGCGTCAGCCCCGGCCCCAGCCCCACGAGCTGCTCCGCCGCCGTCACCGCGCCCAGCAGCCAGCCCTTCGCGCAGCTGCTCGCGAGCATGTCCACGGCGCCGTTGCCGGCCAGCCCGGCGCCCGGCGGCTCGCCCAGGTGGGCCGCCGCCCGGGCCAGGAGGGCCGGGTCCAGCCGGCCCAGCGGCGGGGAGGGATCCCACCAGCGGCGCACGCTCAGGCTCAGCGGGCCCAGGTCGATCACGCGGTCGCCCACCGAGGCGTCGTCACCCACCGTGACGTTCGGCAGCGGGGTCGCCAGCAGCACCGAGTTGGGCAGCCGGGTGGCCTCGCCCGTGATGACGGCGATCACCGAAGGCTCCAGCTCGGTCCTGACCTCCAGGTACACCCCCTCGGCGAACGCGGCGAGCACGCGCGCGGGGCGCCGCTGGGACTCCAGCACGGGCCGCACCGCCGTGCTGGCCGCGCCCGTCACGTGGGTGCGAGAGCGCCGTGCATGAGTACTGACCGTCACCGGACCTCCCAACCGACCTTGGACCTGACCGTAGAACGGCCGGTGAACCCTCCGTACGGGTAAATTTGCCAACAGTCAGCGGGAAGGTTGGCTCTTCCTGACAGACGGCTTCCGGGGTCACAATTCCCACATGGAGCCCCCCGTCCGTCTTGCCAGCACCGGCACGATCATCCACGGCGTGTCCGTCGGAGAGGTGCTGGGCGTGTCCACCCTCGCGGAGGCCAGGCTGATCGCGGGTGAGAGCGGGCTCGGCCGCATCGTCCAGCGGCTCAACGTCATGGAAGTGCCCGACATCCTGGCCTGGGTCAAGCCGCACGAGCTGCTGCTCACCACCGGATACCCGCTGCGCAACACGCCGCAGTCGCTCGGGCGGCTGGTGGCCGACCTGGACGAGCGCGGGCTGGCCGCGCTGGCGATCAAGCTCGGCCGCTACGTGGACGAGCTGCCCGACGAAATGGTCGAGCAGGCCGACCGGCTCGGCTTCCCGCTCATCCTGCTGCCGAACGACGTCGGCTTCGACGACATCCTCAACCAGGTGCTGACGGACATCCTCAACCGCCAGGCCGCCGTGCTCGCCCGTGCCGAGGAGGCGCACCGGGCGCTGGTGCAGGTGGTGCTGGCCGGGGGCGGGCTCAACGAGGTCGCCGCCGAGGTGGCGCAGCTCCTCGACGTGTCGGTGGCGGCCGTGGACGGCTCGGGCCGCGTGCTGGCCACCGCCGGTCCCGACGACCACGTGACGGTCCTGCGCGAGTCCATCTCCCGCGAGGGTCCGCCCACCTCGCCCGCCGGCCGGGCCCGGTCGTTCGCCTCGGTTCCCGTGCTGGCAGGCGGACACCACCACGGCCGGATCGTGGCCTACAGCCCGCCGGGGGCGATCAGGGACAGCGACGTCGGCATCCTGGAGCGCGCCGCCACCGTGGCCGCGCTCGTCGTCACCCGGCAGGAGGCGGTCAACGCCGTCGAGAGCAAATACCGCGCCGACTTCCTGCGCGACGTGCTCACCGGCCGGGCCGGCACGGCGGAGCGGATCACCGCCCGGGCCAGGGCGTTCGGATGGGACCTGGCGCGTGCCGTGACGGTGCTGGTGGCCGAGCTCGACCCGGACGGCGACGAGCGCAGCGCGCAGGACCGGCTCGTGTCGTGCTGGACCGCGGCGATCAGGCGGCACGACCCGCGCGGGGCGGTGGCGGGGTTCTCCCACGAGGTGGTGGCCGTGGTGGACGCCTCGATCGACGCCGCCCGGGTGGCCAAGGACGCCGCCTCGGCCTTCGCCGACGTGCCGCCCGCGACGTTCTCGACCGGCACCTCGCGGCCCAGCCCGGGGGCGGAGGCGCTGCCGGAGGCGTACTCGCAGGCTCTGAAGGCGGCGCGGGTGGGGCGGCAGCTGCACGGGCCGGGGGCGGTGGCCCACTTCGACCAGCTCGGGGTCTACCGGCTGCTGTCGCTGGTCAACGACACGGAGGAGCTGCACGCGTTCGTACGGGAGACGCTCGGGCCGCTGGCCACCGACGACGACGCCGAGAACGCCGACCTGCGGCGCACGCTGCAGGCGCTGCTGGAGACCAACCTGAACGTGGCGGAGACGGCGCGGCGGCTGCACTTCCACTACAACACGCTGCGCTACCGGATCGGGAAGCTGGAGCGGCTGCTCGGCAACTTCACCGACGACCCCCACCTGAGGCTCAACCTGACGCTGGCCCTGCACGTGCTGCGGATGCGGGGCATCTAAGGTGTGGGGTCGTGGACTTCGAACTGCGCTCTGAATTCATCCCGCTGTGTGACCTGCTGAAATATTGCGGGATCACGGAGACGGGAGGCATGGCCAAGCAGCTCATCGCCGAGGGCATGGTGCTGGTGGACGGTGAGGTGGAGCTGAGGAAGCGGGCCAAGATCCGGGCCGGGCAGGTGGTCAGCGGCGAGGGGTTCTCGATCAACGTGGCGTAGGCCGTTGATCGGAGCCCGGCGGCGCCGGCACCCATCGGCACCCTCTATTGTGCTCTCCGACACAGGTAGGAGACATACCCGCTGGTCAGGCGGGAGATAGAGGGTACGGCGTGGCATTCGGGTGGAAGGTGCACGGCGATGGAAAGCGCCTGACGCCGGGTGAGGTGGTCAAGCCGGACGAGCGGCTGAGCTGGCCCAGGATGGTGGGGATCGGGGCGCAGCACGTCATCGCGATGTTCGGCGCCACGTTCGTGTTCCCGCTCGTCATGGGGCTGGACGCCAACCTGGCCGTGATGATGTCCGGGGTCGCGACGATCCTCTTCCTGCTGATCGTGAAGGGGAAGATCCCGAGCTACGTGGGGTCGAGCGCCTCCTTCGTCGGGGCCGTGGTGGCGATCAGGGCGGCCGGGGGAGGGGACGCGACCGTCACCGGGGCGCTGCTCGTGGTCGGGGTCGTGCTGGCCCTGTGCGGGTACGCCATCCACCGGCTGGGCGTCGGCGTCATCCACCGGGTGTTCCCGCCCATCGTGACCGGTGGGGTGGTGATGCTCATCGGGTTCGGGATGGCCTACGTGGCGGCGGACGTCTACTGGCCGAAGGATCCGTGGGTGGCGCTGCTGACGATGGCGGCGACGTTCGTGTTCATCGGGCTGTTCCGCGGGTTCCTCGGGCGGATCGGGGTGCTGCTGGGGCTGGTGTTCGGGTTCCTGCTGTCGTGGGTGTGGGACCTCGTCGGGGGGAAGATCCTGGCGCCGGACGACAGCGGGAAGGTGACCGAGCACTTCCGGGTGAACCTGGACGCGGTCGCGCAGGCCGACTGGGTGGGGCTGCCCTCCTTCCACGGGCCCGTGTTCGAGGTGTCGGCGATCGTGCTGGTGCTGCCCGTGGTGATCGCGCTGATCGCCGAGAACGTGGGGCACGTGAAGGCCGTGGGCGAGATGACGGGGACCGACGTCGACGCCTACATGGGCCGGGCCGTGCTCGCCGACGGGGTCGGGACCGTGGTCGCCACGTCCGTGGGCGGCTCCGCCACCACCACGTACGCCGAGAACATCGGGGTCATGGCGGCCACCAAGGTCTACTCCACCGCCGCCTACTACATCGCCGCGGCCATCGCGATCCTGTTCGGGCTCTGCCCCAAGTTCGGCGCGCTCATCGCGGCCACGCCCGGCGGGGTGCTGGGCGGGGTGACGACCATCCTGTACGGCATGATCGGCCTGCTCGGCGCCAAGATCTGGATCGAGAACCGGGTGAACCTGTCCGACCCGGTCAACCTCGTCCCCACCGGCGCGGGGATCATCTGCGCCATCGGGCCCGTCGCGTTCCCGATCACCGGCACCTTCGCGCTCAGCGGCATCGCGCTCGGCACCATCGTGCTGCTGCTCGGCTATCACCTGCTGCGCGTCACCCGGCGGTCGCCCGCACAAGTGAGCTGACCCCGTGTGCGCGAGCTTCTCTCTGGTCGGCGGGGCAGATTTGGCAGATCATGCCCGTGTAGGAGCGTCCCATCGGGCCTAATGTGCCCGCAACGGAACGTGTCGCCGGCACAGCGCCCAGTGCAAGAGGGGCTCGCATGGTTATGGGATGGACCAAACACGGTGACGGAAAGCACCTGGCACCCGGTGAGGTGGTCAGGCCCGACGAGAGGCTGACCTGGCCCCGCATGGTGGGGTTCGGGGCGCAGCACGTGGTCGCGATGTTCGGGGCGACGTTCGTGTTCCCCCTGGTGATGGGGCTGGACCCGAACGTCGCCATCATGATGTCGGGCGTCGCGACGATTCTGTTCCTGCTGATCGTGAAGGGGAAGGTGCCCAGCTACCTGGGCACCAGCGCGTCCTTCGTGGGCGGCGTGTTCGCCATCAGGGCGGCCGCCGGCGGCGACACCGCCGGCGCGGACGCCATCGTGACCGGCGCCATCCTGGTCGCCGGATTCGTGCTGGCCCTGGCCGGGCTCGCCATCCACTTCCTCGGCGTGGGCATCATCCACCGCGTCTTCCCGCCCGTGGTCACCGGCGCGGTCGTGATGCTGATCGGGTTCGGGCTGGCGTTCGTGGTGGCGGACGTCTACTGGCCGCAGGACCACTGGGTGGCGCTCGTCACGATGCTGATCACGTTCGTGGTGATCGTGGCGTTCAAGGGGTTCATCGGGCGGATCGGGGTGCTGATCGGGCTCGTCGCCGGGTTCCTGCTGTCGTGGGTGCTGGACCGGACGGCCGGGCAGATCACGTCCGTGCTGCCGGGCGCCAACCTGCGGGACGCGGCAGGGGCGAGCTGCCCGGTCGAGGGCACGTACTGCGTGGCGACGGCCTTCCCGCACGACCGGGTGAACTTCGAATCGGTGGCCTCCGCGCCCTGGTTCGGGCTGCCCAGCTTCCACGCGCCCGATTTCAGGACCTCGGCCGTGCTGCTGGTGCTGCCCGCGGTGATCGCGCTGATCGCGGAGAACATCGGGCACGTGAAGGCCGTGGGCGAGATGACCGGGACGGACGTGGACCCGTACGTGGGCCGGGCCGTGCTCGCCGACGGCGTCGGCACCGTGGTCACCAGCGCCGTCGGCGGGTCGCCCACGACGACCTACGCCGAGAACATCGGGGTGATGGCGGCCACCAAGGTCTACTCGACGGCCGCCTACTACATCGCGGGCGTCATCGCGATCGCGTTCGGGCTCTGCCCGAAGTTCGGAGCGCTGGTAGCGGCCACGCCGGGCGGCGTGCTCGGCGGCGTGACGGTGATCCTTTACGGCATGATCGGGCTACTGGGCGCGAAGATCTGGATCGAGAACCGGGTGAACTTCGCCGATCCCGTGAACATGGTTCCGATCGGCGCGGGCATCATCCTGGCCATCGGACCTGTGCAGCACTTCATCGGCGGCGACTTCGCCCTCGAGGGCATCGCGCTCGGCACGCTCGTGGTGCTGGGCGGATACCACCTGCTGCGCGCCATCGCCGGGCGCAGCCCCGAACAGGTCAGGAGCCAGACCGGGTGAAGCCACCGCCGTTCGAGTACCACGCTCCCCGCGACCTCGGCGCGGCGCTGCGGACGCTCGCCGAGGTACGCGGGAAGGTGCTGGCCGGCGGGCAGAGCCTCATCCCGATGCTCAACATGCGGCTGGCCGCGCCCGAGCACCTCGTCGACATCAACCGGATCCCCGAGCTGGCCGGGATCGAGGTGACGCCGGCGGGCGTCCGGGTCGGCGCGCTGGTCCGGCACTCCGAGGCCGAGCGGGCCGCGGCGCACCCGCTGCTCACCAGGGCGCTCAAGCTGGTCGCCCATCCCGTGATCCGCAACCGGGGGACCGTGGTGGGCAGCCTCGTGCACGCCGATCCGGCCGCCGAGCTGCCCGCCGTGCTCGCGGTGCTGGGCGGGCACGTGCGGGTGGCGCGCTGGGACGGCGCCGGACCGGGTGGCGGCGTCCGCACGCGGGACGTGCCGGCCGCCGAGTTCTTCGTCGGGCCCATGGAGTCGGCGGTCGGGCCGGGCGAGCTGGCCGTGTCAGCATTTTTCCCGGCATTGGGGGAAGGGGACGGGGTCGCGTTCGAGGAGGTCGCGCGCCGGCACGGGGACTACGCGCTGGCCGGGGTCTGCGCCGTCGTCACGCCCGGCGGGCCGGCGAGGCTCGCGTGCATCGGGGTGGGGCCCGTTCCCGTCGTCGTGGAGCTGGGGGAGGCCGACTGGGGTACGGCGGCGCAGGCCGTGCGGGAGGCGACCGAGCCGGACGCCGACATCCACGCCTCAGCCGCCTACCGCAGGCATCTGGTGGGCGTGCTGGCCGAGCGGGCGCTGCGGAACGCGGCGCGGGAAGGGGTGGCGGCCCGTGGAGCATGAGATCACGCTCGTCGTGAACGGCACGGCCAGGCGGGTGCGCGTGCCGTCGCGGCGGCTGCTGTCCGACTGCCTGCGCCACGACCTCGGCCTGACCGGCACCCACGTGGGCTGCGAGCACGGCGTCTGCGGCTGCTGCACGGTGCTGCTCGAGGGGCAGCCGATCCGGTCCTGCCTGACGTTCGCCGTGACCGTGGACGGCGCCGAGATCACCACCGTGGAGGGGCTCGCCCCCGGGGCCGGCCTGCTGTCGCCGGTGCAGCGCGCGTTCGCCGAGTGCCACGGGCTGCAGTGCGGGTTCTGCACGCCGGGCTTCCTGTGCACGGTGACCGCCCTGCTGCGGGACAACCCGGCCCCCACGGAGGAGGACGTCCTGGAGGGGATCTCCGGCAACCTGTGCCGCTGCACCGGCTACCAGAACATCGTCAAGGCCGTCCACCGGGCCGCCGAGCTGCTGGCGGAGGAGACATGACGACGAGGCTGTTCGGCGAGCCCGTACAACGGCGGGAGGACCCCCGGCTGCTCACCGGTCAGGGCCGCTACCTCGACGACCTGGGCCGCGACGCGCTCGCGGCGGCGTTCGTGCGCTCGCCGCACGCCCATGCCCGCATCCGGGACATCGACGTCGCGGCGGCGCTCGACGTGGAGGGCCTGGTCGCCGTCTACACCTGGGAGGACCTGCCCGAGCGGGTCGGCCGGGCGCTGCCGCTGCTCATCCCGCACCCGGCACTCACGCACGGCCGCACCGCCTACCCGCTGGCCAGGGAGGTGGTCAGGCACGTCGGCGAGCCGGTGGTCATGGTCGTGGCCGCCGACCGGTACGCCGCCGAGGACGCCTGCGCGCTCATCGAGGTCGACTACGAGGTGCTCAAGCCCGTCGTCGGCCTGGAGGAGGCCGTCCAGGGGGCCCAGCTGGTGCACGAGGACGTGCCGGGCAACATCGGCGCCCACCTCGTCCAGGAGGTCCCCGCGGCCGACGGGCGCGGCGCCAGGGAGGCGATCGAGGCCTCCCCGCACACGCTCGCCTTCCGGCTCGACATCGAGCGCAGCGCCAGCATGCCGCTGGAGGGCCGGGGCGTGTACGCCCGCTGGGACGGCCGCGACCTGCGCGTCTACTCCAGCACCCAGACCTCCACGAGCGTCCGCATGGCCGTGGCCGCCGCTCTCGGGCTGCCGCTGCCGCAGGTCGAGGTGATCGCGCCCGACGTGGGCGGCGGCTTCGGGGTGAAGATCGTGCACCCGTGGCCCGAGGAGGTCCTCGTCCCGTGGGCGGCCATGACGCTCGGCCGCGAGATCAAGTGGGCCGAGGACCGCCGCGAGCACTTCATCTCCTCCGCGCACGAGCGGGGGCAGGTGCAGTACGTGCGGGTGGGGTTCGACGACGACGGGCGCGTGCTGGGGATGGACGTCACGATCCTGCACGACCACGGCGCCTACACCCCTTACGGGATCATCGTCCCGATCGTCACCTCCACGCAGCTCCTGGGGCCGTACAAGCCCGGCTCCTACCGGGTCGAGTTCACCGCCGTCTACACCAACACCGTGCAGGTCACCCCCTATCGCGGGGCCGGGCGGCCGCAGGGCGTGTTCTGCATGGAGCGCACGATGGACAAGATCGCCCGTTACCTGGGCAAGGACCGGACGGAGGTGCGGGAGGTCAATTTCATCCGGCCCGACGAGTTCCCGTACGACCAGGGCATGACGTTCCAGGACGGGCGGCCGCTCATCTACGACAGCGGGGACTACCCGGAGATGCTCCGCATGATCAAGGAGCTCATCGGCTGGGACTCCTTCGAGCGGCGCCCCGGGCGGGGCATCGGGATCGGGTGCTACGTCGAGGGCACCGGCGTGGGTCCGTACGAGGGCGGGCACGTGCAGATCACCTCCGACGGCCGGGTGCACGTCTCGACCGGCCTGACCTCGCAGGGGCAGGGCCACGAGACCGCGTTCGCGCAGATCGCGGCCACCGAGCTGGGCGTGCCCATCGAGCGCGTCAGCGTGGTCACCGGCGACACCCGCAGGTTCGGCTACGCGGTGGGCACGTTCGCCTCCAGGGCGGCCGTCGTCAGCGGCAACGCCATCGCCCTGGCCTGCCGCAAGGTGCGCGAGAAGGCCCTGCGCATCGCCGCCGAGGCCCTGGAGGCGAACCCGGCGGACCTGGACATCGCCGACGGCCTGGTGCACGTGGCCGGCTCGCCGTCCGCCTCCATCCCGCTGTCCACGGTGGCGGTGCTGGCCAACCCGCTGCGCTACGCCTTCGACGAGGAGACGGCCAAGGCCACCCAGTTCTCCGGTGCGGCCTCCCCTGACCGGCCGCCCATCGCCGAGGGCGAGGAGCCCGGGCTGGAGGGGCGGGACTACTACTCGCCGATCAGGTCCACGTTCGCGGCGGGCATGCACGCGGCGATCGTCGAGACCGACCCGGACACCGCCGAGATCAAGGTCGTCAGGTACGCGGTCGTGCACGACTGCGGCCGGCTGATCAACCCCATGATCGTCGAGGGCCAGATCCACGGCGGCGTGGCCCAGGGCATCGGCGGCGCCCTCTACGAGCGCATGGTCTACGACCAGCACGGCCAGCTCGTGAACGCCTCCTTCATGGACTTCCTCATGCCGTACGCCACCGAGATCCCCCACGTCGAGACCGGCCACCTGGAGACCCCGTCGCCGCTCAACCCGCTCGGCATCAAGGGCGCGGGCGAGGCCGGCGTGATCCCCGTCTCCGCCGTCATCGCCTCCGCCATCGAGGACGCCGAGGGCTTCGAGATCGACCGCATGCCCATCTCCCCGTCCGAGCTCTTCGACCTCCGGATCGCCCGTACGCGGTGATCGCGACCGGCCGCGTGGGATCATGGGGGCCATGCGCGCGCCCGACTCCGGCCTGACCGCCTTCCCCGCCGTCCCCGACGACGTCCGGCTGATCGACCTGGCCTGGAACGCGATCGCCGAGGTGCCCGGCCGGGTGGCCGGGCTGGCCGCGCTGGAGGAGCTGCGGCTCGACGGCAACGGCCTGCGCGCGCTGCCCGACCTGTCCGGGCTCACCGCGCTGCGCGCGCTGCACCTCGACGGCAACGTGCTGACGTCCTTCCCCGGCTGCCCGCCGAACCTGGAGACCCTCCACCTGTACGGCAACCGCCTCGCGGAGCTCCCCGACCGCCTCCCCGGCACGCTCCGGCACCTCGCGGCGGGCGCGAACGGGCTGACCGCGCTGCCCGCCTCGCTGTGGAAGCTGACCGGGCTCGAATCGCTCAACGTGGCCCAGAACGCGCTCACCGAGATCCCCGCCGCCATCGGCGGGCTGACCCGGCTGCGCATGCTCGACCTGGGCCACAACCGGCTCACCGAGATCCCGCCGGAGCTCGGCGACCTGCCGCTCACCGACTACCTCTACCTCAGCGACAACCTGTTCACCGAGGTGCCCGAGTCGATCGGGCGGCTGGACCGGCTGGCCTACCTCAACCTGACCGACAACCGCATCGCCCGCCTGCCCGACTCCATCGGATCCATGGCCGCGCTGGTGGAGCTGCGGCTCTACAACAACCGGCTGGAGGCGCTGCCGGGGACGATCGGCGGCCTGACCCGGCTGCGCGAGCTGCACCTGCAGGGCAACCGGCTGCGGGAGCTGCCGGAGACACTGCCCGCCGGGCTGTGGCACCTGGACCTTCGCGACAACCGGCTGCGCCGGCTGCCCGAGACGTTGCCCGCCGGGCTCAGGCAGCTCGACCTGCGCAACAACCGGCTGCGGGAGCTGCCGGAGAGCCTGGCCGAGACCCTGCCCGGCCTGGAGAAGCTGGATCTGCGGTGGAACAAGCTGGACGGCGAGCCCGAGGTGCTGCGCCGGCTGGCGGCGCGGGGCTGCGTCGTCCTGAGGTGAACCGGTCTCGCGGTGAACCGGGACGGGTGGGGCTGCGTACCCTCGCACATGACGACATTTCCACGTCTGGCCGCTTTCGCGCTGCTGGCCGGACTGGTCGCCGGCTGCTCCTCCGGGAGCGGCTGGAGCGACTACGTCGCAGCAGGCAAGTCCCAGCCCGCCAACGCCGCCCCCCTCACCGTCGAGCAGCTCTCCGCCAAGGTCGGCTGCAAGCCGAAGATGCAGGTCGACGCCGAGGAGGTGCGCACGGCGTACTGCAAGACCCAGGACGGCGAGTTCTTCGTCAACACGTTCGCGACCGAGAAGCTCAAGGACGAGTGGATGGACCGGGCGCCCGAGTACAACCCGCACCTCGTGGGCCCGCGCTGGACCGTGCTGGGGCCGCTGAAGGTGCTGGAGGCGATCAGGGGGCCGCTCAACGGCGACCTGCACCTGACCGACCACCGGGTCTCGCAGACGCCGACACCTAAGTAGCCGGTCTGGGTCTGAACCGCCGCCCGGGGTGCTGCGTACCTCCGCACATGACGACAATTCCACGTCTGGCCGCTTTCGCGCTGCTGGCCGGACTGGTCGCCGGTTGCACCTCCGGGAGCGGCCACGACCACGTCGCAGCAGGCGGACAGGCCGGGCCCACCCCCCTCACCGTCGAGCAGCTCTCCGCCAAGGTCGGCTGCTCGCCACGCATGCAGGTCAACGCCGCCGAGCTCCGTACCGGGTACTGCAAGACCCCGGACGGCGAGTTCTTCGTCACGACGTTCCGGAGCCAGGCCGGTAAGGACGCCTGGATGGACGCCGCCCCCGAGTACAACCCGCACCTGGTCGGCAGCCTCTGGACGGTCCTGTCCAGCCGCAAGGTGCTCGATCTGCTCAAGGAGCGGCTGGGCGGCGACCTGCACCTCACCGACCACCGGACCAAGAAGATGCGGGTCGTCGGCTGACGCCCGCAGACCCGGCTAACGTCCGCGGACGAGCTCGTACTGGGCCCTGATCTCGCCGGCGGTGGCCACCCGGTCCAGGAACATCAGGCCGTCCATGCGGCAGTCGCACGGGTTCTGCTCCCTGGTGTTCTGCGGGTAACTGCCGCCGATCTTGATGCCTCTGGGGTCGGTCGCCGAGGTGACGTCGGGCTCCGGATCGCCTTCCAGCCCCCACGGGTCGCCGGCCACCGTGCGGAAGCCGTCGAGCGGGCGGCCGTCGCGGTAGAGGCGCATCGTCCCGGTGTCGAAGTCGAACGTGGCGGCGAGGAACACCCACCGGTCGCGCGGCAGGATCTCCTGCCACGGCCGGTTCGCGGCGAACGTCTGGGAGGCGGACCCGTCCACCCTCCTGGCCAGCGCCACCACCCGGAGCTCGCCCTCGACCGTGATGAGCTCCAGCAGCGCCCGCACGTCGTGGCCCTGCGAGTTGCCGCTGAGCACCCCCGCCAGGCCGATCGCGTTGAAGCGGTCGGCGGGGTCCGGGGTGTTGGAGTTGGGCGCGGGGCCCGCGCCCAGCATCTTGAACCAGCCCATGACGGTGGCGCCCCGGACCGCGTTGAAGGCGCGCAGGGTGGGCACGCCGGGCTCGGTGTAGACGCCGGCCTTCCAGTCGTCGTTTCCCGCCGTGGCCGGATCGACCTGCCGGGTCTCCAGGGCGTTCGTGCTGCCCCGGTACGCGCCGTCCGGGACGCGCATCGCGGCGCCGCCGTTGACCAGGGTGATCGCGGTGCCGGACAGGCCCTGGTCCTGCTCGCGGGCGGGGTCGCCGGGCAGCGGGTGCTCGAAGTCGTACGCGGCCACCAGGTTCGGGCGGAACGAGGGCAGCACCCCGGAGGGTGCGTAGGCGGCCCCGGTGACCTTCCAGATCCTGCCGTCGGCCTTGGACAGCACGTACAGCTCGCCCGCGCCGTCCTGGCCGAACCGCAGGTCCACCCGGGCGCTGCCGGCCAGGTCGGGCATGGTCACGGGCTTGCCGGCGGCGTCCACCAGGCGCGGCTGGTAGATCGTGGCCCGGCCGGCCTGCTCGCGCATGTGGGCGGCGACGGTGTAGAAGATCCGGCCGTCCACGATGTCGCCGAACAGGTATTTCCCGTACAGGAGCGGCAGCCGCCCGCCCCGGTAGACGAACCCGCCGACGACGGCGTGACCGCTGTCGGCGTTGCAGGGGTGGCCGGGCGGCGGGTCGTGGTCGTAGGCGGCCACCGGGTACGTGTAGCCGTACCGGGCGTCGTCGTCCGGCAGCGGGTAGAGGTGGCAGCGGTCGGCCTTGTCGAAGACGAAGGCGCCCTCGCGCTCGCTCCAGCCCAGGTTGTCCCCGGGGCCCACGTCGTAGACGGCCTCGATGGCGTGCTCGCCGATGTGGCCGAGGAGCAGCCGGCCGCGGTCCCAGCTGAAGCGGTGCGGGTCGCGCATGCCGTAGGCGTAGATCTCGCCCAGCTTGCCCTCCTGCCCGGCGAACGGGTTCGAGGCGGGGACGCCGTACCTGCCGGTGGGGCTGACGGGGTCGATCCTGAGGATCTTGCCCTGCGGGATGGCCAGGTTCTGCGGGTCGTCGCTGGAGGCGCCCCGGCCGCCGTCGCCCGCCGCGACGTAGAGCAGGCCGTAGTCCGGGTCGCCCGGGCGGGCCGCCGGATTGAAGTCGATCTGCTGGATGCCGTGGATCTGGCCGGAGAAGCCGAGCCTGAGCACCTCCCTGCGGGTGCCGGAGAAGACGCCGGCGCTCGGGTCGGCGGCCGTCCACTCGGTGATCACGCCGTGGAACCTGGTGCCCGGCTGGGGCGGCAGGTCGGGGGTCTTCGTGGTGAGCGCGGCGCCCCACTCCGTGTGGACGGTGTAGAACCGCCCGTTCGACCCGAACTCGGGGTGGAAGGCGGCGAAGCCGAACCCGCTGCCCAGGCCCCGGCCGGAGACGAAGTCGGGCGCGAACGCGGCGGCCACGTCCAGGTACTCCTTCGGCTGCCGGTCCCTGCCGAGCAGGTAGAGCTTGCCGTTGAGGTCGTTGACGTACCGGCGGTGGGAGCCGTCGGGCAGCTCGCCCAGGTAGTTGATCCGGGCCCAGCGCACCAGCCGGGGGTCGGTCGGCTCCGGGATCGTCTCGGTCTTGGGGAAGGAGGCGAACTCCTCCAGGGTCAGCGTGAGCGCCGACGGGGTGGGCTGCTCGGGGATGGGGTCGTCGATCGGGACCGGCTCCGCGGCGGCGGCCGGTGGCGCGCACAGCGCGATCGTCAGGAGGGTGGCGGCGAGGATGCGAAAGGCGGGCATCGGGGGGTCCTCTCGCGGGCGCCCCGGAGGGCGAAAGCGCTTTCGGGACTTTCGGATCGTAACCCGGCGCGGGGGACTGTCAAGAGCGCCGTACCCGGAGCAGCTGGCCCACCTCGCGACCCTGATCGACGAGGGCGCCCTGGTGGTCGAGGTCGCGGAGTCGCATCCGCTGTCCGAGCTCC